>NZ_VOPZ01000001.1:0-318974 GCF_010470665.1 Desulfovibrio sp. JC022 | reverse complement strand
GTCATAGCCAGATAAAGAGCCAAAACCAATACGGCACTGTTCAGCCCGAACAAGATTTTGAGCAGGTAGCCCATGGTCAGCAATTGTACAAAGGAACGGACGACCCCGACAGCCAGATCCTTCTCCAGCTTGAGCTTATAATAAATGGAAAGGAACCCGGAAACTGATACAAGACTCAGGGCAATCAGCAGCTGCACCCAGGTGATGGAAATAAAAGCACTGTTCATGAAAGAACCTCCACCTTGCCTTCAGAAACCGTCAGATGCATGTGCGGACAACTTGGATGGTAGCTGGTATGATTAACCATAAGTACAGTGATCCCTTCAGCCGCCAGCTCTTCGGCAACTCTCTCCACCCGCTCCCGGCTTTCCCGGTCAAGGGCGCTGGTGGGTTCATCAAAACAGATCGCGATCGGTTTCGGCAGAACCGAACGAATCAGACAAAGACGCTGACGCTGCCCCACGGAAAGATCAGAAGCTTCACTGTCCAGCGCGACATCACCAAGAGCCAGCCTTTCCAGCCAATAAGCCAGATCATCGTCCGAAGGAACACTGCTCCCCTTTCTGACATCAAGGGTAAACGGCATAAGCAAATTATCGCGCACTGTACCGGGCAGCACAGTAGGAGTCTGTTGCACAAAACCGATCCTGGTCCGCAATTCAGGGGGAAAGTAGGATTGCACAGGCTCTCCACTTAAAAAGATTTCCCCCTGCCCGACCTCTTCCAGCCGCACAGCCAGACGCAGCAGGGTCGACTTCCCGGCACCGGAAGGACCGGAGATAAGCACGAACTGTCCTGCGGGTACGGCGAAAGAAACATCGCGCAATCCCTTACCGCCCGGCCAATTGAAGGAAACATTTTTAAATTCGAGAACAGGTATCTCTCCTGATGATTCCTCTTTCAAGGGAATATTCACTTTGCAACTCCATAATGCATTTTTACTATTCAGGTTCAGAATCCGGCATAAATATATGCCCAATTACAAGACATAGAGTCGTGTTTAAGTCAACATCCCGGCCGCAAATGTAATCAATTGGTAATCTTTGCCATCATGACAGAAAAGGGAGAGGTTGCCAAAGGTGCTGCACGGATATATCTTTTTAGATAATGAACATTTTCGGAGGAAGCATGGGCGGTAAAAATAAAGCAGGATCAATTTCCAGAAGACAGGCCCTGAAACTGGCTGCCGGGGGAACTCTCGGTATTTTGAGCGGATGTGCCATCAACCCGGTTACCGGACAGCAGCAGCTTATGCTGGTTTCCGAGCAACAGGAAATCCAGATGGACCGCCAGAATTCACCGCATCAATTTTCTGCGGACTATGGCGCGGTACAGGATAGCCGGGTCAACAATTACATAACCCGTGTGGGAATCTCCCTTTCTTCCAGCAGTCACAGGCCGGACATGCCTTACTCTTTCCGCTGCGTGAATGCCAACTACGTCAATGCCTATGCCTTTCCCGGCGGAAGCATCGCCTGCACCCGCGGAATTCTGGTCACCCTTGAAAACGAAGCAGAACTTGCCGCGCTCATGGGCCATGAGATTGGACATGTCAACGCCCGTCACACTGCCTCACGCATGAGTTCATCCATCGCAGTGCAAGGCATTGTGGCTGTCGGCGTGGGTGTTGCCGCAACACAGGACAGCCGCCTTGTGCCGCTGGCAGCCGGACTGGGCGGAATTGGAGCAGGAATGCTTTTGGCGAGCTACTCCCGCTCGGACGAACGGCAGGCGGACAGCCTCGGTATGGCTTACATGGATAATGCGGGCTACGATCCTGAAGGCATGGTCGGGCTTATGGACGAGTTGAATAAACTGCATAAGAGCAAACCATCTTTCGTACAGCAGATGTTCGCCTCCCACCCCATGAGTTCAGAAAGATATGCCACCGCAGTAAAAAAACGGGATACCGTTTATGCCGACAACCACGGCAAACTTCTTCGCGAACGGTACATGGACAACATCGCCTCGATTCGTAGAATCAAAACCGCCATTGTGGAAATGCAAAAAGGTGAAGGGGCCATGGGCAAAAAGAGTTACCATGAAGCTGAAGACCATTTTTCAAAAGCCCTGCGCATCGCGCCCAATGATTATGCCGGACTGCTGCTCATGTCCAAATGCCAACTCGCACAGGGCAAAGCCAGAAAAGGTTTGCAATACGCCCAGCGAGCCAAGGACCGTTATCCACAAGAAGCGCAGGCCATGCACATAACCGGAATGCTCAGTCTTGAAAACCGCAAATTCAAACAGGCCCTTTCCAATTTTGATGCATATGAAAAGAAACTTCCCGGCAACCCCATGACGACTTTTTACAAGGGAGTCTCATACGAAGCCCTCGGTAATCGTGACATGGCCGCCAATGAATACTACCGTTTCCTCAAGGTGAATAATCAAGGGAACTATGCAAAACATGCATATGACCGGCTGATCGGCTGGGGATATCTGCAATAACATGAACACAAAAATCAATTACATATTAACAATTTGCATAACCTTGTTCTCCCTGAACTCGGCAAATTTATGTCACGCAGGCGAAAAACTGATACTGTCTGGAATCGAATCTCCACGCTCAAAAATAACTTTCCAAATTCTGCGTGAAGCGTACTCTTCTCTGGGAATTGAAGTCGAATTCAAACCATATCCCATATTACGCTCAACACATTCAGCCCATTCAGGTGCAGTGGACGGGGAACTTTTCAAGGTCAGTGGAGTAGACAAAAAGTTCCCGAGCCTTATTAAGGTCCCCGTTCCGATTGATCATCTGGATTTAATGGTGATGGTCCGCCAAGGTTCACAAGTAGAACCTACATGGAAAAATTTGCGCGATTTGAGGGTTGGCCACTTCAGAGGCATTTTTTTCATTGAAAATAAAATTGCCACTGAGGGCATCCAAAACGCTAAAGAACTTGAAACCAACGAACAACTTATAAAAATGCTCAGCCGCAAAAGGCTTGATGCAGTACTGATTGCCCGTATTGCCGCAATGATGACATTAAAAAAGATTCAAGCTGATGATGTGACAATACTCTCTCAACCTCTCGAAATAACACCAATGTACCATTATCTTAATATCAAGCACGCTGCACTGGTTCCAAGTATTACAAAAGCCTTAGAACAAATGAGCAAAAACGACCGAATCAAAGAAATTAGAAACAAAATACTCAAACAGGAACTCGGGAACCACGACTAGCACTACGCAACAAACTTAATACTAATGGAGAAACACCCCGGACAATGTTCCGGGGTATTTTTTTACCTTCCGCAACAATTATACTACACTTTTACAACCTAAGCATATATAGTTAAAAGTTAAACTAAATACACGACCAATTGACAAACCCCATCCTTTACTCTAATTATCACAACAAATCCACACAGATAACAAGCCAGACAATCAAAAGGGGAGTGTGTCCGATGCTTAAAAATTTAGGAGTAACAACTAAAATAACTGCGGGATTCGGGCTGATCCTGATTCTGCTTGCAATAACTGCGGGACAGGGAGTTTTAAAGCTGACCGACAGCTCGGACGGGTTCACGCAATACCGGAAACTGGCGCGCCAGACAAACCTTACCGGACGCATTCAAGCCAACCTCCTGCTGACTCGCATGGGCGCAATCACCTATATGAATTCCGGGACAGCTGCCTCCCTGAAGCAATACCATGAAAAAATATCCAAACTTCAGGAGTTCATCCGGGCTGCGGAAAAAGACATGAATTCATCTGAGCGGAACGGACTGGTTAAAGAGATCAAGCATGAAGTGGATACCTATCAAAGCACTTTCAACCAGTATCTTTCAGCAAAGGAAAAAGAAAAAGAATCAATCAAGAATGCTGGTAAAAACGGAAAGATCCTTGTCGAAGGCTTAGGGACATTGCTGCAAAATGCCAATGAAAGAGAAGACAGTTTCCTGATTGCCATGGTGCAAAAAAGCAGGGCTGCACTATTTGAGGCTAGACTGATCAACTCCATATATATTTTTAAAAGTCAGCAAAAAACCGATGCGGAGAAAGCAATCAGCCTTCTCGTCGAATTTGAAAAAAGCATCGGGGATATCCAGAACGTCCTCTACTCCCCTTCTGATCTCGGTCTCATCAATGAGCTTAATGAAAACAACAAGCAGTACGTTCTACATACCAAAAAAATCATCGAAGCAAATATGGGACAGGTTGCGGCAAAACAAAAGCTTGATTCCCTCGGCCCCCTCACAGCACAACACATAGAAGACCTTAAGCTTTCCATCATGGAAGAACAGGATGAACTCGGACCCGAAATGCAGACAACCATTGCCGCAGCAGTGGACAATATGACTGTCATGTCCGCATTGACCCTGCTCGCCGGGGCTGTGCTGGCATTTTTCATTGCCCGGAGTATCACCGTTCCATTGGCAAAAGCTCGAACTTTCGTACAGGAACTGTCAAACGGAAATCTCAGTTGCGATATGGGAGTGGATCAAAAAGACGAAGTAGGCATGATCTGTAAAGACATGGCTAAGGTCGGCACCACTTTGAACTCGGTCATGTCTGAAATAGACACAACCATCACCGGGATTGAAGAAGGAAAAATTGACAGTCAGGCGGACAACAGCGGATTCCGGGGCAGCTATGCAGACCTCATTGACCGCACCAATCTGGCAATGAATGTAATGAGGTCTTTCATTGATGCCGTACCGATGCCGGTAATGACCATAGACCGCGAAATGAACGTACTGTTCATGAACAAACCCGGCACAGAACTGCTTGGAACATCTCTTGATAAACTTAAAAAAAGCAAATGTTCCAATGCACTAAATACCGCAGACTGCGGAACTGAAAAATGCGCCTGCTCCAAATCTTTTACTTCCCGCAAGGCTGAGACCGGTTCAACCACATTGGACACTCCCAGCGGAAAACTGGACATGGACTACTTCGGCGTGCCCATTGAAAAGGACGGCAACGTTGTCGGTGCCATTGAAGTAATCCTTGATCAGACCGCTGTTCGAGAAGCGCAGCGGAAGATGCAGGATGTGGCAGAACGAACCCAAGCCATTTCCGAACAGCTCTCTTCCGCCAGTGAAGAGCTGGCCGCGCAGGTGGAGCAAATCAGCAACGGTTCCGAAATTCAGCATGAGCGGATCACTGAAACCGCCACTGCCATGGAACAGATGAACAGTACCATATTAGAAGTTGCCCGCAGTGCATCAAGCGCATCAGGCAAAAGCATCGAAGCCAAGCAGCAGGCTGAAGAAGGGGCGCAGATTGTCTCCCAGTCAGTGCGTTCTATCACCGAGGTTAGTACTATCGCCGATGACCTGCGCTCTAGCATGGAAAATCTCGGCAAACAGACTGAGTCCATCGGCACAGTCATGGATGTGATTTCCGACATTGCCGACCAGACCAACCTGCTGGCCCTCAACGCCGCAATTGAAGCGGCCCGAGCCGGAGAAGCCGGTCGCGGATTCGCCGTGGTTGCTGACGAAGTCCGCAAACTTGCTGAAAAGACCATGTCTGCCACCCACGAGGTGGGCAGTAACGTGGAATCCATCCAGCAGGCCATGCGTACCAATATGCGGGAAGTCGAAAATGCGGTCAGTGCAGTTGAACAGACCACGGAACTGGCAGCCAGGTCCGGATCATCTCTTGATGCTATTGTCAGCACGGTTGAATACAGCGCAAGTCAGGTGGAAGGAATCGCTACAGCCTCTGAAGAGCAATCCAGCGCATCTGAACAGATTAATAGCGCAATCAGCGAAATCAATAACATCACCCGAGAAACATCTGACGGTATCCGCCAGTCCGCACAGGCAATTCAAGAATTGGCCGCCATGTCCGGCGAGTTGACCGACCTGATCAGTGAACTGCGTTCAGCGTAACGCTTCCCCACAAAGACTTAAAATCCCGGCAGGTAATGCACCTGCCGGGATTTTTCTTACCCATCTCAATGCACTCAAACTACATTAATAAATCTTAACAACCGCACTACTTTTGTAAAATTAGCTCCTTTCCTCTAGCTGAACACCTCACTTCATGCTTTAATTAAATGCAAAAAAGGAGCGTGCATGAAAAAATACAGCCTACTGATCACCATCACTACCTTATTCATCTGTGCAACATCCGCCTGGGCTGGAAACTACCCCATTGTGGACAGCGGGCAGGAAGCCTGTTTCAACAATTCCCGTCAGATTCACTGCCCGGACCAAGATCATGGATTCTACGGGCAGGACGCCCAATACAAAGGCAACCAGCCACGCTACAAGGATAACGGGGATGGCACAATCTCCGATCTGGTTACCGGCTTGATGTGGGTCAAGGAACGCGGCCCCGCACTGACCTGGCAGCAGGCTATGGACGGGGCCAAAGATTGCCGGGTGGGCGGACACACGGACTGGCGCGCCCCGAACATCAAAGAACTTTACTCACTAATCGACTTCAACGGCTGGGTACAGGCCACAGAAAAAGATTCCACCCCGTTTATCAATACGGACTACTTTGAATTCAAATTCGGTGACACTTCCAAAGGACAGCGCATCATCGATTGTCAGGACTGGTCCTCGACCACCTACGTGAGCAAGACCATGGGCAGCAATCCCACGGCTTTCGGAGTCAACTTTGCGGACGGACGCATCAAAGGCTACGGCAAGAAAGATCCCCGCGGCAAACGCAGCAAATACATCCGCTACGTACGCGGCAATCCAGATTACGGAAAAAATATATACGTTGACCGCAAGGACGGTAGTGTTGAAGACACTGCAACCGGATTAATCTGGCAACAGACCGACAGCGTCAAGAAGCTTAACTGGAAAGAAGCCTTGAGCTATTGCGAAAACCTCAATCACGCCGGACGCTCCGACTGGCGGCTGCCGAATGTAAAAGAGCTTCAATCCATTGTAGATTACTCCCGCAGCCCCAAGACCAGCGGCACCGCAGCCATTGATCCCATCTTCAAAGTAACGGACAAAGAATCTTACTACTGGTCATCCACCACCCACATGGACGGTCCCAAGCCTTCCCACGCCTCATACGTCGCTTTCGGACGCGCTTTAGGCTATTTCGCGCCCCCGCGCAGCAGTAATAAAAAATGGATGGACGTGCACGGGGCCGGAGCGCAGCGCAGTGATCCGAAATCCGGCAACCCCGATGCTTTCCCCAACGGACGCGGCCCGCAGGGCGACGACATCCGCATATACAATTACGTGCGTTGCGTTGCAGGAGGTGGAGTTGAACCATACGACCCGCCCTACACTAAAATCCCCACCTGGAAAGGCGGTTCTCCGAATTCCTTCTCAGATGGCATGGGAACTATGGGCGGTAACAGACAGGGATTCGGAAAAAATCAGGGAATGAGCAGAAATCAAGGCCGGAATTCCGGCATGGGCCAAGGTATGATGCAAGGAGGAATGGGGCAAGGCATGGGACAAGGCCGTGGCCCCGGCAACGGCCAAGGTCCGCCCGAAGAAGCTTTCACCGCCTGCAATGGCAAATCCCAAGGGGATGAATGTACAGTTGAAACCCCGCGCGGAAAACTTTCCGGCCTGTGCATGAGCCGGGGAGAACAGACTTTCTGCGTTCCCGAAGGGCATGGACGGAGCGGAATGCGCGGTGGAACTAGGCAATAAGTAAAAAGGGCCCGGAATGGATAACCATTCCGGGCCGTATATCAGAGATTATATCTTTGTTTTAGCTGTTCAATTCGTTCATCATCGGCAAGTCCGGCTGATTCGAGACGGGGGATAATTTCTTTCATCTCATAAGATACCCGTCTATTATCGTTAGGATTGTCTGGCAAAATTTCCATCAAAACATCAAGGACTAATTTATAATCGTCGAATGTATCAGGACAATCTGAGATAAAATGTCCAACAGCATACATATCAATACTAGGTATACTTTCTAAGTGAGGCAAAATAGCCTCAGCCTTCTCAACGAAAAAATCAGGACTACTGAAAAGCAATTTAAATAATCCCTTCTGAACTTCAGGAGTCCTAACTGTTTTTTCTTTGGGCCATGTCCTGCGTACAAATTCTGCTTGTAATGCCCCCCAGTTTTCTCTCTGTATTGACTTGCTTGATTTTGAAAGCCATTTAATCCTATTAAGAATTTCACAACGCAAACCATCACCGCAATTCACAAAAACCTTGCGCATTTCGTCATCTGAAATCAAATTATGATAATCAACCGCTTCACCAGCCCAACTGTTTAATAGCAATTCGGGCAATAACGAATATCCGTAATATCCTACTTTCCCTCTAAAATTCTCGGTAAAATGCAGCAAACTTGGCTTAATACGCTCAAACAAAGATTCATCAGTGAGATAATTTCCCCTAAGAAAACCGGACCAAAAAGCATCTTTTGTATTCTGAGTATCTTCTTCAAACACATAAAGAAGATTAATTTCTGTCCATGTTGGATCTATCCGGTAATACCAATCAAGGTTCCCTGTAAGATGATTTATGGCATACAATTTCCCCGTTCCCGGAAGATTTAAAACCCTCTCAAGCAGCGCAAACCAATCTTTTAAATTCTCAGCAGTACAGGATTTATCTCTAAGTCTAGGATCACTTTCAAGACTCTCCAAAATATGCCTGACAGGTGAATTCCATAAACGAGAACTCCAATCCTTGCTTTCTGCGTCAGAATCAACTGCAAGATCTTCCTTGCCTTCTTGTCCTTCTATTGCCTGCAACAAAACATTGAATAACTTCAAGTAGACATCATTATTTTGCTCTCTTAGAATCACAGAATTACCAGAGAACCAAGAACTTACATGATAAAGGACTTTACCCAACAATTCTACGGGAAGCTCGCAAAGACGTAGTGCAACAAGGATAGCAAACCGCTCTTTACTTTTTACCTCACCACAAGAATTCAAAAATTCATTCCAACCCCACGCTGCGTCTTCTGAATCAGCAGCAGCGCGCAAGGCTGACAAAGCCCGTACAGGTCTGTTTTGGCAAAGCCCTTTGAAAGGTCTTTTCTGAACCTTGTTCTCCCAATCCTCTACTGAATATTCTTTTGCGCGAGAGAGGACTTCTACCAGTTGGATATTAGCCAAACACGAAAAATCTAAATCAGTACTATAGCTACTTACTTTCATTCCCCAGGACCTATCCGCTCTTTCGGAATGCTTAAAAGTCCAATCGGGACAAGAGTATTTTAATTTCTTAGTTTCTTCATCCAAATCAAATGAAAACCGACACCCTCTGCTATACAACCAATGAATTCGCTCAAGTATCCCTGCCGCCCATCCTATTTCGAAATCTTTTTCATCAATCCCTTCCCATTTGTCCTCTCCAGCTAAAAGTCTTTTTTCAAGCTGGCTGCGATGTGTGTTTGAAAGATCACCCCATCTATCCTTCAAAGCGATCAATAAGTCGCGCTGTTTGTAATTATCCCAGAAACTTTCTTCACTAATCCCAAGCAAAGACTCTCCTGCTTCATCAGGAGAAAGGAAATCCGGCAGGCTGCAACACCACAACTTAAAACTGTCAAAAATGGGGGAATCTTCATAAGCCCAACTCATAAATTCTTTTCGAGCCGCGGACTCGTTGTTTTCAATCAAGGACGTAAACCATGATTTGAAAACATAGACCCACCCCTTTAAATCACTACCATCAACAAGTGTGCTATCATCCTTTCCGGGATGCATCGTGCCGATATGCGAAACTCTGTATCTTCCGTACTCAAGTTCCCAAGCTTCCGCTAAAAGCAAATTATTTCGCAGCAAAGACAATGCATACGGAAGCCATTCTATAGGAGGAGAAAATTTAAAACTCAGACGAGGGTAAGCCACATCAAAATTAACCATTCCATCCGGTCTACTCTCACGAACTGGCGGCACGGCCCAACGTAAAGTATAGTGCCCTGCTTTAAAGTATGGACGGATTGCCTCTGCCCAACGGTGCAGTAGATGTTTACTCCAGCCTCTTTCTTTAATTATGGAAGTAAGTTCAAATATGGAAGAATCATAATCTCTTTCACTCTTACCAGATTGCCAAACCTCAAAAATCCTGTACCACGACTCTAAAAGAGTAATATCCATTTGTTCACGTTTTCTACGGACTTCAAACTTTAATGTTCCTTTCACCCAAGGATGCAAATCTTCTTTTGAGACCACCCACCAAATTACTGCGGGATCATCCACATTCTCGGCAAGCCAAGAAATGATTTTCTCTACACTCCCTGAAACCTGAGCAGCTTTATTCAAATGAATGGATGGCTGCGAGATATTTTGAGCAGGCAATTGTAATTCATTATCAAAAATATCCCATACCGCTTCAGGAACATTTAAATCATTATTATTTTTCTTCCTAACCGGGGGAATATCAGAGGCGAGAGAATAACGTTCAAAGGGGTCAACTTCCTTACCTTCCGTCAAATCATCAGTATATCCGGGCCTTGCATACCTGCGAAATTTATCAAAAACACAAATCCACTCTATTGGAGGATTGACTGCAGCAAACTGCCGAGCCCCTTTCTCCGTTACAACGAATCCCGCTACCTTTTCCCGTTCGTAAGGGGTCAATCCCACCGGACCGCGCGCAGCCAGTTGCAATACCTCACGGCTCCATTTTTCAGGCTCGGAAACCATTCTGGCCCATGCCCCCAAAGTATCCCATAATTCTTTAAAATTGTTCTTAGACGAATATGGAATTGCTGTAATTTTCTTTTCCCGCCAGTGATCCGGTGTTGCCTGATCATGAAAAGCGTAAACCTGATAGCTACTACTTTCCTTGAACTTTAAAGACTCCAAAAAATACTGCACCGGAGCGTCTTCTGCTGAGTAACCGACAAAGACTACCACATACCTTTCAACAATAGCTTTAAAAAAATCCGTAGCCCAGCCCTCACCAAGGTAGGCCCTGCCGAACTGGGAACTGGAAAGGACAAATCTGTTTTCAGCACCGGAATAATCCCTATTGACCACACCGTGCAGGTGTACGACTCCATCAAGAGGTTCACCCTCTCCAATTCTGGGAAGGTTACCCGGTTTGATCAGGTTAAGATCCGGGTTGCATTCGCTGAAAAGACGGTCGAAATTTGTTGTGACCAGCTGAACCGTATCCTGCGGGGTTGTTGCTAGCTTCAAGAGTGTTTCGTGGGCAGCAAGGCCGGGGGCTTCTGGCTGTAAAGCCTCAGCCACAGCACGTTCAATATCCTTGATATAAAAATCCCTTTCCAGCAGCCCGAAAATTCGATCCACTGACAAAAGACTGCTACCAAGCTTAAGCCCATTAATTTCCTTGGCCTGCCTCATCAAAGTGCGAACCGGGGATTCATCCTGCACCTGCAAGGTTACTGCTACCCTTTCGCACAACTCGGTAAAATCACATATCCCCGCAGACTCTTTAGATACCCCGGCACCGCAAAAAAAGACCGCCCGGCCTTCATCGCGCGCTTGAATCAGATCATTGGGAATGATGGGACCATCTTTAACAAATTTCATTGCAACACCTAGATATTACAGAGGCAATTCATTCGTATCTGTGCAAAGCTTTTTCAATGCCTTTTCAGCTTTGCGATCAATTCCCTTTTCTTTTATTTCCGCCAGAATTTTTTTCTTGCTTTCAACCTCTTTGATAACAGCAAATTTGGTCAGCGGAGAATCAAGGGCAACGCCCTCCCATTCCTTTTCTACATTGCGTATGGTTGTGCGTAAGTCCCAAAGCCCGTCAACATCTTCGCCATGGGCCATCTCAAGCTTACGCTTCATAGCACCATAGCGGGCGGCCTGTGCCCTGTGAACTTCGGCTTTCTCACCGGGCTTATAAAAAGTCTGTATGGCCGAAAGTATTGTAACCAAACCACTTGCTCCGGCCAGCCCCCATCTGCCAAGCTCATCATACTTGTCAGGAACTTCAAACAATGAAAATGCAGTAATTCCTACTGTAAAAACAATAATTGCCCCGCCAATCCAATTTGCCCTGCAACCCATCTTTTCGCTTTGGATGTAATGCCCCATCTGGGCATCAAGCAAACGCCCCTTCCAGATATCCACCAACTTATTAAGCTTCGAAGTATCAGTCATTATTCCCATCTTTTTTAGTACAACAGAATTTATTAATAAGGAACACATATACATGGAACTACTGGGCAAGCCAATATTGTGAGCAGTCTTTTCTGCTAAGAAAAAACAAAAACTCCCCTGTCCATAAGGCAAGGGAGTTTTGAAAGCAAAACAACTATGTAAATAAAAGTTTACAACCCTTCCACATAATCCATAATAGCCTGCGCGGAATTCTTGGAACAGCGCACGGCTTCGGCCACGGTTCTGGCTCCGGTGACTACGTCTCCGGAAGCGAAGATGCCATCGCGGGTAGTGCGGCCTTCCTCATCGGTGATGACCAGCCCGGTCTTGCCGATTTCTATTCCGGTAAGGTTATTGCGCGGTGCCTGACTTACTGCGATGAAGATGGAATCAGCCTCTTCCAATTTTTCCGACCCTTCCACAGTGACCAGCTTAGTCTTGCCATCTTCCCCGGTTTGTTTTTCCGTGCGTACGCAAATGACTCCTTCTTCAGTCAACTCCAGCGGGGAATGATAAAATTTGAAGCAAACCCCGTCCAGCTTAGCGTAATCCTGCTCATATTTGGTGGCGGACATATCTTCCTGACCACGGCGGTAGAGCACGGTCACTTCCTCCGCACCTTTGCGCAGGGCGGTGCGGGCCACATCCATAGCCACGTTCCCGGCTCCGATGACCGCCACTTTCTTCCCGAGCTGGTAGACATCAGGATTTTTCAAGTAGTTAATCGCGTAATGGACATGCCCGAGGGTTTCCCCTTTTAGCCTCAGCGGACGCGGATTCCAGACCCCGGTGCCAATGAAGATCGCTTTGTAGCCGTCACGCAACAGATCATCGAGACTTATAACCGGGCCGATGAGCATATTGGGACGAATTTTCACGCCCAGTTGAATGAGCACTTCACGCAGCTTTTCAAGGATATCCTTGGGCAGACGGAATTCCGGTATACCATATTGCAGGACCCCGCCGATCTTATCCTCAGATTCAAAGATGGTCACCTCATACCCTTTAAGGGCTAAGATAAAAGCCACAGTGATCCCGGCCGGACCGGAACCGACAACGGCGATGCGCTCTTTGCGCTCCTTTTTCTTCTGCGGCTGAAACTGGGCCAGATAGTAGCGGGAGATGTAGTTCTCAATGTCACTGCACTGCACCGGGGAACTTTTACGCCCCAGAATGCAATGCCCTTCACAGAAATTTTCATGAGGACAGATGAGCGAACAGACCACGGAAAGCGGGTTGTTCTCAAAAAGCATGGCCCCGGCCTCCTGCATTTTTCCGTCCAGCAGAAGTTCGATCATTTTATTGATAGGTGTTCCAAGGGGACAGCCTTTGCTGCAAAGCGGTTTCTTGCATTGCAGGCAACGGGTCGCCTCTTCAATGATGTGTTTTCCCATATGAATGATGTGTGGTTTGGCCCTTGAATGCCGGGCCTATTTTAATGAGAGGATTGGAAAGTAGTGCGTGGAAGACGGGTAATAACAGGGCCGGACCGTTAGGTCCAGCCCTTTGACTGACGGTAAAGAACCGAAGCACTTTCCGTCAGCATGATTATTCAGCTGCTTCAACAATCCGCAGCCTATGGTCTTATTTACCGTAAAAGGATTCCTTGAACAGTTCTTTCATCTGCTCAACGGAAATCTCACGTGGGTTGGTGCTGGTGCAGGGATCTGCGCATGCGCCTTCAGAAATCTTATCGAGATTGGCAAGGAAGTCGTCTTCGTTAACACCGAACTCTTTGAGGGTTGCAGGAATCTGCATCGCCACGTTGAGTTCCTTCACAAAGTTAATCAGGGAATCTACCAGTTCTTCAGTGGTAGCTCCGGCAAGACCGAGTCTCTTTGCGGCGTCCGCGTATTTTTCACCTGCTTTTTCAGCATTGAAACGGATAGCAGCCGGGAGATAAATGGCATTTGCGCAACCGTGGGGAACACCGAAAAGATGCCCGGTCTTGTGGGCCATACTGTGAACAATTCCGAGAATTGCGTTGGAGAAGGACATACCTGCAAGGCACTGGGAAATGTGCATTTTGTCGCGTGCTTCCTCAACACCTTTGTAAGATGCAACCAATTCGTCCTGAATCATCTCCATGGATTTCATGGCAAGGCAATCGGTCAGTTCGTTGGACATGATGGAAACGTAAGCTTCCAGAGCATGGGTCAAAGCATCCATACCGGTGTGGGCCACGAGGGACGCGGGCATGGACTGAGCCAGATCGCTGTCAACAATCGCCAGATCGGGGGTGATGTTGAAGTCGGCAATGGGGAACTTGAGTTCAGTATCATTGTCGGTAATGATGGAGAACGCAGTTACCTCGGTTCCGGTACCACTGGTGGTGGGAACAGCCGCGAAACGTGCTTTCTTGCGCAGTTCAGGCAGGTTGAAGGGCTTTGCAGCTTCTTCAAAGGTGAACTCGGGGTTCTCGTAGAAAATCCACATTGCTTTAGCAGCATCGATAGGGGAACCGCCGCCCACACCGATGATCCAGTCAGGCTGGAAATCGTTCATGAGTTTTACACCACGGCGAACGGTAGCAACTGAAGGGTCAGCCTCAACACCTTCGAACAGGGTGGTTTCGATACCAGCTTCCTTCAGGAAGCCTTCAATCTTATCAAGGGCACCGTTTCTTTTTACAGAACCGCCGCTGATAACGATTACAGCTTTGTTTCCTTTAATATTCTTGAGCTCTTCAATGCTGCCTGCACCAAAGTATACTTCACGGGGGATGGTAAATCTTGCCATTTTAATTTTCTCCATTAACTTTTAAAGCAACTCTACTTTCATGAAGAGGCTTTTATTTTAAAATAAATCAAAACTGATTATTTTTTACTTTTTAAATTTTTAATACCAGCCAAACAAAACTACATGCACAAACCAGAAACGTTTCTCTGCATCGGTTGAGAAGCTATAAACACAAAAAATTTTCTTATGTAAAGTACGCACCTTTCAGTATCGTAGTTTACAACTGGTTAGTAGTTCCCATTTGGTAACTACCTGTTAGAATCATTTGAGAACTACACAAAAAACATAAAATCTGGTAAGTTGAAGACTCTGCTTAATTGAAAGCAATTTTCTGAAAACGCAAAAATCAGCGCGATATTAATTTAAATATTTTTTATTTTTTTTGATGACGGCCAAATTTCGCCGCAAGAAATGGAGAAAATCATGCCTGAAGATAGAACGCACAAAGTGAGTTGCAGCAGCTTTACATATGAACTGGAAGTGGCCTTTGAAATCTTGTCCGGCAAATGGGTGCCGCTGATCATCTGGCACCTGGCGGACGGAGAACCCAAAAGATTCGGGGAAATGCGCAGGCTGATGCCCAAAGTGACCCAGAAAATGCTGACCCAGCAACTGCGAGCCTTAGAAAAACATGGCATAGTCAGCCGAAAAGTATATCAGGAAGTGCCCCCGGCAGTGGAATATTCACTCACCGAAATGGGGCTGAAGCTGATCCCCATCTTCGAGAGCGTAAATGGTTGGGCCGTGGAGTATCTGGATAAGCGGGACGGGTAAAATATCAATAAAAAAAGGCGGACTCCCCAAGGGAATCCGCCTTTTTCATAATCAGACTAAATTTACTTATTTAACAGCTTCAAGCAAAGCTTCTTCACCGAGACGATCTACCAGACCGCTGATGCGTTCACGTTTGCGGCCATTTTCTTTGTAGAAATCAAGGGCCTTTTCGATCAGTGCGAGGGCTTCATCACCGCTCAGTTTGGTGCCGATCTTTACTCCGGCACGGACGTTTCTTGCTGCACCGCCGCCGAAAAGAACGTCCCAACCTTTGGGGGTTCCAACTAAACCGATGTCACGCACGTGGCTGAAGCCGCAAGCAATCTTACAGCCGGATACACCGCTTTTGATTTTGAAGGGATAAGGACCGTTCTGTTTGATGACTTCGAGCAGTTTTTTACCCATACCGCGGCTGTCCTGCATGCCGTATTTACAGACACCCACGCCGGTACAGACACCTACGGTCGGTGGAACTTTATCGATCTTGGTCCCGAGGCTGGCAACAACCTCTTCCAGTTTGTCCTTGGGAATTCCTTCCAGATTCAGACGCTGCCCGGTGGTCACGCGCAGGGAAGTCAGATTAAATTTGGTCATGGTTTCCATGACGGTTTTCAGCATACCGGGGTTCATCTGCCCCTGATTCAGAGGAATACGCAGGGCGTAAGTTCCGTCTTTGCGCTCAACGGGCATGGCAGTAAGAGATTCAGCAACAATATTATCCATAAAAAGACTCCTTGCTTGTTTTATTGAATATCCATTTACATCAGAGCGTCCGACAGTGCAAATAGGAGAGGTTTATCAGCAATTACCCTATGAAAGGGGGAGTTTTTGATAGGCCTGCACACATAAATATGCTACTAAAATTCAAAGCTCATTTTCAGGTAGAGCAGTTAATTACTTACATGCATATTCTTTCGGAAGGAGACGCTTATGATTCAGACAGATTCCCGGATATTGGACTATGTCGGTGCCGGAATGCTGATCTTTGTATTTCTGGTTCTGGTGTATGGTATCATATACATCCACGATATCCCCTATGGCATAGCAAAAAAGCGTAACCACCCACATCAGGACGCCATCCATGCTGCCGGCTGGGTCAGCCTGTTTATGCTTCATGCAATTTGGCCTTTCCTCTGGATCTGGGCCATGATCCATAAACCGGACATGGAAAGTGACGAAGCCTTTGTAGAACATGAGGTTGAATCACCCTCTACAAAAGAAGTCGCTGAATCGGAAGTAAAGCCGGAAGCAAGTGAGGTATAGCCGTGGATATACTTATTGAATTAACCTACGCGGCTATTGTTTTTGTTGCCTTCAAAGTGCTTAAAATACCCGTAACAAAATGGACTGTGACCACTGCCGTAGTGGGCGGTATTTTTGTAGTAGGCGGTATATTTCTATGTATGGCCTTCTATCATCCCTACACCCCCAATGCGCGTATCTATTTCCAGACCACGCCCATTGTGCCGCAGGTTCGCGGCAAAACTATTGAAGTATACGTAAAGCCCAATACTCCGCTCAAAGCAGGAGACAAACTTTTTGCCATAGACCCGACACCGTATAAAGCAAGAGTGGGTGAAGTTAAAGCCCAGCTGAAATTTGCCAGCCAAAGACTCAAAGAATCTCAAGAGCTTGCAAGGCACTCCGCCGGTAGCAGATATGATGTTGAGCAATATCAGGAAGAAGTGAACCAATTGCAATCCGAGCTTGAAAAAGCAATCTTCAACCTGAATAGCACAGTGGTGGTTGCACCCACGGATGGCTGGGTTACTATGCTCAGACTGCGGCCCGGCATGATGGCAGTCCCCCTGCCCCTGCGCCCGGTAATGACCTTTGTCCATGCTGAAGACCCCATGCTGGTGGCGGCCTTTAAACAGAACCCGCTCCAGAACATTAAACCCGACTTCAATGCAGAGATAATCTTTCCGGCCATTCCGGGACGGGCTTTCAAAGGTAAAGTAACTAAAATTCAGGAAGCATTGGCCGAAGGACAACTCCAGCCTTCCGGAGACCTCCTGAGTGTTTCCACTCACATTCCCGAAGGCCGGGTTCCGGTTTTTATCCACATAACTGATGACATGTCCCAGTATAATCTACCCTTGGGTAGTGCCGCTGCGGTAAGTGTTTATAGTGAAAGCATGGAGCCACTGGCCCTGATCAGGCAGGTTTTGCTGCGCATGGTCAGCTGGCGGAACATCATCTGCTTTGAAGCTATTTAAGCTGGAGAAAATTATGCGCACCAACTTAAAAATATTACTGTTGAGCATAGTGGCCCTGTTGGCACTCTGCGGCTGCAAAAGAAATTACTCACACTCAGAAGCGACTACCGGAACTGACAGCACCAAGACAGCCGGCCCGGACAAATGGGCTGGATCTGTTATGGACAGCGGCACAGTCAAAGACGGTTGGATCCACGATTTCAAAGATGCACAGCTCGATATGCTGGTAGCCGAAGCCATGAAAAACAATCCTAACCTGCAAGCTTCTGCTGCTAAAGTTGATCAGGCCAATGCCCTTGCCAAGCAGGCTGGGGCGGCCCTGTTGCCTACTGTCGGACTGGGCGGTCAGCTGGCCGGGACTACCGCGGGAGGCACAGCTAGACCACAAGGAGCAGGGCTTGGTATTTCATGGGAAGCTGATGTCTGGGGCAGGCTTGGACTTGGCGAACGATCCGCCGAAGAATCTGCCAAGGCAGTGCAAGCGGATTATGAATTCGGACGCCAATCACTTGCCGCCGCCACAGCCCGCAACTGGTTCCTACTTAATGAAATCGAAGTGCAACAGGATTTCCTGAAATCCATTGTTGATATTCTGGAAAAAATGAACACCATTGAAAGCCGGAAACAAAAAGTGGGCAAGGTTTCCATGATGGAAGTGCATCAGGTCCATGCCCAGCTAGCCTCTGCAAAGGACACGGCAACCAAAGCAGAACAGGCCAGAGAAGAAGCCGCACGCAGCCTTGAAACCCTTATCGGACGTTATCCTTCGAACAAGCTCAAAGGAGCGGATAAACTTGCGGCAACACCCCCACCTATTCCTGTGGGCCAGCCTTCTTCCATCCTTGAAAGAAGACCGGACATAATTGCTGCTGAAGACCGCGTTGCTGCTGCCTTTTATGCGCAAAAAGGAGCAGAACTGCTGCATCTGCCCCGCTTTACTTTTGGCGGCGGCGGCGGAATCAATGCTCTGGGTGACGCCATTGCAGGACTGACTGCTGGACTTTTTGCTCCACTCTACACCGGCGGTGAAATCGAGGCTGAGGTAGAACAAGCCACGGCAGTACAAAAAGAGGCCATTGCCAATTACGCATCCGCAGCCCTAAATGCTTTTAAGGAAGTGGAAAACGGGCTGGCCGGGGAAAAGCTTCTCAAGGAGCGCGAAGCATACCTTGCCCAAGCTGCCGCGGACAACAAAAAGACCTTCGAGCTGGCCCAGATTCAATACAAGGTTGGAAAGATCGACCTTTTTGAACTGCTCAGCCACCAGACCCGCTGGATAGGTTCTGAAATGTCCCTGCTGAACGTCCGGCGCGAACGCCTGGATAACAGGATCAACCTGCATCTGGCCCTTGGCGGAAGTTTTGAATGATGTATATATCAGGCAGGACCTTGAGTTTACGAGGTCCTGCTTTCTTTTTTTATTTAAATTAAGTACTAAATCCCAATGAAGCAAATACTCACAATTCTACTGGTCATACTCTTCAGCACAGGAACTTCATGCTTTGCACAGGAAGTAATCGTTCCGCTTAATCATTATCCACCGTGGCGAATCATAAACAACAGACAAATCAGCGGAATCAACATTGAATTGACTGATGCCCTACTGCAAAAAATAAATTTAAAAGCAACATACGTTGTCCGCCCATGGAAGAGAGCGCAATGGATGATGAAGAAAGGGACGGCTGATTTGATGAGCGGCCTACTCAACCACAATGAACGCAAAGAATACATGGAATTTCTTGAACCGCCCTACAAGACTGAAAGCTCCAAAGCTTTTTACATCCTGAAAGGGAGTACAACAAAAATAACCTGCTATGAGGACTTATATAGGTACAGAATAGGAGTAACTCTTGGAACAAAATTTTTCCCAAAATTTGACCATGATGCAGAATTAAAAAAAGACATGGGGAAGGATGCGTCCAATAATTTCCAAAAACTCGAAGCAGGCCGCATAGATACGTTTATCCTTACAGAAACAGTTGGGGATTACCTGATTCACAAGCTCGGATATCAGGATAAAGTGAAAAAAGCTGACTACGTATACAGTAAACCGCTTGCCGTTTACTTTGCAGTATCTAAAAAATCCCCACTGGCCGAGCGTGTCCCGGAACTTAACACGGTCCTGAAGAAAATGGTTGAATCCGGGGAAATGAAAAAAACAATAGATCGTTTTTTGACCAACCTTAACTAAGATTTACTACCCTCGATAAGCAATCAACTCTTTGGAAAAACCCAGCACCCGATTACAAAACACCCCGTCCGCACAGGGGAAAAGAGTGCGCATCTGTACTTCATCAAGCAAATTAAAATCCGGAGACGTGCGCTTGATCCAGTATTTTAAAATCATCTCCAACCGGGCCACATGCAATGCTCTTGATTTCGGGTAGGAGTAGAAAGTCGGCAGCCATGAATGGGACTCCAACGGGAAATCAATGCACGGGGTCTGCACAAAATACTTTTTCGCCACCCGCTCTATGTCAGCCGCAAAATCCTTCTGCACTTCAAAAGCCTTTTCATAAAAATCGTCAGCCGTATAATCCCAAATTTCAGACTTAGGTAAAGTCACATGTTCAATCACGCTATTACAAAAAATTGTATCAAACCGGTCATCAACAATATGCTCAAAACTATTCTCACGCAGTTGGTATGTTTCAAAGCCCCTACTCTCAGCCTTTAGCAGGTCTTGGGAAGAAATGTCCGCGATAACTACCCGCAAACCATACTTCTGCACCAAATCAAAATTATCATAAAAAAAAGATCCGCTTCCCCCGCCAAGATCAAGGACGACCTTGCCCGGTTCCGGTTTGACCAGATCAAGAAACTGGATAAACCGTTTTCTTTTCCAGCCCCTGGAAATATGCTGGTAAAATCTTGATGCATTGCCGCGCACGATTTTCTTGAATCCACTCATCATCGAACCTGCTGTTTAAACTAGACGACTTTCAATATACACAGCTGAAAGCTTGCCCCATTTATAACGGAAAAGCCAGAATAGATAAATTTTGTGCCGTTTCAACAGCAGAGCAGGCTTGGTTGACTTGCACGATGATGGATGGGATGGGTGACTTCTATTCAAAAGGAGAAACTGAATGCGCATCTATATGGGCTTTGATGATACTGATGATAAAAACGCCACCATGGGAACCGGACGATTGGTCCGTGAATTCGTTTACGGGCTGGACAGCGATTGCCATGTGATCGGCGTTGTTCGTCACCAGCTTCCAAGACTGCAAAATATTCCGTATACCTCCAACAACAGCTCAGCCTGCGCCATCATTGAGATTTCCCCGGACAGCAACCTTGACTACCTGCGCACACAGGCCACTGAACACCTGCATAAATACTGCGCCCCCGGTAGTGATCCGGGACTGTGCCTTGCCCGCGAGGACGAAGTAAACAGTGAAATTCTGGAATTCTCCAAAACCGTCACCGGACGCCGGAAGACCCAGCAAGACGCCATGCACGCAGCCCGCAAGATTGAACTCTACGGGCTGGGCGGAACCAATGACGGCATTATCGGGGCCACCGCCGCCGTGGGACTGACTGTTTACGGCTGGTGCGGACGCTTTATTGAATACGGACGGTTGCGCGATCTCGGCAGCAACCTGCATGTTCAAGATCTGCATAAAGCCGGAATCGACGTAATTTCCACAGACCGCGATCCGCTGGTCCCCCTGCCCGGAGATGAAATATGCAATGCCGCATGGATCAGGCCATCGCTTTGGGGCGGACGCCCGGTCTTGCAGGTCAAACGCATAGATTACGGTATCTGGGAACCCGCACACGGCAAGCGCAAAAAAGGCAACATGCAGCCGGGATCACAGAACAGAGCGACTGTCGAGTCCGGCAAATTCACAGATATGAATTAGATACGATAATAGATTTTACAGACCTACCCGGCCCTACAGCCCTGCCCGGTAACGGGTAATAAAATTCTCCAGCGCGTCACGTTGGCGTTCCATGTGGATTATCCACGCTTCCAGAATTTCCAGACCTTCCGGGGTGACGGAATAAACCCGCTTTGCCGGGCCGTCGCCCTCAGCATCCCACTTTGATTCCACCAGACCTTCCTCATCCATCTGGCGCAGATGGCGGTAGATCATGCCCGGAGGAGCCTCTCCACGCAGAAAGCCGTACCCGCTAATTGTCTGAATTAATTCATATCCGTACGAAGACCCTGATTTTAATGCCATCAATAATGATGGTTGAATATACCTTTGTGGCTTACCGCCGCCTGCTTTTTTCGACATTTCACACCTGTTCTTCTTGACTATATGTTCTTAGAGGATATATATCTAGTATAGACGAATATCCGTAAAGACACAACAAACCGCAGAGGAGGCTTTATGAAAATTTTCGTAAGGGAAAGAGTTAAGGCCACAGATGGCGACAAGAGACCCCGTTACCGCGTAGTCGGCGTACAGGGTGAAGGTCTGACCATGAAAGTTAAGCGCATCCGCAAGTGTGAGCTTAAGGAAATTGCCAAGCACACCGGAGCTGAAATCGTTTATCTAGAACGTGACGGCAAGGGAAGCGAAGGCAAGAGAGGCTAAAAAAACGGGGAGCAGTAATAAAACTGTTCCCCGTTTTTAAGTTATACAGATTTAAAGCTAATAGGGATTCCAAAGGGGCTTAGTCCCTTTGACCGTCGGAGACGAAATCACCTATCAAAACGCGAAGCGTATCAAAATTTAATCTTTATAAACAATGGTTCCCACATGTTCCCCGCGCAATGCGGCATGTACGGATTCAGGATCACGCAGCACATCGATAATCTGGAACTGCTTGAGGGTCTTGGCATTCTTGAGAAAGGTCAGCACGGCCCGCTCGACAATCAGATCATCAAGATCCATTTCAATCAATTCTTCAACGTGAATACGATCGTAAAATTTGAGGGTTTCACGGTCCTTGGCCTTTTTGGGATCATCCTCGTAAAGCCCCTTTTCATCCTTCAGGTAAATAACAGACTTGGCACCGATATTTTCAGCCAGCAGAAACGCCCCTGAGTCAGTACGATGAGGAGGAATGGAGCCGACTTCAGCCGGATGCTCAAAAAAACCGTAAGGAGGAATCCCGGTGGTGATAGGCAGGTAACCGAGCTGGCAATACATGTTCAGCTGTTCCAGATGGTCGCCATGACCGATCTTAACACCGCCACGTTTAGCCAGCAGAACGGAAAGCATTTCCGCGTTCTGCCAGGAAACCTTATCCCCCAGTTTTGAAAGAACACCGGTAGGCATGCCCAGATCAACGCCGATGTTATAGACGTGACGGGCGCGGGTTCCCCCCCCGGTCATGAGCAGGATTTTGTGCTCTTCCTTGGCTTTGACCAATTCATCCAGAATAGGCAGCAAGGCATTGGCCCCACGGTCCATAATGGACTGACCGCCGATCTTGAGCACATTGACATCCGGCTGCATGTGAAAATACTTATCAGCCTCGGTATCGCGCAGGCAGTCCTTGCCCACGAGAGATTCACCCAGCAGCTTGGTTTCTATATGCAGGCGGCCCTTTTCGCCTTCTTCCTTAACTAATTTACCCATAAGAACCTCCGTTTTAGCAGTATTGTCATCCTTGAGGATTGCGAGATGACCAAGTGTAAACCATTCACAGCTATTGTGACACCTTAATTCTTGAAAAAATAACACTTAGCAAAATTCCGGCCCCGAAAGCCCATGCGAGATTTGAGAGTAATGTAATAACGAGCATGACAACAATCACAGCCTGAGCAGTTCTAGTAGTCATATCGCGCATGGCCAGCACCAGCTGTACCCCGGCAAAAACCAGCAACACACCAAGCACACCCATGGGGATAAGCTGTAAAACCTTAACTGACTGCGCTCCGAAACCGATTGCCAGCAGAACAAACAAAACTCCGATAATCAGATTGGAACCGCAGGTCCGGGCCCCGAAACGGTAATGGGCGGCAAGTCCCCCTGCACCGTGGCAGAGCGGCATTCCGCCTACCAGCGCGGCAAAACCATTCGCAATACCCATACTGATGCACAAAGCCCGATTCGTCACCCTGCGGCTTTCGCTGCCAAAATATTCATGGCTCAAATCACGATTGGCAATGACCGCATTCCCCAGAGTCATGGGAATCTGAGGCAGCACCAAAGCAAGCAAGGCAAAAGAAAAATCATCAGCAGTAGGAAAACCGAAAGGCATAAACTGCGGCAGATGGAATCCAAAACTAAGATCAGCAAGTCCCTGCCATGCTCCAAGCAAGCCGCCAAGAACCGCGCCGCAACCTACGACAACCAGTCCGGCAGGCATCCGCTTGCTGTTGATCAATTTTAAAGTGACTAACCCGAAAACAACTCCGAACAACGCACTGAGCGGAATCGGCCCCAAGGACTGAAAATCAAGAAAAGGTTCAACCTTACCCTGCGCAGCCTGTAGAGTACTGGTCCCGGCGGCTAGATAGATACCTTTTAAAAGCAGCAGCATCCCGGTGGAAACCTGTACCCCGCGGATAACAGGTAGGGGGATAAGCTGAGCGGCCCGCTTAACCAGTCCGCTGGCACCGAGAAAAAACATAAGCACGGCGATTATGTACCCGGCCCCTGTTATAACCATGGGACTGAGCGACTGGGCAATGGCATAGGCCGAAACAACCTTCATGGGCTGCACAGCAATGGGTACACGGTAATACATCCCACCGATAAGATAGAACAACCCCACTGAAAGAAAAAGTCCGGTAGCAGAAAGCCCGTTGACCATGATCATGGCAAAGGCCAATGGTAACAAGGCCCCAAGGTCACCTACGGCTCCGGCCCACTCCATCCTGTTGAAACTGATACGCACGGCAACTCCTATTCATGTCAGCTGATTAACTATTACTGTATTATGTAATAAATTCACAACGATTTTAAAAGCTGACAGCGCTGATATAATTACATTCTTGCACTTTTTTCCATATACAGGACTAAAAAATCCCGGTCAGCTTTACGCCAACCGGGATAATTTAAAACAAAATCAGGTCATGGAATTAATCACAGGCCATATCCACTTTCCATTCTTCCCAAACCTTACCCACGAGATCCGGGCCGGGCTTCAGGACTTTCTTACCGGGTTTCCAGCCGGAGGGGCAAACCTCGGCAGCACCGGTCTTTCTCACGTGCTGATATGCCTGAATCTGACGCAGGGTTTCAGAAACATTACGCCCTACAGGCGGGGTCAGCACTTCGTAACCGACGATAACACCGTCAGGATCAATGAGAAAACGACCGCGGACATCCACACCGCCATCCTCATCGTACACGCCGTACATCTGCCCCACTTTACCGCCACCATCGGAAAGCATGGGAAAAGGAACCCTGCCTGCAGTGATCATCTTGGAAAGCTCATCCTCTTCCCACATTTTATGGACAAACATGCTGTCGGTACTCATGGAGAGAACCTGAACGCCAAGAGCTTCAAACTCGGAATGTTTTTCGGCGACCGCCGAAATTTCGGTAGCTCAGACAAAGGTAAAATCACCGGGATAAAAACAAAGCACTACCCACTGGCCCAGATAATCAGAAAGTTTAACTTCTTTAAATCCGCCATCCTGATAAGCACCTGCGGTGAAATCAGGAGCTTTCTGCCCAGCTTTAATCATGATTCCTGCTCCTTTGGTGGTTTCGGAGGTTACACTTTCAATTTCCGGCTGCGCTTCTTCGGCTTTTTGCCCGACAGGTATTGAGCAGCCTGCTTGTGCATTACTCATATTAAATTCCTCCATTTGATCTTAAGCTCCTTTGTATCACCCCTCACTATCAGTAGGAAGTATTTTTATCAAAAAAGCTGATATCTATAAAAACAAAAACACAAAGTAGTATTAAGGGGCAGCCCATAACCATTCAATCAACTGGAGTTGTCTTTATTTTAAGGAAAAACTTCTTATATTCATCATCTACCCCTTTAATGAAGGGGTTCTTTATCTTATAAAAATTAACATTTCTAAAATCACTGAATTTAAGACTAGATTCATATTTTTCCTCCCATAAACGCAGGAGCGAACCATCATTATATGCCAGCACCAACCCTTCATAGACTCTGCGCGCTGCCAATTTGCCCCTTTTATTCGTAAAAAAGAAACGCGGTAGAGGATAATAAAATCCTACTTTTTTATTCAGACGCAGACCATTCAAACTTTGATTTGCCTTATACTCTTCTTCCACTTCATTTACACCGCGTGAAAAAAGATCAAACCTTCCTTTAGCAACCATCGGAAAAAGACTTTTATACTGTGCGACAACGACCACTTTAAAACCGGCTGCTTTCAAAATCTTACTATCAAGCCAGCCAAAGCCCTGTCCTATGCTGAATTCCTTAAGCTTACTAATAGAGTCCACCAAACTCAGTTCAGCATTCAATCTTTCAGAAACAAAGAACATCCTGTAGCCCACAATGCCAAGATCGACCGGGAAAGCCGCATACTTAAATTGTTTGCAGTGCTCCTCAGAAACGGAAAGTTTGAACATAGGATTTTCCAACTTCCCTTCCTGCAAAGCGGATATACTTCTGGAAAAGTTCATTACCGGACTTGGAACAAGTTCATAATCGCCCCAAGTATCTTTTGTTTTTTCCAAAGCAAGCTTCAATACGGCATTATCATAATCATACCGTTTATCTGAATTACTTTCGGGAGTACGGTAAGTAAAGACTGTAACTTTGGCATGGGCCATACTAGCAAACACAACAAACAAAACTAAAAAAGCAAAAACAATATTTTTTTTCATAAGGACATCCAATTTTTACATAATTTCACCTTCCTATTAGAAACTTTTTACACCTTCAAAGCAATATTAAAACAAAAAAAAAGCTGTCCCAAACAGGACAGCTTTCAAGAAAAACACATATTTAGTTTACCACGGCATGGGATCGAGCAGAATCACATCATCTGAATAATCATATTGATCAAATTGCTCCGAGAACCAATCGAAAAACTCAAAGTAAGGAAAAATTTTACGCCCGGCTTCAACCTTGTCCAAAGCCTCATCCCCCTCGATATCAATATCCTTGGAATCAAGAGCCATAATGGGCACCAAATCAGCTGGACAGACATAGGCCACTTTGCCGACTACATAGTAACGGATATCATATTTTTTGAAGGTAACCTTCTTCACATCACTCATACTCATAAACACCTCACGCTTGATCTCATTAAATTCAGCTGGTCATAAATCAAATGAGAACGACGCACAACCGCTAGATTTTACGCTGGGTGTAATCGCTGAAATCAGTTTCTTTACGCTGAAATTCACCTTCAAAAAAGGGTGATGAAATCAAAAATTCAGCTGTGGAACGGTTACTGGCAGTGGGGATATTGTAAAGCACAGCCAGACGAAGCAAAGCCTTAACATCAACATCGTGGGGCTGCGGCTGCATGGGATCCCAAAAGAAGATCAGCACGTCAATCTTACCTTCTGAAATCATGGCCCCAAGCTGCTGATCACCGCCCAGCGGGCCGGACTTCATTCTCTCAACCGGCTTGAAATCATAACCGTCATCTTTCTTCTGAGCCGACCTTTCCCTGATCATTTCCTCAACCAGACCACCGGTGGTTCCAGTGGCCACAAGATTATGCCGTGCAAGGATATTATGGTTGCAATCCACAAAATCAAGCAACTCTTTCTTGCAGTTATCGTGGGCAACTACAGCTATATTTTTCACGATACTCATGACAGTCATCCTCTTAATTTAAAGGTATTTATTTACGGAGATTATGACATGCTGAGAAGAGAATGTCACTTAGGCAAAGTTACAAGAATGCAACGAATTACTGACTATCTCTGATGCATCGCTTCAACTCTACATATTCCCTTTATAAAGACACACAATTAAATTACAGTCCCGGAAATCAACCTTGAGCAACCACTTACCAAGGACACTCATGAACCTATTCACCAGCCTCACGCAAGCAATCTTAAGCCTTGTTATAGTCTACATTTTAGCCCTTTACATGCGCCACCGCGAAATCCTCAAAGAAGAACATTCGCTCACTCTTGCCCGAATAGTTACGGAACTGTGTCTTCCGGCAGTTGTCTTTGTAAATCTTGCAGGAAACAACATTGAAATAAAACATCTGCAACCGGCATTCGTAATGCTCGGGGCAGAACTTTTTTGTATCGCTTTAGCATGGGCTGTGGGGACCGCATTGCGTCTCACCAAAGGGGAAACCGGAGCGGTTGTGTTCTGCTCAGCCTTCGGTTCATCCACTTTTTTAGGCTATGCCATCATCATGCAGCTATACCCCGACACTCCCCAAGCCATGACCGAAGCAGTACTTATCTCAGAAGTGGGGGTGGGCTACCCCATTTTCATCCTCGGCCCCATGTTGGCTGCATATTTCGGAAGCTCCGGGGTGACAGTACGGGACAACCTGAAATCATCACTGAGATTTTTTAAATCCCCGGTCTTTTTTGCCCTGATATTGGGCCTTATCTGGCAACCGCTGGGGCTGCCTGATGGAGAGAATGCATTCATTAAGCCCTTCTTTGAAGTCTGCGCAATACTAAGTCAGGCCCTTACTCCACTGGCAATTATCGCAGTAGGATTGATGTTCAAAATTCCAAACCTGCGACAATGCGTAATAACTTTAGGTGTTGTCATTGCCATCAAACTTTTTCTGAAACCGCTTATGCTTTCATCGGTTTCAGATATCATGGGATTTGAAAAGCTTTGGAAGGATGTACTGGTCCTTTTAGGAGCAATGCCCCCTGCTGTTCTGGGAGTTGTTTTCCTGCGCCGCTACGGCGGAAACGCTTCGCTGGCTTCGGCCCTGCTGCTGGCGGCAACAGTCTTGAGCTGTGTTTCAATTTTAGGAGTTTTCTGGTTCGCTGGATAAAAAAAGGGCTGCCATAATTCGGCAGCCCCACTAAACTCAATACAAAATCAAATAAATTAAAACCGTTCTTCCCATTCCTTAAGCTTGAAGCCGATAAGTACAAAATCATCAGCAACAAGGAGAGGCCTCTTAACCAGCATTCCGTCACCGGAAATGAGTTCGAACAGATCCCCATCAGACATGGAATCTATGGTCTCTTTCAGCCCCATTTCCTTGTATTTCTTGCCGTTGGTATTCACGAACTTCTTTTTATCCACTGCGGCTATCTTCTGCCATGCAAGAAATTCATCTTTAGTCGGGGTCTCTTTGACAATATGACGGATGGTGAATTCCACTCCCTTTTCCTCAAGCCAAGCCTTGGCTTTACGGGAGGAGGTTCAACTGGGGTAATGTACTAAAATCATGGTTACTTCATCTCCATCTGATAGTTGCGGGTAATTCAAATCACCAAACCTATCAATAACACGAATGAAAAACACTCACAATTATAGACAAAACTAGAAGGTACGAAAATCGCGGCAGGCTTCAAGCTCCTGTTTGAGCACAGCTTCATATTCATCACCGAGACGAGCAGCCATGTATTTGTGCTGGGCCTCGGCTGCTGTGGCAAGAAACCCTTCCACCTTTTTGGCTGTGCTGTGGTAGATATGGCGGATTGTTACCTGATGATCCACCACCACCGAAAATCCGGCCCTGTGCAAGGCCAGAGAATTCCAGACATCCACCCCGTAGCCGTAAATATTGCCCTCAAAATCCAATCCGCCGATTTGCTTTAAACATTCCATGGAAAAGAGCGGGGAAATGCCGTCAATGTAAGAAACAAGTGAATACTGCATCCCCGGCTTTTCAATCATCTGAGGGTGATAGGGACTACGATGGGTTGCCGGAGAATAAACCCCGATGGGACCGATTTTAGCATCCAGTTGTTCCAACCGTTTCCACGCCTTGAGAATATGCGGAGGTTTGGAACCGAACCAGATATCATTGTTCAGAAACCAAAGGTGGGTATAGCCGCGGCTCTCAAATTCCTTCAGACAATAATCCAGTGCCCCGGCCCAATATAAATTATCATCAAGCCTGCGCCACGCACCGGGAAAAGGCTCCGGGGCATGATTATCAAGAACAAAAAGATGTTCCGCCAATTTGGGATCGGAAAGCTCAAGCTGTTCTTTAACCCTTGAAGTCAGGGCCGGATCTCCATAATGCAGGATAACCACCGCCAAACGTCTGTCCGCCACAGCAAACTCCTTGCAATGCATGAGGATTAACTAGTAAAGGAACACTCTAGAAGTTATTAACAATTCCATCAAGGGCAGTATCATGGACACATTCTGGAACAGGCTTCCCCGTGAACTTGCGGAAAAATTTATTGTCGGGGGCGTGGGACGCACTCATTTAACAGGCATCGGCTATAAATGTATTGAGCTGAGCAAAAACGATCCTGCCAACCGTGATTTATACATCAAGCTGGCCTTTGAAACCCTGCTCTCCGCATGGTGCCATGATCCCCTGAACCTGCAAAGTGCAGAACTACAGCAAAATCTAATGGGACAGGCCGGACCGAGTTCGCCCATGGGCAAAATGCTGGCCCGCATTATTGAAGAATCCCGCAAAGACGATTTCAGCGCGCAGGAAAAAAGGCTTCACAGCCTGATCAGCCGGGAACGTTTTGAGCCGGCTGCTGAACTGCTGACCCAATTGCTGGGCGAGGCTCCTGATTCCCTTAACCTGCTGAAACTTTCTAAAGAGCTTTACGAAGCCACAGACGAAGAACCTTTCCTTAAAGCGGCCCTGCAATTGATGGAAAATATTGACTTCAGTGCCATGGAACCGCTGCACGATTTCCTTTCCGCCAATCTGCATTTCGGACAAGGAGAATACGAACAGGCGGCAGCATATTATGAAAAGTCTTACAACTCCGGTTCATTTCCCGAAGCCCTGCCCCGTCTGGGAGAGTGCATGCTGCGCAGAGGGTATCGCGACGAAGCCATCAGGCTCTACCGGCAGGATGCCGAAGCACGCCCTTGGCGGATAAACACCCTGCTGCGCACTTTCGACCTGATAAGCGAAACCGATCTGCAAAATAGCTTTCCTCCGGGAAAAGTGGCTATTCTTATTTACAGCTACAACAAAGCAGATGAACTGGACGCCACCCTCGAGGCAGTATTCGAAACCAAGTACGAAAACGCATTTCTGGCTGTGCTGGATAATGGCAGCAGTGACGGAACTTCGTCAGTCATCGATAAATGGGAAGCTGTTGCAAAAGGGCGCGCAGACCTGCCCATGGTAAGGTTCGACCTGCATGTGAATATAGGTGCACCAGCGGCCCGCAACTGGCTGCTGTTTCATCCTAAAATTGCAGAAGCGGACTTTGCCGCCTTTCTTGATGATGACGCCCTGCCTCCGCAGGACTGGCTGCTCAAACTGGGGGCGGCTATCAAAAGATATCCTCATGCCGGGGTCTGGGGCTGCAAGGTTGTGGACGCGCCAAATCCGCGCAAGTTGCAAAGCATAGACCTGCACATCAAAAATGAAAGCAGTCAGGACGGTCCCAGACTACGCACCACAGACATCCAGCTCCAGACCATGGATTATGGACAATTTGATTATATGCGACCCTGTGGATCTGTAACAGGATGCTGCCACATCATGCGTATTGCCGACCTTGAAAAAACAGGCGGATTCGATATCCGCTTCTCCCCCTCCCAGTTCGATGACCTTGACCGAGATTTAAGACTCTGCCTGCAAAAAAAAGCTCCTGTCTATCAGGGTCATTTGCGGGTAAGGCACCTTAAACGCACCGGAAGTGTCGGAGCCACGAGCAAGAAGGCAGCAGCCATACAAATCGGCAATCTGGCCCGGCTGGATATGAAATATTCCGCCCTTGAAGCCCGCGATATCAATAGTGCTGATTTTGAAGCTACTCTTTCCGATGTATTGGAAAAGATCAAAATATTAAGCAATTAAAAAGGTCTCCGAAAACAATTCCGAAGACCTTTTTTAGATTATCTGAAATCAAACTTTAGAACTTTTCAAAGTCACTGTCATCAGCTTCCATATCCAGACTGAGACCACCCATATCTGAAGATTCGGATTTTACAGGCCTGGGAGCAGGCCTGGCCGGAGCAGCAGGGACTGCTGCGACAGGAGTGGACCGAACATTACTGACAGGCAATGCTTTGGGCTGTGAATACGCTGAGCTTCCGTAACCGCTGACCTTGAAGAATGACATGGTATTTTCCAGCAATGCACTCTGAGAGGACAGTTCTTCACTGGTGGAGGCCATTTCCTCGGAAGCGGAAGCATTCTGCTGAATCACTGAATCGAGCTGGGTAATGGCCTTGCTGATCTGTTCCGCACCGGAATTCTGCTCAGTGCTGGCGGAAGAAATCTCCTGTACCAGCTCTGCGGTTTTCTGGATATTGGGAACCAGATTATCAAGCATATCCCCGGCCTTTTCCGCCACCGAAACCGTGGAAGTGGAAAGCTCGCTGATTTCTCCGGCGGCATTACCGCTTCGCTCAGCCAGTTTGCGTACTTCAGCTGCAACAACGGCAAATCCTTTACCGTGTTCACCGGCGCGGGCGGCCTCAATAGCGGCGTTAAGGGCCAGAAGGTTAGTCTGGCGGGCGATTTCTTCAATGATGGATATCTTTTCGGCAATATTCTTCATTGCTGTCACCGCTTCTGAAACAGCACTACCACTCTCTTGAGCATCTGACGCAGATTTAAGGGCTATGTCCTCAGTAGTCTGGGCATTGAGGGTATTCTGTTTGATATTACTGGCCATCTCCTCAATAGAGGCGGAAACCTCCTCAATGGAAGCAGCCTGTTCAGTAGCCCCTTGAGAAAGACCTTCAGCAGAAGCTGAAAGTTCAGTACTTCCGGAAGCAACATTACCGGCTCCGGCACGTACATCCGAGACCACCTGAGTAAGCTGCGCAGCCATATTACGCATATTTCCATAAACACCTATGGCAGGCTCAACGAATTTAAGATCCAGATCACCACCGGCAATACGCTGGGCCACTTCGGCAATTTCAGCCGGATCGCTACCAAGCTGCCTGTTCACGGTCCTGATGATGAATCCGGCAGTAAGAACACCCACGACAAGGGCAATTACGCTGATCATTACCGCCATCATAATAGCCTGATCATTAGCAGCCTGAAGCTTAGGTCCAAGCACATCCTGATCTGCCATGACAGAAAGTTTCACGTCTTCAACATTCCTAGCGATTGAAGGTCCGATCTTATCAAGATGATTTGCGATTACATCATTGCGGGTAAAAATAACCTTGGTCAGACCGCTGAAGGCAGTCACGTACTTACCTTTCAGGTCAATAATTTCCGCAAGCAAGCGACGTCTTTCAGGATTTTGCAGACTGCGGTCCAGATCTTCAAGAAGCTTATTAAAATCTTCCATCTCACTGTGAACTCTATCCACAGAAGCCTGCGCGTTGTCATCCAGAAATTTTATAACATAAAGTCTGGCCAATAGCAGGTTGCGCATGGCATGCCCGCTTAAAACTGCCGCATCCATATCGTTGTCCCGCTCTGCGGTTTCCAAAATGCGGGTCAACTTCTGCTCCATCAGCGGGCCGTTTGCATTAAGGACACCATTTACATAATTATTCCGCTCGACCCTAAATTTCTTAACTTTATCAAAATACTCACCATATTCCCTGACCTCTGCGTCAGCCTTTGCAATTAAGCTGGCACGTTCAGGTTTCTGAATCTCGCTAATAGCTTCGTCCATAAAACTACGCATTTTAGCAAAATAATCATCATACTGCTTAAGATCCTGATCGCTGCCGGTAATTATGAAATCCTTAACATTCATGCGCACCATAAGCATGTTGGCCTGTAGCCGCCCACTTAGATTTGTATCCCTTGCCAGCCCCCGGTATTGAGTAAAGCCTTCACTGGAATTTTCAAGTGCCCAAAAAGAAATCACCGCCAATACAAGCAGCAAACCAAGTACAGAACCAAAACCGAGCATCAATTTTGCCGACAACTTCATATAGTCCCCCAAAAGTAGTAAATAGAAACCAGCTTAAAAAGCCAAAAAAGCTAACCCATACTTTTTTAGAAATTTCATACTATATTAAATGTTGCTTAATTTGAAATAAAAATATGCTTTTTATTTATCACCTTCAAAACAGTTTAAGCATACTGCATTCTTAAGCAATCACTCACTCTCATCTATACACCTCTCTCCCCCCAAAAAAAAGACCGACTGAAAAAAACAGCCGGTCTGCAATTCGCAAAAAGGGTAAGCTACTTTTATTATCCTTCCCCATGTGCTGGGTCAGCCTTGGGAAAGGAGCCCAGATGGGGCTGAATAGCCTTGCCCAGCCAATCAATTGAGCGTCCGAGGTTCACCATATTTGCAATACCCTCAGCGTCTTCAAGCACTTCTCCCTTGTTCAGACCGTAGCCCATGTTCCAATAGGTAGCACCGGGAATAATCATACCGTTGATTTGGTAAAGATGGTTGATGGTATCAAATACATGCGTTGCACCGCCACGGCGAACCGCAACAACCGCCGCGCCGATTTTGCCCTCGAACTGACGGTCATTGGCAAGGGCCACAAAACCGGAACGGTCGATCAGGGCTTTGATCTCGGCAGTTACATCAGTGAAATATGTGGGGGAGCCGATGATAATAGCATCAGCACGGACCATCTTTTCGTAAACTTCATTAAACTTGTCATTATCAACGACACATTTGTTATCTTTATTTTCCCAGCACTTCATACAGGCCATGCAGCCACGTATTTTTTTTCCGCCCAGCTGGTACAATTCGGTTTCCCAACCTTCATTTTCCAGTGGTTCAAGAGTCTTTTTAAGCAGACATTCGGTATTTCCGCCCTTACGCGGGCTGCCGTTGATTGCAAGTACGTACATTGTTCTCTCCCTCTATTTGTTCTGAGTTAAGCAAATGGAATCCTGTTTAGCGAAGCCATTCTTATATACTATGAAAACACAAAAAGTGCGTATTTAGAATACAACCGCAGATAACAGAATTGCACATCATACTTTTGGTTGATTATCCATACGCAATTAAACTGAGAAGAGAAAAATTTATGAACCTGAATTCAAAATTCCCTGCATCAGGCAACGGACTGAAACCAGACCGATAAATTCCCCATTTCTGGTCACGGCAATGGGATCGAAAGTATAACTTCCTTCACGGGCAAGTGCGCTTTTGGCAACCTCATCCAAATGGGATTCAGCAGAAAGGACAAGCAGTTCCATATCCATAACCGCTGAAACAGGCCGATCCAGAAACAACGCTTTGTCGGTTTCCCCGCGAACAATCTCATCCATGCGTCCTTTAGTGACCATCCCCACCGGTGAAAGTCCATCCAGAACCACTAGACAAGCCCATTCACCACTGTCGCGCAGCCTCATAAGGGCATCGGAAACTTTGCTGTCAATGGAAATAGTCTGGGCGGGCCAGGCCATTTCCCCCAGTGATCCCGCTAACTCCTGCTCAATGACATCAGCCTTACCGACAACCTGATAAGTACGGATGGAATGCTGGATGCCTTTTACGGAAATAGGAGCCCGCCCCAGACACCGGAAATCATCCTTCACCAATGCCCAGGTCTCGTGTGAAATAAGAATCTGATCCGGCGGTGCATTTTGTTCCAGCCGGGCGGCAACATTCACCTGCCCGCCGATGATGGTATAGTCCATGAGCTGCTTGGAACCGAAATTACCTACTGTGCAAAATCCGGTATTAATCCCCATGCGAACCTTGAAAGGAGTGGAAATACCCAGCTCAAACCACTCCTGCTGCATTTCCTTTAAGGCATCGCGCATATCAATAGCCATATTCAAACAGGCTACAGCGTCCTCTTTTTGCCCTTGGGAGACCGGATCGCCAAAAAAGATAAGCACGGCATCACCGATGTATTTATCGATGGTCCCGCCATGCTTGAGGGCAATAGAGGACATACGGTCGAGATAATTGTTAAGCAGCGCGGTCATGTCTTCCGGTTCCATACGCTCTGTGGTGGAAGTAAAGCCGACAATGTCTGAAAAAAAGATGGTCAGCTTCTTACGCTTGGCCCCGATAAGCGTATCCTGTGTGCCTTCAAAAATAGATTCGTACACCTGAGGGGAAAGGTATCTGCCCAGTTTGTCGGAAAGTTCGGCAAGCCTGTCGGCCTGCTCTTTCTGAACCAATGCGGAGGCAACGCGGCGCATAATCATGGGAGGACTCAAAGGACGGTAGATAAAATCAACTACGCCGGACTCAAAACAGCCCATCTCTTCGTCAGGAGTGGTCTCCCCTGAAATCATGACCACCGGGATATTGCGGGTTACTTCGGTGAGCTTAAGTTTCCTGACCAAATCCCGACAATCAATTCCCGGTATATCCGCATCCAGAAGGATAAGGTCGGGGTGTTCTTTGACTGCAAGTTCAAAAGCATGCGAGCCGCTCATGGCCATCAGCAGAGCATAATCATCGCGCAGGATTTTCGCGAAAACGTCCATCTCCGGTTTGATTGCATCGACAATAAATATTTTTGGACGACTACTTTTATGCACGACAACTCTCCTTTTCCGGCCAGCCTTTTATGACAACGTACTTAACTGTGAAGTATATTAAAACAAAAACATTTTGGGTGAAGTCTTTCTTATCCAACCAAGGACTTCATCCGTTCTTTCTTCGTAATAACAAAGAAATCAATGCAATCGCCAGTAAAAGAAGCAGACTATACTCGTCATTCATTCCCACAGTGCATCCTGTTCCGTTACTCCCTGCTCCGTTCATGCCAAGTATCTGAGGATCATCCACCACCCCTGCTTCTGGGTTTTCATCATAAAGACCGTTATCTTTAATGACTGAGATCACATAATATGAACTGGTTGCATTCAGTATATTGACCGGATCAATAAATTTTCCCGAAACATCTGTAAGCCACCAATTTCCATCCGTATAATCCTCTAAATTAGCGTAATTAAAATTCTTATTGGTGCCGTTATTGAAAAGTTTTGCGAGGGTTAATTCATTTGCTTTAACAGAAGGCAGTCCGGTTGCAGCATAGCGAACACTGACGGCACTATTTTCTTCCGTCTGTATGCTGAATGCAGACTGATCGCTATACACGGTCTCAAGCGCAGTTCCATATACACTGTTTACATTTTCAACTGTACGGGAAGAATGGGTTTTGCTCAAAAAAGTTGATTTCGGCGCATTAGGCTGGTCAGTATTAAGTTCAAGACTACCCGCTGTCGGAGTATCACCAACCATTGCGCTCATCACTAATGCATACGGCTGTGGCCCAACAGGAATGTTATTCGCCGTAACTTCCGCCTTATATGTGCCCACCTGCGGTTTATCGATAGTCACAGATACAGTGTTATTCAAACGATCAAAATTTGTTGCTGCAACCTTTGTCCTGAAAGAAACTCCCATAGCCGGAGTGACTGTAGCCTCCTGCCAAACATCCCCAACTTTAATCAAACTGCGGGTAGTCGGATTTCCATCCTGATAATAAAGACCGTATGAAGCGCCGCTCTGCTCAACAGCGACCACAACACTACCTTCGGCAATAGTCAGCCCAATGGGTAATGCCTGTTCTCCCCCCGGGATATATGCAAACGATTTTCTATAAACTTCATCCCCGACCCCACCATCATATCGATATATAACAATGGAAACCTCTTCAGTCATACTACTGCCTTGGGCAAAGAAAAGAACGACCGATTCAAGGGTGCTGGGATAGGAAGGCGGAGTAACTCGAAGACCAATTACGTCATCCTCATAAATACCATTAACACCGGTAACATATACATATTTAGTCAAAGGACTGAGGCTGATGGCATTATCAGGATAAACCCATGTTCCGTCAGGCTGCTGAACCCTTAAATCCAAATCATTAACCAGACCGCCCGAAACAGCGGTCGATCCCGGATAATCAGTCCAGCCAAGTGTTGCCTTAAATGGCTTTTCATCATTTTCAACATCAAAGGTAAAATTTTTCAAATAAGTATCATCAGCAGGAGGTGAATCCTTTATGTCGTGGTACTCAACCTCATACCGACCATCGGAATTAATGGATGCTTCAAGGTTCACCCGTCCCCAGCCCTGCACATCATCAGGAGCATCGTGAACTTCCTGTGCTGCTCCTGTTCCATACTGACCGGGAGCAAGTGAGATTGCCCCATGAATAAGACTTGTTTTAATCAGAGCTGCACTTGGAGCAGTTAATTCTTCTTCCCTGATCAGATATTCACGAAAAACAGCCGCTGTACCGGAAACCAGCGGGGTTGCCATGCTGGTTCCCCCGGACCAGTAATAATAATCATTGAAAGCACCCCACCCATTACCGGACTGCTTCGAAGACCGGGTTGAAAGAATATTTGTGCCCGGAGCGATCACCTCCGGTTTGTAACGACCATCGAGAGTTGGACCTCGACTGGAAAAAGCGGCTACGCCGTACGGCTCATCAGAAGTCAGGTCAGGACCGACAGGATCAGCATAGGACCTGAATGAATCCCAGCGTCTGGCAGCAAAACCCTCACTGATTCCAGTGCGGTATGACTCGGAAGCACCTACAGTGAGGCAATTCTTGGCTGTGGATGGAGTATCAATGCAGTAAAGATCAACAATACCGTCTTGATCTTTGTCATATCCGGCATTACCTGCTGCAAAAAGAATCAAAAAATCTTTATTACTCCACATGAATTGATCAACGCTGACGCATTCACTATTATAATCCCCGGCCCCGGAGGTCCCCCAACTATTACTGTGAATACGGGCTCCGGCATCAAAGGCGGGTTGAAAGAGCTTTGACAAATCCGAGGGAATACCCGGCAAACTGGAACCGCCTCCTACAGCCCCCACGCTCTGGACATAAAGTTGGGACTTAGGAGCAATCCCGGCATAGCAATTAGCGGAGAAAGAATTTTCAACAGGTGAAGATCCTGACTTCATACCATTTCCAGCAATAATCCCAGCCACATGAGTTCCATGCCCACTGCAATCTTCAGTACTAGAAGCCGAAAATACAGTATTGTTTATGACCCTGCTTGCCCCTTGTCCGTCGCTGAAATCAGCATGAAGATTATCAACATCTCCAGTATCAATTCCACTATCACAAACAGCGACAATCTGCCCCTCACCAAAAAGATTGCTGCCTGAAACAGGCCACTTTTTATCCTGCACTGAACGGGCTTCGATTATGCCCACTGCAATATTATTATCCGTGCGATGCTCAGGTGCTTTTTCAATCCATTTCACACCCTTTATGTCTTTAAGACCACCAACATTTTGAATGGAAATTTTAACTTCAAGCTGAACATTCCATTCAGAGGAAGAACTCGAGAGGACAGACCCTCCTGCCGAACGGATTTTGCTTGCCAGTGAATCCACATCTTCACCGGGAAAAGCAATCACCCGAACATTTAAAAGGCTGCCCTGCGCCTGAAGTTTTCCGGCAGTGATGTCATACACAGCACTGGACAACCTTAAATCAGTAGCATATTTGCCAATCCAGCGAACGAAACTAAGTCCTTCAACAGCACTGACCTTTGCCGTACCAAGCTTGATGATGAACGCATACTGCGGAATATAGTCATAAAAGACAGCACCCTGCTTTGATAAAGAGGTCTTCCATGCAGATTGCACAGGACCGGAAAATTGCACGACATAGTAATCATATTCTTCCACTGCAATTGGGGCGGAAAAGAACAACCGTTTCGAAAAGGCTTCTTTCGAAGCCGGCTTAGAATCATCAGATTTTACAGAGGATGGATGAAGAGTATTTGATCGCAGAATGGAAGAACCCAAAGCGGACTCCAAAGGATCTACCTGCTGGTTCTGAAAAAAAAGTTTAGGCGTGGATGCAGCACTATCTTCAGCAATAACGAAGCAAGGCAACAGCAAAAAAGCGATAGTAAAAGACAAAAACAATTGTAAAATTGCAGCAAAGCGAGATGAGCGCACTATATATTTCCTTAGTAATGATTGTCATGCTGCAATATTCAACAACAGACTACCATGTCAAGGGATATAGGTTTTAGACTTACAAAGACACAATCAATCAATACTGCAATAATTGGATAATTTATGAGATATGGGCGGTTCGAATTGTTAGGAACATTGTATTGCGTGTAGAGCCTCTCACCAATTCAACAAATCGAGCTATAGCGACCAAACGAGATGAAGGAAGACTAGAAATATTCATAATATATTTTAATCGTTGAAAAACTAAACAACAGTCAGAAATATAGTTAGCTGGGCTGCCGCCCCTTTAATGGAATGGACCCCGTGTTTTGTACGTAAGGCACAAAAAGAGGACTTACAATTTGCATTGTAAATCCTTGAAATATACGGTGGAGTTGGAGGAAACTGAACCCACTGAACCCCTTACAATTTATGAACTAATCGAAAGACAAGTTCTGGATGAAATTAGAGGTACTGCCAGACTTTACCGATTTTGTCCTCCATAACGGTAACAGCGCAAAGATCGCCGCTGAAGAAGGCGATTTCGACAACCTCAGCCCGCAAACTACCTTCACCCTGCTTTTTGTTGAATGCGTCCATAATCGCAATGGAATCGCTACGGCTGCGTGATTGTGGAGAGCTGCCGTCATGCGCCCGAGGGTGGTAGCCTATATAAATGCTTTTAAGTTCTTCATGTTCTTTGTTCATTTCCTGTCCTCGTTGTTTTGTATTCCATTATTTCAGAAACTTCATTATCAGCAAGAGCTTGAATTATTGCCCCTCTCTGTTGTTCTTAACAAAGAAATTCTGCCTTTTAAAGCATATTAACAAAAGAAGAATTGGAATTGAATTTACAGGGTTTTATTCACCCTCTTACACTAAAATAAGTTGTACTCTGGTTGTATGGCAATCGATCTGAAAAACTTTTCGGGAGGCATGTATCAAGGCTGGTTACGGTAAATCCTTCATATCCTACGACGGCTCTACCTACCTCCTTATAGGGGGCAGACCACACCCAGCCCCCCCCAACAAATGTTGACGACCAATTGACCGACAGATTCACCACAACGAAAAAAGCCTAGTTATCAAAATACTGATAACTAGGCTTAATTCTTAGAAAAAATCTTGGTGGAGCTGGAGGGAATTGAACCCACGGCCTCTTGAATGCCATTCAAGCGCTCTCCCAACTGAGCTACAGCCCCACTTGTGTTGGGTGAAGATGTGTTTATAGAATCCTGCGCTGGCTGTCAACACCCTTCATCCAATTAAATCAAAAAACTTCAACCCAAACACTACCTTCAATATGATCTAAGGCTTTAATTCACGCCGAATATCGACAGTATTATCATTTAGCGTGGTTGCCTCACCAATATCCGAAAGCCGTTCGTGATGCAGAGTATTGACCAGATTACCGTTGGCGGACTGGCGGGCCATGAAGATGCCCGCAGCAGCGACAGCCCCTTTTGCCACATGCGCAGTGACTCTGGCTGTGAATGTAACCTCGCCCAGATCATTATAGGCAACAATGCTATCGCCGTCGTTAATTGACCGGGCTGCAGCATCATCAGGATGAATATCCAAAAACATGTCTCCCCGGCTTTCAACAAGTTCCTCTCGCTCAAGAAAAACAGAATTGAGTGTCTCGGTACTGGGTACCGCAATCAACCGTAGCGGAAAAGATCCTCCGTGACACTCTTGATAATACGGGACAGGTTCGTCCAGCTCTTTACTTATGATATTTATCCTGCCTGAAGTAGTCTGCCAGTCTGTGTGATCGGCAAAAGGCAAAGATATCATGCCCCCGGTTTTCAGCCTATCCCGCTGATCAGCAGTTATACCTTGCAATCCTTCCATGGGATTATCCAAAAGCTCCTCAAGCAATTCATCTTCACTGCGCTCAAAATGGCTGTCATCGTACCCCATAGCTTTGGCGAGAAGACAAAAGATATCCCAGTTACTTTTACACTCTCCGGGGGTGGGAACAATTTTATATGCCGCGCCGAATGAGCAATACCCGTATGAACTGTAACAATCAGACTGCTCAACAGAAAAGGTCGCCGGAAGAATGATATCCGCATAACGTGCGGTGTCGGTCATGAACCGTTCATGGACCACAGTGAAAAGATCAGGATTAAGCAGCCCCTGCTGAATGCCAAGCTGATTGGAAACAGAACCCACCGGATTGCTGCCGTAAATATGCAGACAACGAATTGGCTTCTGACCCTCTTCCTCTTTTAAGGCCATGGCAAGCTGATTGATATTTACTTTGCGCCCTTCCCTTTCACGGAAATCAGGATGGGTAATGCGCGCAGCATCCACACACGTTCTACTTCCCGGATGACAACCGCAAAGCCCTCCGCCGGGCTGTTTCCATGCTCCTGTAAAAGCAGAAAGAATGGTTATCAAACGAACAGTCATACCGCCGTTCCGGTAACGGGAATTGCCGCTGCCGAGAATTATTGCCGGGGCCGAAGCTGCTGCGTATTCACGGGCAAGTTCAACGATCACCTGTGCCGGGACGCCGGTCACTGATTCGGCCCATTCCGGGGTATATTGATCTAACGTGGCCTTGAATTCAGCATACCCAACGGCCTCAGCTTGTAAAAATTCCGCATCATCCAGCTCTTCCTTCGCCAGCACATGCATTATGCCGAGAGCCAAGGCTCCGTCTGTTCCGGGCTTAACGAGCAACACCTGATCGCAATATTCAGCCATCTCCCCGGCAAAAGATTCAATGAGTACAACCCGCTTGCCCTGCTTACGTCCTTTGACCAGATCGGGCATACTCTGCAAACGGGTAGCCTTCATGTTGCTGCCCCAGACAATATACAAATCACTGTCCGCAAGTTCGCGGGGGTCAAGCCCTCCGGTATTCCCCATCACGGCCCCATATCCGGCACTCTTGGCTGAAGAGCAAAGAGTCTTGATCAGCTGACATGATCCCATCTTATTAAATAAGGCATCACCGCAATTACGCTGAATCATACTCATTACCCCGGAATAATAAAACGGCAGGATGGAATCCGGGCCATGTTCATTCAAGGCCTGTTTCCATTTTCCGGTAATGGTATCAATGGCCTCATCCCATGAAATTGGTTCAAAAGTCCCTTCCCCATTATTTCCAGTACGTTTCAGGGGCGTGAGTATACGATCCGGAGAATGGATGGATTTTTCGTACCGCTGCATCTTACGGCAGATCAGTCCGCCGCAGATAGGGTCAGCAGGATCGCCTTTCACTTTGGTAATTTGTATCCCGTCACTCTCCACAAGGAGTCCGCAAGTTGTTGGACAGTCGTAGGGGCAGATGGATTTATATATCGACATGAAATTAACCTCTAGATAAGATATGAAAAATCAAAGGAAAAGACTCCTTCAATGTCATCAGATAAATCAATTTATACCAGAACCTGCGCTTAATCCAGCTGGCATTATTGCCCGGTAAAATTTCGACAGGTAAAAGCAAAATGTACATTATGCGAGATTTTTATCAATAGTTATGGTATTTAAATGGAGTACAGATTAAAAATAAATCATATGTTTCAATCTACTCAATTGTCCCTGCCCGAGAGTGATATCCCGGCGGCAGCCTGCAACAAACAAGAGAGAATTATGGAAAAATCTATCCGCAATATCATATTTCCACGGTGCGCCATAATGTTAACTCTTTTACTGATATTAACATCATGCTCAGACACTTCTCCTATTAAAATCGGCTTTGTAGGCAGCATAACAGGACGTTTTTCAGAACTGGGAGTAACAGCCAGAAACACCCTGCAACTGATGACAGATGAACAAAACAAAGCAGGGGGAATAAATGGTAGGAAAATCGAACTGGTGATCCGGGATGACAAAAGCTCCCCGGAAGAAGCCAAGGCTGCCATAATAGACCTAGTCCAAAACAACGTCCGCCTGATCTTAGGCCCAATCACCAGTGCCATGGCCCAAGCCACCACCGAAGCCATAGCAGGACGAGATGTATTGGTCATGAGCCCGACCATGAGCACGGACTTCCTTGCCGATAAGGATGACAACCTGCTGCGTACGGCAACCTCCAGCACCGGACAGGCGAGCACCCTCGCAGACCGTGCTATTTCTCTGGGGCTGGGTAAAACTGCCATTATCGGTGACATGGAAAACAAAAAATATGCTACTGCCATTGCCAATCGATTTAAAAGCATAATGAAGAAAGCCGGTAAGGAAATCCCTGTTGAAATTGCTTTCCTCAGTAGTCAAAACCCGGATTTCACTTCTATAGCCGAAAAGATATCCGCCAAAAATCCAGATTCCATTCTCTTCATTACTAACGGCTTTGACGCTGCCATGCTTTCACAGGCCCTGCGCAAGACCAAACTGAAAAAAGAGCCTTTTTTCGGGGTCAGCTGGGCCCAGTCAAATGATATTATCACCCATGGCGGAAGGGCCGTAGAAGGCATGCGGCTTATCGGACTGCACGACTATGATAATGTCGCCCCGGAAATAATTGCTTTAAAAAAACAATACATCTCCAGATACAATAAAGAGCCGTCATTTATTTATACCTGCTATGCCAAAATATTTAAGATTGCTGTTTACGGCCTTGAAAAGGCAAAGTCAGACAACTCCGCTCAAATAAAACACAGCATTCTGGACAAAAAAACATTCCATGTTGTCGGTACAGAAATAGTATTTAATAAATATGGCGATGTTAAAGAAGAGTTCAACATCCTCGTCATCAAAAACGGTAAATTTGTTAACGATATCTAATTCGTATGAAAAATAAAAAATCATTAAGGAAAATAATGTCGGTACATTTCATAGTATCGACATCAATTCCTTTTCTGCTTTTTGCAGCACTGGTATATTTTTATACTTTGGATCAATTTAAAGATAATATTGAAGCCATAAACAATTCTTCTACAAAACTCATTGTAAATATTGTTGAAGAAGAAATGCATAATATTCAAAGCACCCTGCAAGGCTGTGCAGCAGCTATAGAGAAGAACAAAAGCACACCGGCACAAACCGATATGTATTTGCAAGCCATCACTGTCGCCAGCAGGGCAATACATCAAGTCCGACTGCTTGACAGCAACGGGATTGTCTATGCCCTTTCACCTTTTTCCAAGGATGTTCTAGGCTTGGACATGTCCAACTATCCTTCTTTCAAAAATGCACATTCAAAAGGTACAACCTATTGGTCCCCGGCTATAATTTCAGACACTCACAGAACCCCTGTGTTTCAGATCTCCATTCCTGTCCAAAATGAAGTGCTCATTGCCAACGTAACATTTCCCAACCTCAACTCGCTGATAAAAGAACTGAACATAGAAAAAAACAGCATTTTTGCAATTACAGACCAGACCGGGACCTACATTGCCCACACAGATGAAACTCAGGTGCAACAAAGAAATGAAGACCCGCATTTTAAACTTATTAAAGATATTTCCGGCTCAACAGTCAAAAAAATACAAATCAAAGACGACAGACTTTATGACACAGCCTACGCAGCGTCTATCGGCCCATCCCGCTGGATAGCTTCGATTTACCAGAATTCGCAGGATGTATACCGCAATCTGGTTGTCTACACGATCGCCTTCATCACTCTTGCCCTGCTGATACTTTTTCTGGGCATGCTTTTTCTAATTTTTAAACTTAAGACAATAACCTCCCACTTTGATGAACTTGTGGCTCTTGCAGCGCAGGTCTCACGAGGGGATTACACTCCATCCCCCACCCCGAAAGAGATCAAAGAATTTGACAAAATAGCATCAGCTTTCGAAAAAATGTCATCCAGTATCCAACTGAGAGAAAAAGAAATTAACAACCTCAATCGTGATCTTGCACAAAAACTCCATGAAATAACAACGTTGCACAACATGAATGAAATGGTACTTTCCTCGGCCGCCGAAGCTATCTTCGGATTAAATCACGAGGGAAACATTATTTTCATCAACACCGCAGCCTGCAAAATGCTGGGATACAACAAGGAAGAACTCATTCACCGAAACCATCACGAAATGTGTCATTCCACTAAAAAAGACGGTAGTCCTTATTCTATAGATGAATGTCCGCTGCACTCTACGCTCAGGGATGGACAACCACAGCGGGGTACCGATGCATTCATTAAAAAGGATGGAACATTCGTCCCGGTCGATTATTACTCAATGCCCGTCTTTGACGATGGTGACCTGCAAGGTATTGTTGTTTCCGCCATCGATATCAGCGAACGGTTAAAATCAGAACAGGAAATGCAAAAACTGCGCAGCCTGTTAAGCAATATCATCAACTCCATGCCTTCCGTACTCATCGCGGTGGATAGCTCAGCGAAGGTAATCCAGTGGAACGCACAAGCAGAACTTGAATCAGGGATCAAGAGCGAAAAAGTATCCGGGCGTGACCTTGAAGAAGTCTACCCAAAGCTCTCTCCAAAAATAGCGGACATCCATACAGCCATGCAAAGCTCAACCCCTCGCAGTGAAAGTAGACTTACCTATCAGCAGGACGGCAGAACACTCTACGAGGATATCACCATATACCCCCTTAAAAGCAATGAAATTGAAGGAGCCGTTATCCGTCTGGATGATGTAACTGACAAGGTGCATCTGGAGCAGATCATGGTCCAATCCGAAAAGATGATGTCACTTGGAGGACTTGCGGCAGGAATGGCCCATGAAATAAACAACCCGCTGGCCGGTATTTCCGGCAACATATACAATATGCACAAGCGTATTTTCGGAGACCTTCCAGCCAATCGAACAGCTGCCGAACACTGCGGAGTATCTCTTGAAAAAATACGCAGCTATCTGGATCAACGCGACATACCTAAAATGCTGGAAGCCATTAAGTCTTCCACTGAACGAGCCTCCACCATTGTCCGCAATATGCTAAGTTTCAGCCGCAAAAGTGAACAGAACATGGGGCTGCACAACATGGCGGAATTACTTGACGAAACAATCGATATTGCTGCCAGTGACTATGACCTGAAAAAACAGTTTGATTTTAAAAAAATCAAAATCACACGTGATTACGGTGCAAACATTTCCAAAGCCTATTGCGAGAGAAGCGAGGTTCAGCAGGTATTTTTCAATCTCTTGAAAAACGGGGCTGAAGCCATGAAAGAAAAGCAATATATTAAATCTTCCCCCGAATTATCCTTAAAAACATTTCAGGAAGGGCAGGAAGTTGTAATCCAAATAGAAGACAACGGACCTGGGATGGACGCAGAAACCAGATTACGAATATTTGAACCTTTTTATACTACCAAACCAGTTGGCAAAGGAACCGGCCTTGGTCTTTCGGTTTCCTATTTTATTATCACCGAACAGCACGGAGGCTCCATGACCATTGACTCGGAGCCGGGCAACTGGACCCGTTTCACCATCAAACTCCCGGTCAATCGAAAATAACAAAAGAGACGGGCGTGTCCCATTCGTTTCCCGCCCCCCTGATATCTTTCAATCACCGCACAGCTATAAAAACAACTCCGGTTTTTTAGGCTCCGCAAAAAGCTTATTCAGCCTTTTGCGGGCATCTTTTACCGGGCTGTCCTTCATTGTTCTGGCCTGCTGGGGACATTTTTTAAGACATGCACAACAGGTAATACATTTAACCTGATCAATAGCCGCGCTGTCTTCATCATCTATCGCTCCTGTGGGGCAGATATCCACGCAAAGCCCGCATTGAACGCAAGTATCGCTTACTGCGATAAAATCGACATTCCACAATTCAGTAATCCCCCGATACGGAAATTCACCGGGAACATCCGGCACATTGGTTTCGGAAAGTTCTGCGATTGAATCAAGTTTTTCTCGAATATCTATTCCGAACATTTCAGCATGCTTCAGATCACTTGGATCAGGGCGATCCTGTGCAGTGGGAATTTCCTCATTTGAAAAAGAATGCTCACCAATATATGCCGCACAGGCCACCGGAACAGCCCCCTGCTGCTGCATGATATTTTTGAGTTCAAGCAAGGCATCATCGTAGACACGGTTTCCGTAAACCACAACACAGACCACCGGATTACCGTGGGTCTTAATTTTACCAAACCAGCCTTGCAATAGACCGGGTACCCGGCCCATATACACAGGGACTCCAATAACAAGAAGTTCGTCTTTAAAAATTTCAAACGGCTGATCTCTTAGGGCCGGCTTGGTAATATCTACCAAATCTGAATCTTCAACCCCAATCCCCGTAGCAATAGCCTGAATCACTTTTTCGGTTGTTCCTGTTGGGGAAAAACAGGCCAGTTTTGCTGATTTTATCTTCATCTCGCTCCTCCATTTGCAGTATTTTTTAATAGCTAGGCTTCGAACTATTACGTTACGCTACGTAACGTAATTAAACTTGTCAATAAACATCGAGCATGGCACAAGACAACTTCAGATAAAATCAAGGTGAAAACATGACCAAGACAAAAGCCGGACGCCCCAGAAGCGAGAAAGCGAAACAGGCAGTACTAAGCGCAACTTATGAACTTCTAAATGAAGACAGTGATAAAAAGCTAACCATTGAAGCAATTGCCAAAAAGGCAGGAGTAGGCAAACCGACCATCTATCGCTGGTGGCCCTCATTGGCGGATATTGTGCTGGAAGCGGTGCTCACTCAGGCGGATAGCAAAATTCCTGTCCCGCATTATGAATCATTACAGACAACTCTGGGCCAATTCCTGCGCCGCTCCATGAAATCAATAAATGAAGGTGATGGCGAAAACTTGCGTTATCTAATGGCACTGGCCCAGAATGACGATTCATTCCGAACCAGATTCAAGGATAATTTCGTGTCTAAACGTCAGGAAACCCTTAAGTCCATCCTTCAGCAGGCCGTTGACTCAAATGAAATTTCCCCTACCCAAGATCTGGACATACTAGTGGACGTGGTCTTCGGGGCCATGTGGTACAGGTTGCTTATCGGTCATGGGAAGATGGATGAATCTTTTGCTGTCGAACTTACCGAGACAGTAATTAGACTTGGAAAGTAACACCGGACAAGAAATGATCCCGAACTGCTGATGATGCTCGTTGCTTATGACAGGATTTCCCTGCTTGCCATTGAACAGGCCGAATTCAAGGCCACCTGTGTTGCCGGGTACGGAAGAGATGGGAGCGGGAGAGAATTTTTTTTGAAGAATAATTTTTAATCTTTTCTATCTGCAATACAAAAAAAGAGGGGCGGTGCCATAAAAACACCGCCCCCTTTCTAATTAAGAATTCAATCTCTCAAGCATGGACCGCAAATCCTGAGCAAGGGAGTTCAACTCTTGCACAGCGCGGGAAGACTCAATCATTCCCTCTGAAGTCTCATTCACAATCCTGTGAACCTCATCCACAGCAGAATGAATCTCTTCTGACGTTGCGGATTGCTCTTCCGCAGCCGCCGCGATACTGCTGATCAGGGCGGAACTTTCACCGGAAACTGTCACAATATCCGCCAGCACAACACCGGAGTCATTGGCCTGAGTGGTTGCAGCGGCAATCTGGTCCACTGCCGACTCCACCTGTCTGATATTACGCTCCGATGATTTCTGAATGGCCTTAATGCTGTCGCCTACTTCACTTGTAGCGGTCATGGTCTTTTCCGCCAGCTTACGAACTTCATCAGCAACCACCGCAAATCCGCGTCCGGCTTCACCTGCACGGGCTGCTTCAATTGCGGCATTAAGAGCAAGCAGGTTTGTCTGGTCTGCAATATCAAGAATTACTGTCATTATGCCGCCAATGGAATCGGCCTGTTTGCCCAACTCGAGCATGTTGCCCTGCAACTCCCCGGCAATGCCATTAACCTGATTGATGGAGGTGACAACCTCTCCCACAAGCCCGGCACCATCCTGCGCCTTTTCTGCGGCCTGCTCAGACTGTAAGGTAGCATCTGCGGCATTGCGTGCTACTTCAAGTACAGTTGCATTCATTTCCTCAATGGCAGTTGCGGTCTCACCAACACGCTGCTGCTGGATCTCCGCCCCCCTGCCGACCTGCTCAATCTGGGCCGCAAGCTCTTCAGAAGAAGTGGCAAGGCGAGTGGAAATCTGATCCGCAGCATTAGCGACTTCAACAATCCTATTCTGCACCGCTTTAATCTCGGTCTGATTAATAATGATTTCAAGCGCGCCCACAGTTTGACCATTGCGGTCTAAAATTGGTGATGCTGAACTGCTGACTTCATAAGTTCCCGTTGAAGTCTGTGCGGTTGTTTCAAAATTCTGCTTAGCACCGTTATCCATACATTTCTCGGGTATGCAACGACCTTCGCGGCAGGCTTTGGTTCCCAGCACGTCATCGCACTGCTTACCATTAAAAGAATTAATCCCTCCGATGTCCATTCCGGCTTTGTTGAGAAAAAGGATTTCCCTGTCCTTACCTCTGGTCAGTATCCCCACAGGCAATGAGTTAAGCAGTTCGCAATAGAGGGTTACAAGAGTGTTCACACCCTCAATCATAGTTGCAAATCCGCCTTCATATTTGGATACATCGCCTTTGCGCTCAAGTTCACCTTTTTCAATGGCAGTGATAATCGCGTCTGTATCGTTCTGGAAACCTTTCAGTGAGTCCACCAGACTGAGAATTTGACGATAGACCCCGCGAGCCTTGTCATCACTTTCAAATTCAAAATGACCTTTGACAACTTTAGACACAACCTGTTCAAGCTCAGCCGGGTCTTTACCGAGGGCGCGATGAACAGAGCGCAAAATCCAGAGCGCAATAACAATGGAAAATACAAAAGCCAGCCCGACCATTGCCCGCAAAATATTACCCGTCTGCGCAACACTTTCCGCCGCATCAGCATTGAAAGACGCAGCAGTCTCTTCGGCAGAAGCAATAAACTTTTCCATGCCCGTTTCAAGTTCTTTATGCAGCTTGGCCTCTTTATCCCTTTCCGCTTTAATCACACTGCGCAAGGCCCCTTTTTCATGGGTATCAATGAGATTCTGCTGCAAAGTGCTCATACGGCTATAGACCTTGGTCAACCCGGAAAGACTACTCCTATCTTCAGGGGACCGCTGAGCGACAAGTTCAAAATCATTCATAATTTCAGCATCATAGTCATCAATATTCTTTCGATGTTTGGCAATTCTAAGTTTATCATATGATGTAATAATCTGAGACATTTCGTTCTGGATACGCATCAGATTCACATCAATGCGCAGCATGGCAGTACTGACCGCATAAGGACGTTTGTACAAAGAATCTGTAAGTGCGCCCACACTTTCCAGCTTGGTAGCAGAAAACATACCCAATACTGCGATAAGTATTGAGATAACCCCGAATGCGATTATCATTCTTGATCGTAAAGTCATAACTTTCTCCCCTGTCTTTATTTTGCTGAACTCATGCAAGCACCTGAATGCTTAAATAAAATAATTTGATTGCAATACAAAATCTCTCACTTGAAAATGTCGACATTCGACATAAAATTTTGTGATTTTTACTTTGTCAGGAGAGGGATGTCAATGTTGTCGTGAGGATAAGAATTGAATGATGTGTGTAGTTCATAAAAATGCAGGCTCAGCCTGTATTTTTTTATGTGAAATAAACATGAAACAAGAAAATATACTATTCTCGGATGGATATTAAACAACTTCTTGTATGGAGCAAAGAGACAATAACGATGAAGACATTTCCATTTCTGACCGCTGCGCTGATCGGGTTGATTCTCTTTTGCAATGCGCTGGCAAACGAATATCGGGTTGCAATCATCAATAGTTACCACCCGGACTTCAACTGGGTCAGGATGCATAATGGCGTGCTGCGGCGCGGGCTGACAGGACAGGCTGATGTTTCTCAATATTATCTTGATTTCAAAAGATCTACACCGCAGCAGAGTGCCGCCAACGGCTTCCCCGGATCTCCAAACAAGGAGGCTCTATTTTTATTTTAGGTAAATAAATTGTCTTTGACTGATCAGTCTCTTTTTTTATAGATAAATGCCATTTCTTTTAACATACGAAACTCCAAATTTTTTATGAAAACTATCATCTTAATTCCACCATCTGAAGGTAAAGCCGACGGAGGAAATAAAACTCCTTTAAAGTCTGTATCAGTTATTGCTGCTGACTTGATTGAAGCGATTAAAAAAGCTGACCCTAAAAAGTTATATGGGCTTAAGGAAAAGGCACTCGAGAAAGCGGTTACTGTAAATAAGGAAGTCTTAAACTCAAAAACAATGCCAGCAATTAAACGGTATACAGGTGTTGTTTATGACGCAATTGATTATCAAACTTTGAAAAACAAGTCTGACTTCGATAAAAAAGTGTTAATTGTCTCAGGGCTATTTGGTCTTGTCATCCCTACTGATTTGATTCCTAATTATCGTTTGAAGATTGATAAATTAAAGGCTGCCAAGTTATGGGTGAATTCCAATTCAGAGCAATTAAAAGATAAATTTGTTATTGATTTGTTACCGCAAGCACACAAGAAAGCTGTGAAATATGATAATGGAATTGAGATTGAGTTTGTCCTGAAAAAAGCAGGAAAAAAGATGCCGGCAGGTCATCAGGGAAAGCACATTAAAGGTCGATTTGTCAGGTGGCTTATCGAGAATAACATCACTGACCCAAAGTATTTTAAAGATTTTAAAGAAGAAGGCTATAAGTGGACCGGTGAAATCTTCTTAAAGGAAGTTTAGGCTTGGCAACCACCGAAATGTTCCCCGCCCGGTTCCCCCAAAAGAAAAAAGGACTTACAACTGTTGTCGTAAGTCCTTGAAATATCTGGTGGAGCTGGAGGGAATTGAACCCACGGCCTCTTGAATGCCATTCAAGCGCTCTCCCAACTGAGCTACAGCCCCACTTGTGTTGGGTGAAAAAGGATTTATAAAAACCAGCACCTGCTGTCAACTCTCTTTTTCAATTATTTTAATATAAATCGATTTCCCTAGCCGTCCGCTTCGGTTAAGCTGGGCTTCATATCATCATCTGTAAACAAAACAAAACATTCGTTTACTTTTTATAAACATTAACTATTGCCTCAAGCTTCGACTTGCAGTATCCTCTCTTCAGATTGACGCTGTCTAACCTGCTATTTTTAAACGAGGTACCATGCTGGACATTGCCTTAAAGATACTTTCGAAATTCGCATGGGTTTCCGTGGTCTTCATCGGCATCACGGTAATCAGCTTCTGGGTAATCCATCTTGCACCCGGATCACCCACCGACATGCAGACCACTTTGAATCCAACTGCGACAGTTGAAACCCGCCAAAAGCTGGAAAAACTGTACGGACTGGATAAACCCATCCACGAGCAATACATCAGTTGGGTCACCCGTCTGGCGAAATTCGATTTCGGACTGTCCATGTCCGGCGACCGCCGCCCGGTCTGGGATCGCATCAAAGAACGGTTGCCGCTGACTTTCGGCATGAACATGGCCTCATTATTTCTGACTTTAATGATAGCTGTACCCATCGGCATGTACTCGGCATGGAAACAGGACGGCTGGTTTGACCGAAGTATGACCGTGCTGGTCTTCATCGGCTTCGCGGTTCCGGGATTCTGGCTGGCCCTGCTGCTCATGCTCTGGTTGGGCATTTACTATCCAATTTTCCCCATATCCGGACTGACTTCCCTTGATTATGAATTCCTCTCACCGTGGGGTAAATTTGTTGATCTGGCCCGCCATCTGGCTTTACCTATCTTTATCTATACTTTCGGAAGCTTAGCTGGAATGTCCCGCTTCATGCGTTCTTCCATGCTTGAGGTGCTGCGGCAGGATTACATCACCACCGCCAAAGCCAAAGGGCTGCCCATGCGCAAAGTTCTTTTCAAGCATGCCCTGCGTAATGGCCTGCTTCCGGTGATCACCATCCTCGGTCTGTCCATTCCCGGACTCATCGGCGGCAGTGTGATCATTGAATCCATCTTTGCCCTGCCCGGACTGGGCCAGCTTTTTTACGGAGCGGTCATGGCCCGCGACTATTCACTGATCATGGGTTCACTGGTCTTGGGTGCCATGCTGACCCTTGCAGGAAACCTGCTGGCCGACATGGCCTACGGGCTGGCTGATCCCCGCATCCGCGCAGGAGGGCAGGATTAATGAGTAACAAGAAACCACTCACCCCGCCCTCAAAACTGCAAAAATACGGACTACTCTACCTCGGACTTTTCCTTGTGGGAACAGTCTCGCTGGCGGCTATTTTCGCGCCCTTGCTGACTCCCTATGATCCCAATTCCCTGAACGTCGATCATCTGCTGCAAAGCCCCAGCGCAACACATTTTTTCGGCACAGACGCTCTAGGTCGCGATGTGTTCGCCCGCATGCTCTACGGTGGACGGGTCTCTCTTTGGGTCGGCTTTGTGGCGGTAGGAATTTCCACAGCTATCGGGCTGGCACTTGGGCTTGCTGCCGGATATTTCGGCGGACTGGTGGATGAAATCATCATGCGGGGGGTGGATGTCATGCTCTGCTTCCCATCTTTTTTCCTCATTCTCGCGGTCATTGCCTTTCTTGAACCGGGGCTGACCAACATCATGATCGTCATCGGCTTTACTTCATGGATGGGCGTGGCGCGGCTGGTGCGTGCAGAGACTCTATCCCTGCGCAAGCGCGATTTCGTACAGGCCTCACGTCTGGCCGGGGCGGGACCGATCCGCATCATGCTGACCCACATCCTGCCCAACGCCATTACCCCGGTGCTGGTGTCGGCAACACTTGGCGTGGCTGGAGCTATCCTTGTGGAGTCCTCACTCAGTTTCCTCGGCCTTGGAGTACAGCCGCCCGATCCGTCATGGGGCAACCTGCTTATGGACGGCAAGGAAGTACTGGAAATTGCGCCGTGGCTGTCCATCTTTCCCGGCATGGCAATCCTGCTGACCGTACTCGGCTACAACCTTCTCGGTGAAGCCCTGCGTGACATCCTCGACCCCAGACTGAAACAATAACGGTAATATTATGCTGGAACTGCTTAGAATACGCGACCTTGCTCTTATCGAAGATGCCGAAATCGAATTTTCACCGGGCATGAATGTACTCACCGGGGAAACCGGAGCCGGTAAATCATTCATCCTGCGAGCCATTGATTTCCTGACCGGACAAAAAATGCGTCCGGACATGGTTCGCCCCGGCAAGGAGCAGGCTTTTGTGGAAGCTCTATTCATTCACCCGGACGGGACAGAGTCCATTGTACGGCGGGTACTTTCCGCCGAAACAGGCCGCAGCCGTGTTTACGTGGATGACAAACTCAGCTCTCAAAATACCATCCGCGAAATGGGCGCATCCATGATCCTGCACACCAGCCAGCACGCCCAGCAGAAGCTTCTCCAACCTGCCTATCAATGCCGCATGCTGGACACATTTCTGGATGACATTTCCCTGCCGATCAAAAAGGATGACATCCTAACTGAGCTACGCACATTGCTGACCAAAAAAGAAGAACTTAAAGAACGTTCCTCTTCCCTGCTGGAGAAAAAAGATTTCCTTGAATTTCAGCGAACTGAAATTGAAAAAGTAGCCCCCTACCCCGATGAAGAAAATGAATTGCTCGAAAAGAAGAACGCACTCCGCGCGCAGGAAGATGCCGGGAAATGTATTGAAAACGCCATGGATATCATGCGCGGCCCACTTGATGTTTCCGGCGGGGTTTCAGCACTAGGCATGGAGATGGAACGTATCTGCGAACTTTTTCCTGATTTTGGTCAGGACCGGGAAGCGGTTATTGAATTCAAGCATTTTCTTGATGAACTGGCAGGTAAGCTGCGCGCCCAGCCTCTTGATTTTGATTCAAATGAATCCATCGACGACATTGAATCCCGGCTCTACGAACTTTCCAAACTTAAAAGAAAATTAGGCCGGACTCTTGATCAGATTGTTGATCTGCAACAGGAAATTCAAGACAATTTAGACTTCTTAGATTCCTGCGCTCTTGAGCTTGCCCAGATCGAAAAAAAGGAAAAAGAACTGGTCGAGCAGCTTTCCGAGGCACTGATAAAACTGTCCACAGCCCGCGAAATTGCCGCAAAAAAGCTTACTGACCGTGTTGTGGCAGAGCTAAAAGGACTGGGATTTTCCGAACATGTGCAGGTTAAGTTTGAATTTCAGCCCCACGAACTTTATCCTGGGCTCAATGAAATGCGCGGGCGTTTGATGTGGATTCCAAACCCCGGTCAAGCCGCCCAGCCGCTGGACAAAATAGCATCCGGAGGTGAGCTTTCCCGTTTCCTGCTGGCAATAACCGGACTGCAAGGCGAATCCGAAAAGCCGACCCTCATTTTTGATGAAGTAGATTCCGGCATCGGCGGGCATACCCTGAACCGGGTAGGCGAAAAAATGCAGGACCTCGCCGACCGCCAGCAGCTAATTGTAATCACCCACTGGCCGCAGCTCGCAAAACTGGCTGAACGCCATTTCCTGATCCATAAAGGTGTGGTTAACAAAGAGACTTTTACCACCTGTCGGCAATTGGATTCTGTTGAAGTTGAGGTTGAATTGGCTCGGATGGCCGGGGAGGAGTAAAAAACCACTTGACGCCATCCCATCACCTGAATATCTTATCACTACGTTCTTTGAACCGAAAATATTTACTCATGAAGAGGATGTGAGGGACTTAGGCCCGTTGACCATCCGGCAACCTGCTCCAACAGCAAGGTGCCAATGCCTGCCCTATACGGGGTCCATGAGAGGGATTTAATACATTGAATTTCTTGAAGGCATTTCCGATTGGGAATGCCTTTTTTCGTTTCTGGAGACCCGGAACGCTAACTAAGTACGCCAAAAAACAACTAGAGTTGTTTGAGCAAGATTTAAATCAAATCCTACAGTTAGCATTAACCGGGAAATCCGGTGGGAGGATTTATGGATACTTGCGCTCCCACCTAAAAAACAGATGCCGCTAAAATGCCCGAATGAGGAAAGTTTTGCTTGGCACATGAACTGCAACGCAAAACATCAGGCGTCAAATGCTTCAGGGCATTCTTTTGGAAGCAAGACGCAAACATGGAGACAATCCAATGACCGACATCGTAAAAAAAGCCACCGGTAATTTCCACTCAGGAACAATCTGTTTCTTCTGTAGAGACAATGAAAGTGAGCCCTTTCCCGCTGATTACACTGACCCTCTGGCTCTGCTGGGCGACATCAGTGAACTGCATCTGGGCAAAGTCCAGCAGGAAGAACTTCGCAAAATTCTGAGCCGTGAAATTGAAGAAGACGGCGCAGAGTCCGTTTGGAAAAACCGCACTTACCGTAAGAACATCATCCTGTCCTTCGGCAAGCTGGTCTAACCTCCCCGGCTTAAGCCGAAAGTGACTTGCAAAGCCCTCCCGGATTAATCCGGGAGGGCTTTTTTCTGTCCTTGCAATTAGGGTCATGTATGTTTAAAAAAAAACAACATCACAATCCGGGGGAAATATGAATATCAAAGGCTTCTTGAAAACCGCAATCCTGCCCGCAGCTCTGCTGGCTATGACCGTTACATCCGCAGCAGCTGAAGAAAAAATCTTCACCGTCATCAACCATACCGATAACGTTATCCGGGTCTGGGGTAAGTCCAATGATTTTAAATTCGGGCGCATCAAGCCGAAAACCATTGCCGACTGCACCTGCAATGCATTGTATAATAAAGACTGCTTTGATAAAAAAGGCGGCAAGGCCAAGGTTAAACTTGCCCTAGAAGCCAGCAACGGCAAGGATCTCTATTCCGGCGATACCTGCACCAAGCTTTACGTTGACCCCGGAACTTTCATTGATGTGACTATCGATACAGATGGAAGACACATCAAGTGCGCTATTATCGATAAGTACGAGATCAGACAGCCTATCCCATCCTTTGAAAAAGCAGATACAAACAATGACGGTAAAATTGACGAGCAGGAAGCCGAGGCTATCCAGCTGAAAGGCAATTTTAAAGATTTTGACCATGACCTGAACAGGGAACTCAACCCCAAAGAGTTTGACCGGGCCATCAATAAAATCAATATTTTTCGCGGCGTACCTTTTTAGTGACGGAGACTTTTATGAATACAACCAACCCTGTACTTGAAGCCCTTTACGGACGCCGTTCCATTAGAAAATTTACAGACCAGCCGGTATCACACGATGAGCTGACCGCTATTCTGGAAGCCGGACGCTGGGCACCCAGCGGACTGAACAACCAGCCCTACCGTTTTCTGGTGATCCATGAGGATGACGCACGAGTCGCCCCCCTTGCGGAGTGTACCAAGTACGGGCACATAGTTAAGGCAGCCAAAGTACTGATCTGCATTTTTCTGGACAAACAGGCCATGTACAGCGAAATGAAAGATCATCAAGGCGCGGGTGCCTGCACCCAAAACATGATGCTTGCGGCCCACTCCCTCGGATTGGGAACCGTCTGGCTCGGTGAAATCATCAATCAGCAGGATCAGGCCTTGGAAGCGCTAAGCCTTCCTGCTGAAAAATACGAACTTCAGGTTGTCCTCGCTCTCGGGCACCCGGATCAGAGCGGCAACTCAAAACGAAACGAACTCTCAGAATATATGCTGGAGGATTTTTAATGGAAATCAAGATTTTTCCCCTCGGTCCCCTTGAGACCAACTGCTTTGTAATTATTAATGAAAACAAGGCTCTGGTCATTGATCCGGGCGGCGATCCGACCCCGGTACTCTCCTATCTTAAAAAGACCGGAGTGGAACTGGAACGCATCCTGAACACCCATCTTCACTTTGACCATATTCTCGGTAACCGGGCACTGGCTGATGCCAGCGGAAAAACCATCTACGCCTCAAACGATGACCTCGTACTCATGGAGACACAGGTCGGGCGCGGCGGCCTGATGGGCTTCCCGGAAGTTCCCCATTTTGAAACCGAACATATCGGTGAAGGCGAGACCGAACTGATCGGGCTGGAATGTAAAATTTACTCCACCCCCGGTCATACTCCGGGCAGCTTGACCTTCCACTTCCCGGCTTTGAAGGCAGCTATTGTGGGTGATCTCATTTTCCGCCGCTCCATCGGCAGGACGGATTTTCCGTATGGAGATACCGAACAATTGCTGAACTCGGTTAAAGAGAAGATATTCTCCCTCCCGGCAGAAACTGAACTCTTTGCCGGACACGGCCCTTCAACCACTGTGGGTGACGAGATGAATCACAATCCCTATTTCAGCGGAGTTCAAATTTAAGCGGAGACAGGTATGAGCAAACAAAAAATTGTCGATGCCCGCAACAAATGCTGAGGCGTAGGACTGGAGGTAGGTTGGTATCTCCGTTTTGCACGAACCGATGAAATAACAGCCCTTGTGGACAAAGGAACGGTAGAGCAGCTCTACCATCAGCTGGAAATTCTGCCCGAGTGGACTCTGAAAACATTCGAAGAGGAAGACCACATCCGCGCGATTTTCAGCAGCAAAGTGCCACGGGCAAAAAAGAACGATAAAAAATGACACAGCTTCCGGTTATATTCAAATGCAGCCATCACCGAAAAGGAAACAGCGACCTTGCTGCCGACCTTTTCCTGAAAGGAATTCGCAAAGCCGGAGGCGACGCGGAAACCGTCATCCTTGGCGATATGGATTTCGAACATTGTATCGGCTGCCTGAAATGCCGTACAGCAGCTGAGAACCGCTGCATTTTTGCTGATAAAGACGGGGCGCAGGAGTTATACAATAAAATAATTTCCGCCCCTTTCACTTTCTTTGCCTCTCCTATATACTTCTACCATCTGCCCTCCCGGCTGAAGACCTTCATTGACCGGGGCCAATGGGCATTTGAAGCCGCAACCGGAGACTCCCCGCTCATGAATGGACTGGGCCAGCGGCCCGCCTATGCCTGCTTGCTGGCAGGAAGGCCAAAAGGCGAAAAATTGTTTGAGGGTGCGGAACTCTCGCTCAAATTTTTTCTAAGATTTTTCAAAGCGGAACTTGTTCCGGCTATGACTTTCCGGGGAATTGATGAGCCGCTTGACTTGGCGGGTGATACTGAGAAATGCGCACTCATCAGCGGGTATGGAGAAAAAGCATGGCAAAGGAATATAAATAATGGATGATGTTATTTTTCCCGATATGAAACTGCTGGTAGCTGAAGATTCAGCCCCGGTGCGCCTAGTACTCAAGACCTATCTCGGCAAGCTGGGTATTACCCCTAAGTTTGCAGAGGACGGTCGCGAGGCTATGGAAATGCTCACCTCAAACAACTTCGACATAATAATTATGGACGTACACATGCCCGAGTTAGGCGGGCGCGAAGTAGTTACCAAGGCACGTGAAAAGGGAATAAAGACTCCAATTATTGCCATGACTACCGGGGACGACCCGGAGCTGCTCTCCAGTTGCATTGAATCCGGTTACAACGGCTTCCTGCTCAAGCCGATCTTAAAAGAAGACGTCATTAATACAATTAAAAAATATCAGCCAACCGCGTAAGCGATGTTTGCCAAATTCCTGCAATATATCTTCCCTGTAACCAAGCTTACGGGATTGAAAAAAGCATTCAGAGAAAAACGCTGCCCGGCCTGTCTGAACATTCACACGGAAAAAGGATTATGCGAATCCTGCCTCAGCACCATCAAGCCTAAGCCGGAAAATATATGTATTGTTTGCGGCAATAAACTAAATTCACCGGACGCCATTTCCCTTCCCTGTATTACCTGCCAGACTGTTCCCCGCAACTTCAGCAGACTATACTTCCTTGGCCTGCATGAAGGCTTGCTACGCGATATGCTTCTAGGCTGGAAATTCAACAATCAATACGGTTATGACACCGTCTTCCAGCAATTCATCAGCAGGAGTTGTGCGGACATACCGGAAACAAACCGCCCGGATCTAACTATCCCGGTCCCGCTGCATCCTTCAAGGCTGCGGGAACGCGGCTTCAACCAATCACTTATTCTTGCCCGTTTTGCATCCTCAGCCACCGGGGCAAAATTGTCAGCCAAAGCTCTTATCCGTACCCGTAAAACCATTCCCCAAACCAAACTCAGCGGCTCTGCAAGACGCAAGAATCTGCACACCGCCTTTGTCGCCGCCCCTTCCCTTGTTAAGAATAAAAAGATTCTGCTCGTAGATGATGTTTACACCACCGGTTCTACCGTTGATGAATGCGCCCGCACATTGCTTGAAGCCGGGGCAGAGCGCGTTGAAGTGCTTACCCTTTCACGGGCCTTGATCTAACCCTTACTTATAGGTAAATTTGATTTTTTACCCAAAATTTTACAAATACATATTTTCTTCCAAGGAGACTGACCTTGTCCTTCAATATCTCAGAGTGGACCCGGATTACCCATAACGACACTCCCGTATATCTCAGACCTAATTCCCCGGACTGGTTTGTCCCCACTTCTTCCGGAGATAACCTGCTGAATTTCATCCAGAAGAATCCCGACGCAAAACTCTCCATTGAAGACAAACGATTTCTCATGCGGTTGCCTGATGCGGACAAGTCAATCTATCCCGGAAGATACGAATTACTGAAGACCGATAATCTGCGAGAACTCTGGTTCCACATTACCGACAATTGCAACATGGCCTGCACCCACTGCCTGTTCTCCTCTTCACCGCAAGCCAAACGAGAACTGAAAACAGAAAGAGTGCTTGAACTTACTGCCCAAGCTGAACAACTGGGCTGCAAAATGTTCGCCGTTACAGGCGGAGAGCCGCTGGTACACAAGGGACTGGATAAAATCCTGACCCGCATGCTGCACATTGAATCCAGTCATGTGGCGATACTGACCAACGGGCTGACCGTTAAAAATTTCTTTTCAAAACATCACTACGACTTCAACCGTTTGCATTTGCAGATCAGTGTGGACGGCATAGGCAGAACCCACGACAAACTACGTGGCGAAGGCATGTTCAAGGCTCTTGTAAAATCCCTGAACTGGCTTTCAGACGAAGGAATCCCCTTCACCCTTTCCATGTGCGTAACCAATGCAAATGTACACGAAATGAAGGATGTGGTGGAATTTGCGGCCCGTACCGGGGCTTCAAATGTACATTTCATGTGGTATTTCGTGCGCGGTCGTGGTGAATCAAATGAATTCGTCAAACCCGATAAAATCTATCCCCACCTTCTGGAAGCATGGGAAACCGGAGAGCGAACCGGAGTGACCATCGACAATGTTGAAGCAGTCAAAAGTATGATTTTCGCCCCCTGCGGAACGATACACGACGGTTCAACTGCCGGGTGGGAATCTTTAGCTGTCGGCCCGGATGAAAATTTATACCCTTCTGCTGCTACAGTCGGCATTGAAGAACTATCCACCTGTATTAATGATAACTTAGATCAAGCATGGAAAGAAAGTGCCTGTCTTGAAAAGCTGCGCAAAAGCAGTGGTAAAGATCTCAATACACCTTTTAAATTGCTCCTTGGCGGCGGCGATACCGACCACAGCTACATGCACAAAGAAAGCTTCATGGGCGACGATCCATACAGTCCGCTTTATGAAAAGTTAGCTCTTGAGCTGATCACCCGAAAGGCTACTGAATCTCGAAAATTCGACGCACCGCACCTGCTCCTTAAAATGGGAGACAAGCTGGACCGCTGTTCCGGACATGGCCCGGTGGCCCTGACCCACACAAACTGCCTGCTGGCCGTTGCCGGAAACAACAGTCTTGCAGTGGTCAAAGATTTTTACACTGAAGCTGCCGGCATAGCCAATGAAGATATTATCAATCCAGCAGGATACACAGCGGACCTGATGGCCCATATTCCCGCAAAATACAGATTCCGGGGCTACGGATGCGGTTCCCCGATCATGGATGCCGGAATTTCAGAGGATGAACACGTGGTAGACCTCGGCTGCGGACGGGGTATTGAATGCTTTATTGCCGCCAAGATGGTCGGACCTAAAGGCAAAGTGACCGGAATCGACATGCTTGATCCCATGCTGGACCATGCCCGTGAAGGTCAGGCAGCGGTTGCAGAATCACTGGGCTACGACAACATGGATTTCCGCAAGGGCTACCTTGAATCCCTACCCCTTGATGAAGGTACCGCCGATCTGCTGCTCTCCAACTGCGTACTCAACCTTTCCACCGACAAACGACGCACCTTTGCCGAGATGTTCCGGGTACTCAAACCCGGAGGCAGACTGACCATTTCAGACGTGGTCTGCGAAACCGAACCGGGGCCGGAAATCCGCAATGATGACACCCTGCACGGAGAATGCATTGCCGGAGCGCAGACTCAGAAGAATCTCTGCGGCCTGCTCGAAGAATCTGGTTTTGAATCCCTGATCATGATCAAGCGTTTTCCTTACCGCACCGTAGGCGGACACCAGTTCTTCTCCCTGACTTTTTCAGCCCGCAAGCCGGATGAAGGGAATACGGTCAAGGCAGTTTACCGTGGTCCATTGGCTACCGCTGTCACATCCGGCGGGACCATGCTCAGCCCCGGTAATGTGGCGGAAATCCCGGAACAGGAAGCAAATCTCCTGGGTGAACAATTATTCATTATAAATAATGAAGGTGCGGTAGATAATATTTTCATCGGCGAATCCTGCTGCTGCCCCACCCCGGATTCCTTTGACAACCCCAAGCCGGAAAAAGAAAACAATTCAGTAGCCCCCTCCTTGAAAAACATGGAAGGGTGCATGGTCTGCAGTGCGGAGCTTGAGTACCTGACCGAGTACCGAAAAATGGTCTGTTGTTTCTGCGGGGAAGAACATGAAGCCAACGCACACTGCGTGGACGGTCATTTTGTCTGCGATAAATGCCACAGCAAAGACGCTATGGAAGTACTGCCCCATCTGCTGAAATCCAGCACGGAAACCGATATGATTGAGCTGCTTAAAAAAGTACGCAGCCATCCGGCAATTCCCATGCACGGACCTGAACACCATGCCCTTGTTCCGGGCATAATTGCCGCTGCCTATAAAAACAGCGGCGGGGGTATTGACGAAAAGGTCATTGATACGGCAGTATCACGCGGCGCAAAAGTTGCCGGAGGGTTCTGCGGATTCATGGGAGTCTGTGGAGCAGCCATCGGCGTAGGTACGGCCATGAGTGCCATTCTGGAAGCAACCCCCCTTACAGCGTCTGAACGCTCCATTGCCCAGAAGGGAACTCTCGCTGCCTTGAAACTGATTGCGGACATAGAAGCTGCACGCTGCTGCCAGCGAGACTGCTGGCTGGCCCTGAAGGCTGCGGCGCAGGTTTCAGAAGATGTTCTGGGCTTGCGCCTTAAGGCAGATGCGCATATACTATGCGATCAAATGAAAACAAATAAAGAGTGTATGGGGCGCAATTGCCCGGTGATTAGAAACAGTAAGGGTAATCAACCGCCTGTCACTCAACTTCTGGGTAAGATAACAAATTCTGAAAAAAAAGTTTAATTCCTACTTGACTTTTCCATCTAGATACGAATATCTTCCCCTCTCTTACGTGACGGAGGTAAGCAAAAAATGTATGCAATAATTGAGACTGGCGGCAAGCAGTTCCGCGTTGAAGAAGGTCTGGAACTCAATGTCCAGAAAATGGACGCTGAAGCAGGCACTAAAGTCGATCTGGATAAAATTCTTCTTATCGGTCAGGGCGAAGACGTCAAAATCGGTGCTCCTTATGTTGAAGGTGCGAAAGTATCTTGCTCTATCGTAGAACATGGTCGTGATAAAAAGATCATCGTTTTCAAAAAAAGACGCAGGAAAGACTCTCAGACCAAACAGGGTCATCGTCAGGACTACACAAGAATCAAAGTGGAAGCCATTCAGGCTTAAGCTTGACGACAGAACCTACTAAGGAGGCTAATAATGGCTCATAAGAAAGCGGGCGGTAGCTCGAAAAACGGTCGCGATAGTAATGCCCAAAGACGTGGTGTAAAACGTTTTGGTGGTCAGGAAGTACTGGCTGGCAACATCCTTGTTCGCCAGGTTGGTAGTAAAGTCCACGCAGGTACAAACGTTGGCACCGGTAAAGACTGGACCTTGTTTGCACTGGTTGACGGTGTTGTGAAGTACGAAAAGTACGTTCGCAAAAACCGCGTTAAAACCAGAGTACACATCGTTCCTGCCGAAGCCTAGACATCAGGCGAAAGCTTTTTTTCAGGCAGGGGTCGCATTACACAATGCGTCCCCTGCCTTTTCGTGTCTTTTCGGCAGCATTTCTTTATAGTAGATAAACCTTATTTTTCGATTTCACTCCCCTTCCCCCCTCAAGGATTCTAAAAGAAAATTATTTCCTTTGGCAGCCGGAGGAGAAATCACCCAACAAAGCGCGAAGCGCATCCTAATCAGGTATTTGTTATGAAATTCATAGATGAAGCAACTATCACGGTACGTTCCGGCAAGGGCGGCAACGGATGCGTGGCATTCCGCAGGGAAAGATTTATCCCCAAGGGCGGCCCCAGCGGCGGTGACGGCGGTAAAGGTGGAGACCTCATTTTCAGGGGCAGCTCCAAACTTCTGACCCTCTACGACTTCAGACTTAAAAGAGTCTACGAAGCCAAGAGCGGACAACAGGGCATGGGCCGTGATAAGTACGGTAAAGCTGCTGATGATACCATCATCGATCTTCCTCTCGGTACACTTGTATATGAAGTGAACACTGAAGACGGCTCTGAAAAACTCATCGCCGATCTCACTCAGGAAGGACGCGAAGAAGTAATCTGCAAGGGCGGTGACGGTGGTCGTGGTAACATCCACTTCAAATCTTCCACCAACCAGGCACCGCGTCAGTCTGAAGACGGTTTTCCCGGTGAAGAAAAACGCATTCGCTTGCAACTCAAGATCATTGCGGACGTTGGCCTGCTCGGTCTGCCGAATGCCGGTAAATCGACCTTCATTTCTAAAATTTCCGCTGCGAAACCCAAAATCGCGGCCTACCCTTTCACCACCCTCGTGCCCAACCTCGGCGTGGTGGATGATGACATGGGCAGCAAACTGGTCATCGCTGACATTCCCGGACTCATTGAAGGGGCCAGCGAAGGACTGGGACTGGGACACCGTTTCCTCAAACATGTGGAACGGACCAGATTCCTCGTCCATATCCTCAGTGCAGAAGACCTGAGCCTTGAAGATCCGCTGGACGGATTCAATATGCTCGACGAAGAGCTGCGCATTTTTGATGAAGAAATGGCCGCTAAAACCCAGCTGCGGGTCATCAACAAAATTGACCTTCTTTCCGAGGAAGACCTTGAATCAATCAAGGCCAAAGCCGACGAAGCCGGTCAGAAAATTTATTTCATATCCGCCCTCCACAGTGACGGGGTTCAGGAACTCCTCAAAGATATGTGGGACAGATTCAAAGCCATGAATCAAGAGGAAGAAGATGAGCAGGACGAACAACAGGATTGAGACATTACAGGAAGCTAAACGCATTGTTGTAAAAATCGGCAGCGCGGTTCTGACCACGGCAGAGGGCATCAACCTCGGCCTGATCTGCCGTCTTGCCGACCAACTGGCGACCCTGCACGAACGCGGGGTCGATATAGTTCTGGTATCGTCCGGTGCTGTTGCTGCCGGACGAAATTCAATTCCTTCCGGCGCAAAGCTGGATGACCTGCCCGCGCGGCAGGCAGCTTCGGCCATCGGCCAGTCCCGGCTCATGCATGAGTATGACGAGACCTTCCGCCGCTTCGGCCTTGTGACCTCTCAGGTCCTGCTCACTCGCGACGACCTCAAACATCGCGACCGTTTTCTAAATGCCCGCAACACCCTTTCAAGACTGCTTGAATGGCGGGTAATCCCCATCATCAATGAAAACGACACCGTGGCTGTTCAGGAACTTGAATTCGGGGATAACGATACCCTCGCCAGCCTGATCCTCAACGTGGTTGAAGCCGATCTTTTTATCAACCTCACTTCCGCTGACGGCGTATTTGACAAGAACCCGGACAAGAATCCCGATGCCAAGCCGCTGGCCTGCATTGAGAATGTACACGATCTCGATCTTGATGCCATGTGCGACGGCAAAACCGCCGTGGGTTCAGGAGGGATGTTTTCCAAGATGCGTGCGGCCAACCGTGCTGCCCAACTCGGTGTTCCTACACTTATCCTCGCTGGCAAAGAGCGCATGATTATCGAGCGCGTTTTTAATGGTGAAGAGTGCGGAACATGGATTGTTCCTGATGAAAAATCCGTATCCAGGCGCAAGTACTGGCTGGCTTACCATTGCGATCCCGCCGGTGATCTGATTATCGATTCCGGGGCTGAAAAAGCGTTGCTTTCCGGGGGTAAAAGTTTATTACCAGCCGGAATATCCGAAGTTGAGGGAAAATTTAAAGCCGGAGAACTTGTCCGCGTGGTCAACACTTCAGGCAAGTCCCTTGCTGTGGGATTGTCCTGTTATAGCTCCGCAGACATGCTCAAAATCATGGGCTGCAAATCCTGCAATATCGAATCGATCCTCGGTAAATGCCCCTACCCCGAAGCCATTCACCGGGATAATCTACTGTTGGACGCTGCTTTGTAAGAAACCTCCGGCGGCCCTTCGGGGACCAAAGAACCCTTTGGAAAGGGTTCTCTGGACTCTCCTAAACTTTTCATCAGGGCTTCGCCGCTGAGCGTGTTAAATCCATCATGTTTATCACTTAGGACAGGTTCTAAGACCTGTCCTTTTTTTTGCCCTATAATTATGCCGTGAACGGATTAATTATTTTTATGTATATTTTTATCATATAAACATAAAGTTTTCTCAAGAACAGCCGATTATTAACGCAATACAAGATTCACTTAAGCCTAAGTTAGAGAGGCAAAGATCATGCGTATCTCATCATTCGGACAATCCACAACTTCCACTTTCGACATCAATACAATTACCGATAATTTCAAAAAGAAAAACGCGGACAAAATTGCTGCTGAAAAGAAGAAAATAGAAGAGGGCATCAAAACCGAAAAAGATATATCGCAAAGCGACCTTGGTTTTACAATCGAAATGGCCATAAACGAATCATGCAAGTTCCTGCATGAAGGAATATCCAAAATATTCATAGGTGGAGAGTCCACTCTGGCCGGCAGAAGCAGTAACGAATACGACAAACACATTGATGCCCTATCCGAAGCAATACAACTACAGGACTACAAAAAAGCAGAAAAACTTATAGACAAGTTCTTCGGTGGAAGCACCGATAAGATTGTTGGCAAAATTAAAATGCTGGCTGAAGCAACTGAAGACAAATTCTGGAATGAGATAGAAGATGGAATCGCTGATTTGCCGGGAGGAGGAGCTCAATATAATTTTAGATACGATGGTAAGACGTATGAAAAAATTACAATGAAAGAGATGACCGTGCTGGCTTTGAGGCTGTCGAGAGAAGAAGTTAACCCTTTTTCTGATCAGGATTTTTCAGGAATTACCGATTCCATCCGCAAAGCCGCAGTCGACAACGCCAAAGTTAAACTCGAACATGCCGGGCGTAACAAATACTCTGAGGACGCAACCAGCGTCACAGCTTCAGCGGCCGAATTTTCTCGCAACAAGATTTTTAATACCAATGATGTCGTCATCAAGGAAGACAAAGAGAAATTATCCGACATTTATGCCCTTGAACCCGGCGAGAAAATCAATCAGGAACAACTCGACAGACTTAAACATCGCAATAAACGTAAGACAGATAATTTCTACGATTACGCACGGGAACGGGTTAAACGCTTCCACTCAATTTACGGAACCCTGAAAAGCACTGCCATGCTTGTTAAAAAAGGTGAAGAAGAGCAGGAGACACCAGATAAAACATCTGGAGTCGTAACAGCGGATGGTGCCTCGGGGCAGCAGACACCGTTAACAGAATCAGGGAAGACGTCACTTACGGCACCAGTGCAACCGTTGGTCAAAGCGCAACAAAATCAAATAGAATTACAAAAAAATATCAGTGACATTATTCTGGACGACCATTCAGAAAGAAATAATGTAAACGAAACCGATGCCATAAATAAATATAAGACCCAACAGAACAAATGGGACGAATATTTAACCGATTCTGATCAGGAAGGAAAATAACCATGCGTATACAGGGTTTTAATCAGTCCAACCAGATGCAAGTCGGCTCTTTCAAGTCTAGTAATACCAAGGATGAAAATTCCACTCGTCCCGAGGAGATTACAACTTCAGCAGCAGACATGCCGCCGCGCAAAATTTCCCAGAACAGCATTGAATTCCAGCTTGAAAGAGTTATGCGCAAATCTGCCGACTTCCTGAAAAAAGGTTTGGAGAAAATCTTTGACAATGGAGAACAGCTGCTAGCCGGACGCAACAGCGAAGAATACCGGGAACATATAGATGAATTGGGCAAAGCAATTCAAGGACAGGACTTCAAACGGGCAGAAAAGCTGATCGACAAATTTTACAATGGAGACACCGACAAAATCATTACCCGTCTTCAAAATCTAGCCAAGGCTGCTGAGGACAACTTTTGGGACAATATAGAGGATGGCCTCGACTTTCTGAAAAAAGACGGCCTGAAATGGACTATGTACATTGACGGTAAGGAGCGCGACGACCTTTCCACCTTCGACCTCGCCAAAATGGCCATTGAAAAATCACGCAATGAAGTTGAAAAATTCTCTTCCGAAGATTTAAGCGATTTAGTTAATGCCACCCGTAACAGTGCGGCAGCCCATGCCAAAGGCAAGCTCAAAAATGCTGGGCAGAATAAATATTCTGAAGATGCCCGAAGCGTAACTCATGCAGCAACTGAGTTTGCCAAAAGCAAGATATTCAACACCGATGACTCCAACTACGAAGAAGATCAAAAAATCCTCAAGGATATAGACGAACTTTATTACAACGAAGGTGTGACCGAAGAGCAGCTGAATCGGCTGCGGCACCAAAATACCCGCAAGGCTGATAAATTCACCAAATTCATGCGCGGCAGAACGGATTCTTTTGTCAAAGAATTAGACAAGCTCAAGCTGGCCGCCAGCCCCAGAGTTGTCGAGAAACCGGACAATTCCCAAGAACAGGTCCAATCCACATTATCACCCATGGAGCAGCAATTAAAAAACGGTGTTGATCCGCAACTGCTGTCTTTGAACGTAGAGGGCATGCTTGAATCATCACAGCAAAATGAAAATACCGAGAAGCAAGCTGCTCAATACATAAACACATATAGTGAAGATATTTACCCTTCAATCGACTGGGAAATTTAACCGAGGTAAACCATGCAGATCAATTCCACCAACCAAAGTAACGTAGGCAGCTTCAATTTCCGCACAAGTCAGGAAACATCTTCACGTAAAATAGAAGAGGATTCCGCAAAAGCATCCACTGCCAAATCAGTTAACGGTAAGGAAGAACTGAAGGTTATTAAACCGGTGGATTGGGAAACAATTGAATTTCATATTGCCGAAATAGTTGATCAAAAATCCAATGAACTTCAAGAAGGGCTGGAGAAGATATTTAAGGAGGGCAACGAAAATTTCCTTTCTGGTAAATCCGGGCTTGAGTACGACAAACACATCAAGGAACTGACCGCGGCGATTGAAGGGCAAGATTTCAAGGGTGCCAGAAATATCATCGACAAATTCTTCACCGGGGACAAAGAAGAAGTTATTGAACGGGTTCAGAGTCTGGCGAAATCAGTCAAGGACAGCTTCTGGAACAAAGTTCGTGATAGATTTAAAGACATGTATGTTGCCGAGCACCGCACCACCTACGCAAAAGGGGAAGAACCTGAAAGTGCCCTGCCCTACGTGCAGCGGGCTATTGAACGGGCCAAGACCGCAACTGCTGAATACGATATCTCCGACAAAGAACTTGCCCAACGGGTCAGTTCCTCCCTCGAAACAGGACGAGAGCAATCTAAAAGCAAACTCAAAAATGCGGGCCGCAACCGCTACTCCGAAAGCTCAGAAAGCGTGACCCATGCCACCGCCCAATTTGCCAGAGACAATATTTTCGGTGGGGATGCCAACTCCAGAGCGGAAGATAAAATCAACAGAAGCAATGCCTACAAAAGGCAAAACTCGGAAATTGGCGCCCTCTCGCAGAAATCTGTAGATAAGCTGAATGAAGCCAACAAAGGCAAAGATGATGATTTTTCAAAATACCTGTTCAAAGGCGGTGAAGCATACTTTGAAGCCCTAAAATCAGAACTGGGAGTAATGAAGCTTTCCAGAATATCATACACCACTGTTGAAGAAGAACAGGCCTATCAGGATTATCAGAAATCTCAACAGGGGCAGGAAGCAGGTCCGATGAACATTCAACTGGGTCCCATAAGGGATGTGCCGATGACTCTGGCTCTTCAGGAGAGCTCAACTCAGCAGGCTTTTTACTCTCCGGTAAAAGTCACCGAGCTATACGGTAACGAAGAAAAGGAACAATTCGGCAGTAACCAGAAAAGACAGTTAAGCGACTTCAACGGCTGGACTTAAGGTCCTCCTGCTTCATGCCGCTCATTCTCCGGTTCATCACCTAGCCCTCCCGGCTTTTCACCGGCAGAGCCCAAATGCTGCTGAGAAAGGAACGCCCCGAGGATTCCTGCAATGAATACTGCCAGATACATCTGCCCGAAAAGGCCTTGCAGGATCGAGAGAGAACGAGCCATGAACGACACCGGCAGGATATCCCCGTAGCCCACGGTAAGCATTGTCACGTAGCTGAAATAAGTTAAAGCCCCGCGCACAGCGAAAACATTCTCAGTAATATCAATTCCGGAAAATGATCCGTCTTTTAAAATCTCGCACAGACTGTAAGCATCGGACCAAGCCAGTCCGGCCAGCATGTAAATGCATATGGCCCCGGAAATCAAATCGCGGGTAACTCTTTTCTGCCGCCACATGAACTGCTGTATGCCCCAGATGGTGATAAGCAACATGAGCATATCAGCCACTTCACTACCCGCCAACCAGAGCATGGACCTCGTCTTAAAAAACAGGATAGAACTGACCAGCGAAACCCCATAAAGTCCGAAATAAGCATAAAGTTTGGCTTTATTGACCACTATTGCCGAAACAGCGGAAAGCAAGACCAGATAGGTATAAAAATACAATACCTGCTGTAAAAACAAGGAATCCCCGGCAATGGGGCTAATAAATATCTGCCCCACCAGAAATCCAAGCAGGACCGTGAATTTCGACGGGCTGTTCTTAAAAAAATGGTAGAGTCTAAACAGGAACGGGCTGTATCTGAGTTCTTTATTTGATTCGGGCATGCCCCATTATTACCCGACAACAGTACGTAATTCCATATTTTTGTAGCATTAGCTTTTTTCAGTCCTTTCCGGCTGTTGCTAAGAGGTTCATTTGGGAGTAGCTTTCGTGATTCACTTTACCCCAAAGGACTGACCGCAGATGGACGCTTTATATAAAAACAAGAACTTACAAATCGTTTTCTCAGTTACGCTCATGGCGATCATGGGTGTTTCAAGCATCATTCCGGCCCTGCCGGAAATGATCCGCGAATTCGGTATTTCCGCATCAACAATCGGGCTTATATTCACTATTTTTACTCTGCCGGGCATCATATTCGCCCCCTTAGCCGGGATCTTTGCAGACCGACTGGGTCGTAAAAAAATACTTGTGCCTTCATTAATTTTATTCGGGATCGCCGGGACAGCCTGTTTCTTTGCCCCGGATTTCCATTCCCTGCTGTTACTCCGCTTTATTCAAGGAATCGGTGCCGCTGCCATCGGGGTTATCAACCTGACCATTATCGGGGACCTTTTCAGCGGTAAGGAGAGAATCAAAGCCATGGGACTCAATGCCGGGGTCTTGAGTATGGGAACCGCTATCTTCCCTGCGATTGGGGGAATACTGGCCCAGATCTGTTGGGAAGCACCTTTTCTGCTATCGCTAACAGCCCTTCCACTGGCATGGCTGGTGGCTTTCCGGCTGGACAACCCGGAACCGTCTGCTGATGGAAATTTTAAAAAATACATGAAGGACGCTCTTGCCGGCATGCGCTGCAAGGAAGTCTTAAGCCTGTTCGCAATATCCCTGCTGACTTTTATTATTCTCTACGGACCAATTGTGACCTACCTGCCCCTGCTGCTCAATTCGCGGTTCGAGGCTTCTCCGCTCATGATCGGGCTGGTTATTTCAAGTGCATCTTTTATTACTGCACTGGCAGCCTCTCAGATGGGCAGACTGGCTCACTTCATGTCCCAGCCGCTCATGATTTCCATATCCGCCTTTGCCTACGGAGCGTCCATGATCATGCTCCCGGCTGCGGATTCGGCTTTGTGGTGTATTCTTCCGGTCTGCGTTTTCGGGCTGGGACAAGGGCTGAACCTGCCCAACTCCATGTCCATGCTCACGGCAATAGCCCCCATGGAACAGAGAGCGGTATTCATGTCCGTAAACGGAATGCTGCTCCGCGCGGGCCAGACAATTGCCCCTATTTTAATGGGATTGATATACTCCGGCTTCAACCTGCAAGCAGTATTCTATGCCGGAGCTGTGGTAGCCGCAATGATGCTGGTAATTTCCACTATGTTTTTGCGAGGATTTGAAGCTGAGACAGCGCAATAGCACTATGACATGTGCAATAATTGACTGAAAACAAAATTTTGTTCATTTTCGAGCTCCTCCTGCCGGGGATCAATTTAAACAGGGATTGTTCGAAAAAATGAAAGTTGGATTTATCGCCTTTATGGAGCACATCTTCAATCCACTCCACATATATTGCAGACTCGTGGACTGCGGCCTGCCTTCTACAAAGGCGAAAAAAATGGCCCGGGCTTACGAACTATGCCTCTTCAAACCCGCCAGCCTGTGCATACCGACGATCAAGCATCAAAAGCGGGTGAAGTAAGCTCGTTGTCTATTGAGTCCGCGTCTTCAGCGTTGAACTGAATCAAACGACGCAAATGAGTAAAACTATTCTCATCCATATGATGAAAATCCGCAGCCAGACCGGTCTCATCAGAGCGGACAATCTTTGCGTTGACTCTGATTATGGCTTCCTCGGAGAGCGGAATGGAAATTTCGCATTCATCCCCCACAAAGAACCCCCTCACCGGATCACAAAGAATTCCTTTCAAGCTAAGGTTGTGTGATTCCACAAAAGCATCAATGTCTTCTTTATGCAGCACAACCCTGAAGCCTGCATTAACTCGGATTCTGCGTCTTTTATTCTGATCCATGAGAACTCCATCAAGTGATAAAAACTAACTATCTTTGATTACTTTTAATAGATTTTGCTTTGTTATTCAACATAATTAAAACTTATACATCAAACTTTTCAAGTTAAAACGAACAACCTTCGCGATTGATCTTCCGTTTTTCCCCAGGGGTTATATCTCCCACTTTGTTCAAGGCAAAACGAGTACATATGGGGCCCGCGATCTCGAAAAAAACCGTCGTAGCCGCAATAACAGAAACCACAGACTGAAACTCCTCAAACCTGTGCGCAGCTGTGAGAGCCATCCCTAGGGCAATCCCGGCCTGCGGCATCAGGGCCATGCTCATCCACTTGCCGAAAAACAGACTTTCCCCCCCTTTTCTCGCTCCAAGAAGACCTCCCACAAAACGACTGCCTATGCGCAGCAGAATATAAAACATGATCAGCTTCTGGTTAACGTAAATATGTTCAACCTCGATATTTACTCCGGCAAATAAAAAGAAAAGCACTACAATGGGCCATTCAATAGACCGTATTGAATAAAAAGAACAATCCATGCGTTTGGCAAGATTGACCACCACCATCCCCATGGTCATAGCCGCCAGCAAAAAGGAAACATCCAGCCACATGGCAACGCCGCCGCAGATACAGACCATGCCCAAAGCTTCAAGCAAAGTATGCTCCCCGGACTTCAAATATCCGGTCAAATAACTCATGGGTGCACCAAGCACAGCCCCCACAAAAATTGCATACACAATATCCTTACCGCCGTGCACAAGAGTCTCAAAGCTGCCACCGCCACCGCTGGCCAACATCTGAGCCGCTGCCAGCATAAGACTGAAAACTATTAGGCCGAGAGCATCATCAAGGGCAATAATTTTAAGTAGGACTTCAGTGAAACGTCCCTTGGCATTGACCTCATGAACCACATCCACGGTAGCAGCAGGAGCGGTTGCCGGGGCTATGCCGCCATAAATCAAGGCTAACGGCAAAGGGATACCTGCCAACCAGAGCCCGCCTCCAACGATCACCGCCGTAGCCCCCACCACCCCGAGAGTTATCCAGAGCACCAGCATACCTGAACGGCGCAAAGACGCATATTGCAACGAACTGCCCAGCAGAAATCCGATCATAACCAAGGCCATATCTGCAACAACAGGCATCCAGCTCCGAGTGGAAACCGGAAGCAGATCGAATCCGGACGGACCAATCAGAAATCCCGCAACCATGAGGATCGAAACTCGTGGTATAGGGGTATTCCTGCCGATGGTGTCAGCTAAAAAACCGACCATGAACAGCATTCCGAGAGTGATTAAAGTCATGGCGGATACAGTCATCTGTGCTTCCTTCCCACTATTTCAGATTTAGTCAGGACAATGTTGTAACCGGGAAATACGCACCATATTATCCCGGTAATTTATGTCATAAACATCATAAACCATTTTCTTCGAAGAAAAAAGATTATCCGGCAGTAAAAGCAACGCAAGCACTGATTAGGCATTCATTTTTTATAATTACGACAACCATTAATTCAGCTCAATACTGGTGTCTGCCTAATTTATCACTTGCAATTAAACTCATTTTAATTTAGCTGAATGAGCGTTCACTACCCACAAAACACACCCACATTCCACCAAACACCACCACTCACATTTCCGCTGTAACCCACCGACGGCGGGAGCCCGGATCAGGTGTGTTTTGAAAGAATTATTTTAGGAGAGACAAATGGACTCAAAACTCGCAAACCCCGCCCCGCTCGGCCTGATGGGATTCGGCATGACCACCATCCTGCTGAACATCCACAACGCAGGATTTTTCCCCATCAGTTCCATGATTTTGGCCATGGGAATTTTCTATGGCGGTATCGCACAGATCATCGCCGGAATAATGGAATTCAAGAAAGGCAACACCTTCGGGACCACCGCCTTCACTTCCTACGGTCTGTTCTGGCTGACCCTGGTTGCCCTGATCGTCATGCCCAAGATGGGGATTGCCGATCCCACCCCGCACGCATACATGGGCTGGTACCTACTTATGTGGGGACTCTTCACCATGTTCATGTTCCTCGGAACTCTAAAGAGCAACAAAGTACTTCAGTTCATCTTCTTTTCCCTGACAGTGCTCTTCTTCCTGCTGGCGGTAAGAGATTTCTCCGGCAGCCACTTCATCGGGACAATTGCCGGATGGGAAGGAATAATCTGCGGAGCTTCCGCATGCTATCTTGCCATGGCTGAAGTCATCAATGAACAGTACGGACGCACTGTCCTGCCCATCGGCGAATAAAAACAGTCAACTTCTTCATGTCAGTATGAAGGCCGCGCTACCTGAATGGTAGTGCGGCTTTTTTAATTATAATCATGCCAATCCAAGCCCAACAAACGCACCCCTTCCCCTCACCAGACTTTTAAATTATAGATAGCTGACGATGCGGAACCGCTATCCGCTCACTCACAGCAAAAGCTTCAGGAGAACAAATCGACATGGACATGGAACAAGATATTATACGGGCTAAATTTCTGATTGAATCTCTGCCGTACATCAAAGAATTTTACGGAGAAACAATTGTCATCAAGTACGGCGGAAATGCCATGATCGATGAAAACCTGAAGCGAGCATTCGCCCTGAACATCATCCTGCTCAAATACATCGGCATCAACCCGGTGGTAGTGCATGGCGGCGGCCCCCAGATCCAGAAGATGCTCAGCGCGCTGAATATCGACAGCCAGTTCAAGAGCGGCTACCGGGTCACCGATGAAGCCACCATGGACGTTGTTGAAATGGTCCTCGTGGGGCAGGTCAACAAACAGATTGTCAACCTGATCAACCTGCAAGGCGGCAAGGCGGTAGGACTTTCCGGCAAGGACGGGATGCTTATCAAGGCCGAGCAGAAAGAACTGGTCATCGAATCCGAAACAAAATCCCCTGAGATCATCGACCTCGGCAAGGTGGGCGAAGTGACCGAGGTCAACACCACCCTGATCGAATCTCTGCAAAAAGACGGATTCATCCCGGTTATTGCACCAGTAGGAGTTGACGACGAAGGTTCAACATACAACATTAACGCTGATTCCGTAGCCGGGGCTGTTGCAGCTGCCATGAACGCCAAACGCTTGCATCTGCTGACCGATATTCAGGGATTGCTGGATGCGGACAAGAATCTTGTCTCCTCCATGACCTGCCGAGAAGCAGCCGAAGCAATCGACTCCGGTGTGGCGCAAGGCGGCATGATTCCCAAACTGAGCTGCTGCCTTGAAGCGGTTCACAGCGGCGTTGAAAAAGCGCACATCATTGATGGACGGGTTGAAAACTGCGTGCTGCTCGAACTTTTCACCAAAAGTGGTATCGGCACTGAAATTGTCGGCTAACAGGCTGTATTTATACGGAGAAAATTCACATGAAAGCTATTGCCATTGTTGGAAAAAAGAAAACAGGTAAGACCACTATGGGCCTTGCTCTGGTCAAAAAGCTCACTGAAAAAGGCTACAAAGTCGGAGTGCTCAAGCATTCCCACCATGGCTTTGACGGGGCCGAAGGCGTGGACACCGAAGAGTACAAAAAAATAGCATCCTGTGTGGCGGCATACTCTCCCAGCGAATCCTTTGTTTCCTGGAAGCAGGAACGCACAGTACAGGACCTTGTCCCGCTCATGGATGCAGATGTCATAGTCATGGAAGGCGGCAACAAAATCGGCTGGCTGCCTCGGGTGATCATGGTTCGCGAAGACAACGACGACAAAGAATTTTACCCCGAACTGGCCCTGAAACAAATTCCGGCCTGTTCACCGGACACCCCGCCCTCTGATGAACTTCTGGAAGAGCTGGCTGATCTGGTCATGGATAAAGGATTTATCCTGCCGGGTCTCAACTGCGGGGCCTGCGGACGCGAATTCTGTATGGATTTTGTGGCTGACATCGTAGCTGGCAAAGCCCGTGTTTCCGGATGTCAGGCCATGAAAACCCAGATGGAAGTTACCTGCAACGGGGCCGAACTGGGTTTCAACCCCTTTGTGGCCGACATGCTTTCAGCCGGGATCACCGCCATGCTCAAGCAGCTTAAAGGCTACGTTCCCGGAGATATTGAGATTAAGATTAAGAATTAAAGAAGGCCCCCGGCAGGGCCGTCGGAGACATCCATTGAATAATCATGAATTTTTTGAAATTATCAGCAGGGTTGAATTTGAAGCCCTGCTGAATTCTTTTGCAGCGGTGGAAACTGAAAAGGTTTCCATTTCTGATGCCTGCGGGCTGGTGCTTGGTGAGGATATCGTTTCACCGGAAGACCTGCCCCCGGCTAACCGTTCCTGTATGGACGGCTACGCGGTCAATGCCCGTGACGCCTTCGGCGCAACTGAGGGCAACCCGACCTATCTGGAATGCTCCGCTACTCTCAAAGTAGATGAAAATCCTGACTTTGAACTCCTGCCCGGCGAATGTGCGGCCATCCCCACCGGAGGAACCCTGCCGGACGGAGCCGATGCCGTGGTTATGGTTGAGCACACACAGGAACTTGGCTCCGGGACCATTGAGATCCGCAAATCTTCTGCTCCCGGCGAGCACACCATGCTCAAGGGTGAGGATGTTGCCAAGAATGACACTGTTTTTAAAGCCGGACATAAGGTCCGCTTTCAAGATGTAGGACTGCTGGCCGCGCTGGGCATAAAGAAAGTCGCCATCCATCGCAAACCGCGTGTGGGCATTATCTCCACCGGGGATGAACTGGTTGAAATCGACTCTCCGCAAAAAGTCGGAACTATCCGTGATGTGAACTCCCACACCCTGCGCTGCCTTGTAAACGATGCGGGCGCAAGGGCTGTTAATTACGGCATTGTACGCGATGAACTGGACAAACTGGAATCAACACTTGCACAGGCTATTGCCGAGAACGATCTAGTACTCCTATCAGGCGGCAGTTCGGTAGGCATGCGCGATCTGACCGTGCAGGCCATTGAATCAATGGACGATTCCGAGATCCTCGCCCACGGGGTGGCAATCAGCCCCGGAAAGCCGACCATCCTCGGGCGCGCCGGAAGCAAGCCAGTGCTGGGACTCCCCGGTCAGGTAACCTCGGTGCAGGTGGTCATGCTTTCGCTGGTTGTACCTTTTATCCGCCAACTCATGGGCCAGAAGGATGCATTCTCAGACACAGAACGAACCCTCGTTCAGGCTGAACTGGGCCGCAACACTGTATCCAAACCGGGCCGCGAAGATTACGTGCGCATGAAACTGACCAGCCGTGAAGGCCAATTGCCACTAGCCAAACCCATTTACGGTAAATCCGGCCTGCTCAAGACCATGATTCAGGCTGACGGGTTGATGATCATCCCCGCCGACACCGAAGGTTTTTACGCCGGAAACACGGTAAGTATCTGGAAGATTTAATATAAAAAGACATACTTGCATTAAACAACTGCCAACTAATAGGGATTCCAAAGGGGCTTAGTCCCTTTGGTCCCCCTGAAAGGGCCCTCGGAGAGCCGCCGGAGGCCATTCAATAAGGAAAGAAGTCGTGAGTGACCGCAATATCTACCTGAAAACCATCCCCGTTCCCGAAGCCGTAAAAACAGCCATGGCTGCCCTTGACCGCGAAACTCTGGTCCAGACCGAAACCATCCCGGTCCATGAAGCACTTGGGCGGGTGACCGCCGAAGCTGTTATCGCACGCTGCTCATCCCCCACTTATCATTCCGCAGCCATGGACGGTTATGCCGTAAAAAGCGACACAACTTTCACCGCTCGTGAAGGCCAGCCGCTGCTGCTGAAAAAAGACGAAGGCTGCATTGCAGTCAATACCGGAAATCCCCTGCCGGACGGAATGGATGCCATCATCATGATTGAACATGTGGTGGATGAAGGCGACAACATTTACATCGAAGCTCCGGCCTTCCCGTGGCAGCATGTGCGCCGCATCGGTGAAGATATTGTTGCCACTGAAATGCTGCTTCCGCGCAAACATACCATTTCTGCTTTCGACATGGGTGCGCTGCTCTCCGCCGGGATTTACGAACTCAAAGTTTACGAAAAAATCCGCATGACCTTCATTCCCACCGGGGACGAGGTTTTACCCTTTGCGGACCGTCCCACCCCCAGACCGGGTGAGGTTATCGAGTCCAACTCTCAGGTTTTCAAATCCTTAGCCGCCGGACTGGATGTGGAATTCACTTATACTGATCCGGTTAAAGACCGCGAGGAAAAACTCACTGCCGCAGTCGAAGAAGCACTTAAGACATCGCACATAGTGGTGGTCGGCGCCGGGTCCTCGGCTGGCAGTAAGGATTTCACACGCATTGTTTTTGAAAAACTGGGACAGCTGCTGGTCCACGGTATCGCGGTCATGCCCGGCAAACCCACAGTGCTGGGTACGGCTCAAAACAAGCTGCTGGTGGGCGCACCGGGTTATCCGGTCAGCGCGGTGGTCTGCTTTGAAGATGTGCTGACCCCGATAATTTCATGGCTGGCCGGAAAACATGAATCGCAACGAGACAAAGTGCAGGTCCGCCTTGCCCGGCGCACCCCATCCAAACCCGGACAGGAAGAAATTGTCCGCCTAGCAGTAGGCCAAGTTGGCGGTGAATACATCGGTGTGCCCCTTTCACGCGGGGCTGGCATGATCACGACCCTGACCAAAGCGCAAGGATTCACCCGTGTGCCAGCGGAAAGTGAAGGAGTGGAACTGAACACCAGCGTGGACGTGGAACTTTTCTCCAGCCGAGCAGAGCTGGACAAGGTCCTCATGCATGTGGGCAGCCATGACAACACCATCGATATGCTGGCCGATATGCTCATGGGCGGTGACAATCCGCTGCGCCTCGTTTCGACCCATGCCGGGTCCATGGGCGGCCTGACTGCACTTAAAAACGACATGGCCCTATTTGCCGGGGCGCACCTCTTTGACCCGGAAACCAATGATTTCAACTTCCCATTCATTGAAAGATACCTGCCCGGAATGGAAGTGACGGTAATCAACCTAGCTATCCGCCATCAAGGGTTCATCGTTCCCAAGGGAAATCCGAAAGAGATTGAGGGAATTGAATCTTTGGGTGGTCTGAGAGTAAACTTCATCAACCGCCAGCGCGGAGCCGGGACCAGAATACTTTTTGACTACCACATGAAAAAAGCAGGACTGAAACCAACGGATATCCTAGGTTATGACCGCGAAGAATTCACTCACATGGCAGTGGCCGCCAACGTGCTCACCGGGGCCGCGGATTGCGGTCTGGGCATCTTTGCTGCTGCCAAGGCACTGGACCTCGATTTTATACCGTTGGCCCACGAAAGATACGATCTGGTCATCCCCCAGAAACACATGGATGACAGCAGGATAAAAACCCTGCTAGAACTCATAAAATCTGATAAAGTCAAAACCGCAATTAACAAACTTGGCGGCTATGAAACTGACCTCAGCGGACAGGAAATGAAGCCGGGAGTCGGGTTGGGATAAAATATTAGAATCTTGCCGGAGGGGTTATGAATAAGGACAAAGAACACATCATCAGGCAGAAATGCCGCGAAAATGTGATTGGTTTTGCTCCATTCCGCTACCGCTTCGGCAAGGGCAGCTTCATTCGTGAAGGTCTGCTCAATATCGGAAAATTTGAGGACGGCGAGGGCAGTCACTTAGTGCTGACCTTCATCTTTGATTCCGACAGTATCGAAACAGATAACAACATCCTCGACCGTATGGGACGTCTGGATTTCAGTCCCATGACAAGAAAGGGATTACTCACCGCATTACGCAATTCAGCTGAATTCGAGCAGAACGAAAATTTCGCCATGCACGAGTTCAGCTTCTATTTTGATGAAATGCCAGCCGACATCCCCAAGCTGATAAAAAATGGTTTCATCCCTTTCTTTCTGGACCACCTGTACATGCGTATCGGAGAAGTGGAGTGGATGGAAAAGGATGCAGGCAGGGGATGGCTTTGCCGGTTAAAAGATAGTTTTCGATAAATATTAACTTTATTAAAATTGAGAAAGAAATGCCCATAATAAAAGTTGAAATGTTTGAAGGTCGAACTATTGAGCAGAAAAGAGAACTTGTTGAAGTCTTCTCAAAAGAAATGGCCAGAATCACCGGATGCAGTGTGGAATCAATCTATGTTGTTCTCGATGAGGTGAAAAAGGAAAACTGGGGAGCAGGCGGGGAGCTTTGTTCGGATAAGTACCCGGATAAGAGCTAGCAAAAAACGCCCCGTCTTCAGAGATTGGGCGTTTTTTATTTTCTTCATGTATATACGAATTTAAGATTCCAAACAGGAGGCAAATTATATGGATCGTAGAAAATTCCTCAAACTGACTTCCGCCGGGGCTGTAGCTGTTTCCGCACAGGGAATCTTTACCTTAAGCGGCTGCACTAAACAGAAGAAACCAAAAGTTTCCCAAAAAGCCGGATGGTTTATGTCCGGGCCTCCCAAATACACAGTGGCAGATGCCCATTTCCATTATGTGGACTTCCTGCAACAAACCAAAGGAACCGCTGAATTAATTAAGGCTATGAACGTTAACGGCGTGGAACACATAATGTTTTCCGGTATGCCGCTGGTCAAGAAATGGGATAAAGATGAACCTGTAGCCCCGAAGTATTACATGGAAGACAATTCCCGAGCCTATTGGTATTCAGCCACGGATTTCCTTGTAGCCCGCGCTGTTCTGAAATTACCTGAAAATGAACGCTACCGCTTCCACCCTTACATCTGCGCCTTCAACCCCACGGATAAATACGCAGTAGACCACATCAAGCGCATGATTGATGAGTACGGAGACCTCTGGGAAGGAATCGGTGAAATTTTCGGTCATCGCGATGACCTTACGAACCTGACTTACGGCGAGACAGCACGGGCCAACCATGTCGCCTTAGACCCTGTTTACGATCTGGCTGCGGAAAAAGACCTGCCCGTATCACTGCACAACAACTGCACCTCAAGGGTCAAACTGGACAACCCACTTTATATTTATGAAGTGGAAGATGCACTGGCTAAACATCCTGACACCCGCATCGTCTGGGCTCATGCCGGGCTGAGTCGTTACCTGAACGTTGACCCCGTAAAATATACCGACCTGCTCGGGGAAATGATGGTCCGCTACGATAACCTCTGGATAGATATTTCATGGCTCGTCTATGAGGAGAATATCACCTCCGGTAAGCCACAATATGATGTGAAAGATTGTTGGTTGAAACTGATCAAAGCCTTTCCGGATCGGTTCATGATCGGCTCTGACGCCGTGGGTAAATACGAGAACTACGGTTTCAATATCAGAAAATACTACACCCTGCTTGATGAACTGCCTGAACAGGACGCCCGAAAAGTTGGGAAAGAAAACTTCATCTCGGTACTCCCGAAACGGGTGCGCGATAAAATTGCTGCGAGGCCTGCGTAGGTTATTTCTTTCAGGCCCATAAAACGAGACAGTCTGTTAGACAACTCTTATAGGGCCGCGCAGATGCGCGGCCCGTTTCTTTTTCATTCAACTCAATTTATCATCAGGGAACTTCTTCTCAGCCGGATAACATTGCCGCGATGTGTGCGGTTATATTATACCACCGCACGCCTTAAAAGCATACTTACGCGCTCTACCTATACAATTAACACTAGATAGCTACATATTTTTGTGATAATCACGCCATCATTATCTTTCTTAATATAAATATACTTTTGATATCAATATCTCTACCTGATGTTTAAGAATTATTTTTGGAGAAAAAATGACGGGTTATCAGACATTTCCCTACCAACCGGGAGCTTCAGATTCACTCAGCAAGCTTGCACAATTAAAAATCCCTCCTCTTACAGCTAGAACATTTCTTGATGTAGGCTGCAATGAAGGTTTCTTTTGCGGTTACGCTTTGTTTGACGGAGCAAGGAAAGTTCTCGGTATTGATATTAATGAGCAGGCTATCAACAGCGCGAAGAGAAACTTTCCCGGTTGTGATTTTTCAGTACAAAGCTGGAATGACCTCTCACTAGAAAAAAATGGGATGTAATACTTTGCTCCTCTGCACTGCATTATGCAGACGATCAAGAAAATTTAATACATATGCTTGCAGAACTACTTTCTTCTAAAGGAACGCTTGTACTAGAAATAGGGATTGCTTCGGGTGACGATTCTGAGTGGGTAAAGGTAAAACGAAGCATTGATACACGACTCTTCCCGACCCAAAGAACAATCAATAGAATTCTATCACGCTATGCCTACAAATATTTAGGTGAAAGTACACCGCAAATAGGCGACCCAATTCCTCGTCATGTCTATCATATCAAGAAAAAAAAGCCGTATGCATTTATGCTTATGCAGAATCCGGGAGCGGGCAAAACCACTATTCGCAATGCCTTGTTCCATGAACACAAAATTATTTCAGGCGACAGGCTTATCTTGGATATTGGCACTGAAAAACAACCCTGCGACCCGGAATTTCAGAAATTCATAGCGCAAGGTTTAAATCCATCTAAGATAGATGTGACAGTCCGAGCACTCTTTTCCAGCCAATGGTGGCAAGATTATCTGGATACAATACTCAGCATCTCCAATGCTGATAGTTTTGTATATGATGGCTATGTACCACCCGCTTATCATGAACTTATTTCCGACTACCTTAAATCCAACGGTTACTTTCCGGTAAATCTTTGCTGGGACAACCCTGACGCTTTAAGCGATCTGGGAGTCAGAACCAAGGCAGAAGCAAGAAAATATGCTCTGTATCTCGCAGCCATGCGAAACAAGATGCGCAACAGATAACTAAATTTAAATCATTGTTTAATCAAAATAGACCCCGGCAGGACACACAATCCTGCCGGGGTTCTTCATATTTATTCTTCAACCGGAAACTTTCCTCTTTTACAATCGCATCCCCACTCCCTTTTCCAGATAAGGCTTGCGCCCCCGAAAAAAAGCATACATGGCAGCCACGCCCAACAGCATTGCAAATCCCAGATGGGTCCAGTCGATAAGCATGACCGTAAAAGGATCAAAGGTTACCGAATGCAGATTTTTGATCACCCGCAAAGCTCCGGTGCCGATCACTGCCCCATAAAGAACAACACGCAGCAGACCGGAAGAAGATAGCCTGAAATACTTCTTCCCGGCCAGAATGAACATAATCAGCAGGTACAGAGCCATGAACATGAGCACGGCCCCGAAAATGTAATGAATCTTATTGGTCAGGTAGAAATCCGCCAGCCAGCCCAGCCCCGGGATATCCGCGATGTAATAACGCTTGAAAATGGGCATCTGGGCCGCTCCGGTCAGGGCCATTATGAAAATAGTCCACTTGAAAAGACGCGCAAACAGGGGGCTAGTCATTGTCCTTTCCTCCTGCTGCGGATGCAAGGAACTTTCCGGCCTTGATGACTCCGGCTGCGATCCCGGCAAAAGGAGCGATGCCGACTGCATAAGCCAGCTTTTCTTCATCGGCCATAGAATCCTCCACCGGAGAAAGTCCGGGCTTACCGGGTCCCTTTTCCACTGCTTTGTTGAGCAATTCGAAAGGAACCGGGGAAAGATAGACAGTGTTGGTTCCACCGTTTTCTTCCTCACCGTAGATGAACCAATTGTTCTTTTCCGCCAATTCATGAGCCTTCTTGAGAATCTCACTGCGCGGACCAATAGTCTGCACATTCTCCGGGCAGGCTTCGATGCAGGCCGGGAGCTTACCTTCGTCAATGCGGTTGTAACAGCGATCACATTTGTACATGACTCCATTCCCGGCCAAATTGGGCATGAGCCGCAGATACAGCCCCACCCCGGTCTGACGCTGGGGAATATGCCACGGGCAGACCGTACGGCACTTGGCCCCGCCAAGACAGACATCATCATTAATGCGCACAATACCGTTTTTCTGTTTTCCGGCCGCACCCCACGGGCAGAGGTTGGCGCAAGGAGCATTGCGGCAATGCAGGCAACGGCGTGGGATATTAACTTCGTGGGTCTCGCCCTGATATTCCACCTCCGTACTCTGGATGTAAAGCCAGTTGTAGGGAGTGAGGCGGTCATCTACTTCCTGCCGGTCCGACCAGTCTTCGACCTTGACCCGTGAAGTGGGATACATTTCAGGGTAAGGCTTCTTGGGCTTGGGAAACTTGGGTTCGTTTACTTCGCGGCAGGCTGAGACGCACTCGCCGCATGCGATGCACTTGGAAAGATCCAGCAGGGTACAAAGTTCTTCATCACTCTTGCCTGCTGCCGCTGCAACCTCACGGGCAGGCAGGAGCATGGCACCGCTTGCCACACCCAGCCCCTTTAAAAAATTCCTTCGGGAAATTCCATTCTTCTTGTCTGTCATATTAATTCCTTTATGAACTGCCATATTTTCAGCTTCATCATGAAACAGGTTGCCTAAGGCAAAGCAGAATCCGTACCTATTTTTACTATCCTTTTATTAATTACCACATTTACTGAATCCATGGCTAATCTCCCATTGAATTCTGCTCTGTTTTTCCCTCTACAGACAGTCTCTACTTGAACATATGTCTAAACACATGTACAAATTTAAACATAAACCGGAAAAATTGAACACTTTTTAGACACTGAGCAAATTCATGACCGAACAGGACATTAATCTTTATCTGCGGGAAGTAATCGATACGATGAATGACGGACTGATCATCGTCCGCCCAAACGGAACAATTATGATGGTCAATGATGCTCTGCTTCGCATGACCGGATTTTCCAAAGATGATTTGCTCAACAAGCCATGCTCTGTACTGGGCTGCGATGCATGTCGCATTGTACGAGAACAGGCCGACGGACATTGGTGCGGATTGTTTGAAAAGAAAAAAGAAAGCCGCAAGAACTGTCACATCATCAGTAAAAGCGGAAATTACCTGCATGTGCTGAAAAACGCTTCCCTGCTAAAGGACGAAGAAGGCAACATCCTTGGCGCAGTAGAGACTGTCACTGATATCAGTGAGTTGGACCGCAAGGAACTCAAGATCCGCGAACTTTCCCGGAAGCTGCAACATGAAGAAAACGGATTTTGTGGATTTGTGGGTAATTCCCCGGCCATGCAGAAGGTCTATACCCTGCTGCGCAAAGCCGCCCGCTCAGATGCACCGGTCATCATTTACGGAGAATCCGGAACGGGTAAAGAACTGGCTGCACAGGCCATTCATAAAATGAGTCTGCGCAATGATAAGCCGTTTGTGCAGCTCAATTGCGCCGCGCTCAATGAATCCCTGCTGGAAAGTGAACTTTTCGGGCACATAAAGGGGGCCTTCACAGGGGCCTACCGCCATCGACAGGGCCGCTTCGAAGAAGCTGCGGGCGGTTCCATTTTTCTTGATGAAATCGGCGATGTGCCGTTGCCCATTCAGGTTAAACTTCTGCGGGTACTGGAAACCCGTTCCTTTGAACGGGTGGGTGAGAATATCAACCTGTCCATGGATGCAAGACTGATTACCGCCACCAATCAGGACCTGCGCCAACTGGTGCAAGACAAACAATTTCGCGAAGATTTCTTCTTCCGCATCAATGTAATTCCGGTTCACCTGCCGCCTTTGCGAGAACGCAAGGAAGATCTGCCTCTACTTGTTGATCACTTTATCCACCTGAACGATCATATCCATGAAGGAGAAGGCCCGGCCCCGGAAACCATGCGTAAAATGATGAGCTATGAATGGCCCGGAAACGTGCGGGAGCTAAAAAGCGCACTGGAATACGCCGCAGTGGTTAAAGACAACGGCCCGATCATGCCCGAACACCTGCCACCTCAGATAATGGAATCCGGCAATATAACTCCCTGCCCGGAGCCAATACTTCCTACTATAGAGCCGGATGAAAAACAGGCTCTCATTAATGCTCTCAAACAGGCCGGAGGCAATAAAAGTAAAGCGGCAAAAGTCCTCGGGGTCAGCCGGGGAACCATTCATAACCGCATGCGCAAATATTCGGTTCAGTATCGGTTGGATGAGTAACCACATATCAGAAAAACCGCATCATTACTGAACATTATACGGACAGCACGTCCTTTATAGAAAGATTATACAGCCGCCACCACTGGACTTTTCAGCTGTTTTTGAGTAAATACTTTCTCAACATCGGGAAAAAGCATCCGCTGTTTCCCCACAAGTCGCCGTAAAACCATTTACACTGGAGCAGCAGGTTCTAAAGCCCTGCCCAGTCCGAAAGAAATCACATTTCTGCCCGCTAAATATCCGGAACTCCGCAAGGCATCAGACCTTGCACCCGGACCGCAAGACCCGGCATCAAGCAGGTCTGCGCAAAACTGGAAAGCCAGTGCGCATGCTTTGCCTTTGAGTGCTGTGGTTTATTGCCCGAAAACAGAGACATGATACAGCGCGCACAGACAATTAACCGGAGGTTAAGAACATGAGTGATAAAGACATCGCGATCTTGAAGTATGACGGCAAAGAATACGAACTGCCTGTAATCCATGGAACAGAAGGCGAAACAGGCGTAGACATCACTAAACTCCGAGCGCAGAGCGGCCTCATCACCTACGATCCCGGCTACGGCAATACCGGCTCCTGCACCAGCAACATCACCTTTGTGGATGGCGAAAAAGGAATCCTGCGCTATCGCGGTTATCCCATTGAAGATCTTGCCAAACACGGTAAGTTTATTGAAACAGCATGGCTGCTCATCTTCGGTGAACTGCCCCTTAAGGAAGACCTGACCCGCTTCTCCGCCCTGCTCACCGCCGAGGAACTTATTCACGAGGACCTGCGTCACCACTTCGAAGGTTTCCCTGCCCACCGCAACCAGCCGATGGCAATCCTTTCCGCGGTAATCAACGCGCTGGGAAGCCATAACCCGGACCTTTACGACATCAACGACAAGTCCGAATTTTTCCTTGCTGTGGGCAAAATCATCTCCAAAGTGCGCACCATTGCGGCATTTTCCTACCGCAAATCCATAGGGCGTCCCTTTGTATACCCGGACCCGGAGCTGAGCTACTGCCACAACTTCCTGCATATGATGTTCTCAATCCCCTACAAACAGTATGATCCGCCCATTGAAGCTGTAAAAGCACTCTCGCTCATCTTCCAGCTCCACGCGGACCACGAGCAGAACTGCTCCACCTCCACTGTAAGGATGGTCGGCTCCACTCAGGCGAACATTTTCGCCTCCGTGTCATCCGGCATCTGCGCTCTCTGGGGCCGGTTGCATGGCGGAGCTAATGCCGCAGTCATCGACATGCTCGAAACCATCCAGAACGGCGACTATACCATCGATGAGTACATTGAGAAGGTCAAAAAGAAAGAGTGCCGACTCATGGGCTTCGGGCACCGCATTTACAAAAGCTTTGACCCGCGCGCAAAAATTCTCAAAAAAGCCACCCACGACCTCTTGCAGCACGGCTTCAGTGATGAACTGCTGGATATCGCCATGAAGCTGGAAGAACGCGCTCTTTCCGATGAATACTTTACCGAGCGAAAACTCTACCCCAACGTGGACTTCTATTCCGGCATCATTCTGCGCGCACTGGGAATCCCGGTAACCATGTTCCCGGTAATGTTCGCCATCGGGCGCATGCCCGGTTGGATTGCCCACTGGTACGAAGATTACACCAACCCGGCAGCAAGAATTAATCGCCCGCGCCAGATTTACACTGGCGAAACTCCCAGAAATTACGTACCTATAGATTTCAGGAAGTAAATCTAGTCAGTATCGGTCCTGGGCTTATCCGGCCCCGGAGCGATGGATATACCTACCCGGATATGCCCGTAATCCCGCCCCGTACAAGGGATGAGATTACGGGCAATACTTTTTTGAGCAGTTCGAAATTTTAATTATTTTCAAAAAAATCAAAATTAATTAAAAAAAAGCTTGCAATTTACACACGATATTTATAAACAATTCTTCGCCGTGCCGAAGTGGTGGAATTGGTAGACACGCTAGGTTCAGGGTCTAGTGGAGGTTTCTCCGTGGAAGTTCGAGTCTTCTCTTCGGCACCATATTTCAGAAAAAGCCGCAACAAATGTTGCGGCTTTTTTGTGTTCTTGGCCCTGACAACAAGTCAGCCCTACTGCCCATTGGGCTAAGGATCTTTCTGCTGAAAAACAGCTAAAAATTATTGACCGCAGATGAAGTTTTGTTAAACTTTTGCTCGTTGTTTTTCACTTCAGGATTTTTTGAAAATAAGGGAACCCGTTTAAAATGCGGGGCGGTTCTGCCGCTGTGATTCCTGTCCTTTTAAGGAACAGGAAAAGCCAGCACCCCGGCCTGAAGCTATCTGCTGTATGCAGAAAATTACCACCTCCCGGACGCTCCTTTTCAGGCATGCTCTCCGGCTTCAAAAAACAGGTTATGCCTTCTGGGCCTCCTGCACCACAAATCAAAATTCTATCCCCACTATGGGATTATTGTTGCCGGCAAATGTTTTTCGTTTATGAATTTTCATTCGCCTCAAGACTATGGTTTGCTTTGTAAATTTCACAGCATCCAAGAATACTCATGCGCCCTTGCTTTTAAAAGCAGCTAATTTTGACCTCAGGGCCCAAAAAAAGCCCTTTATAGGATATTCATCATAATGACCGAACAATCTGTAATCACCCGCGAATCAGCGAAAATGGCTCTTGAAGAACACACCCGTTTTCAGGAAACCGTCAGTTCCAAGAAATACCAGATACGCGACCGCAAAGGACGTCTTCAGGAACACTCATTTACTGACGTTAAAAACAGACTCTGCCGTGAATTTTTAAAACATTCCCGTTTCGAAAATCAGGAAAATGAACAGGTTTGCGAAATGCTCCAATCCGGGCGTTTCATTCCTGCCGGTTCCATACTTTCCGGCCTTGGCAATGAACATGCGAAATGTTCGCTGAGCAACTGCTATCTGGCCAAGATTGAATCTGATTCCCTTGAAGGAATTTTCGAAGCCCAGAAAAAACTGGCCCGCACATATTCCTATAGAGGCGGCAGCGGCATCGACATCACCATCCTGCGCCCTTCCGGTGATCCGGTAAACAACGCTGCGGTGACTTCTTCCGGGGCTGTAAGTTTCATGCCCCTTTTCAGTGAGCTGACCAATACCATCGGGCAGAACGGCAGACGCGGCGCGCTGATGATCTCTCTGGACATCCGCCACCCGGAAACCCGCCGTTTCATCTGGTGCAAGAGCAAGCCTGAAGAAATTTTCGGAGTTGATTCCCTGACAGGTAAAATTCAGGACGTTTTCGGTGCCAACATCAGCCTTAAAGTTACCGATGACTTCATGCGGGCTGTTGAAGAAGATAAGGACTGGACTTTTATTTTCCCCGACAGATTTAAAATCAGCGGTAAGATTTGCGATGAATCCACCCTGCAACTGCTGCCGGAAGTATACAAGGCCCTTGATCCGCAGGTCGGGGACCGTCTTGAGGCTGAAATTATCTACAAAGTCATCGGCACAGACCCCAAAAAGCAGCTGGTCAAAGTACAACCGGATCTTCCGGTCAACGATGAGAACACTCGCCTTGCCGACGAAACCCTGACCTTTTCCCTTTCCAGAAAACGCAACGAAACATCGGACATATTCGATCCGGTAAAATCCGTTTACAACGAACTCTGGGACGGTGATTACAGCCGCTGGCAGGAACTGAAACTTCCGCTTAAAGAATACGACACCGTCAAAGCTCGCGACCTGCTTGAAGAAGTCAGTGAATCCGCATGGAAATCCGGTGATCCGGGAATCCTTTATCAGGACACCACCCAGCGCAACACCCCCGGCACATACATAGATCCCCTGCGTCTCAAGCCCATGTCCACCAATCCCTGCGGCGAGCAGGCACTCGGCTACTGGAGCAACTGTTTGCTCGGAGCCATGGTTTTGTACCGGTACGTGGTTAACCCGTACACCAAGGAAGCACGTTTCGACACCGATCTTTTCCATGACGACCTGACCCGGACAATGTCTTTCATGGACACCATGTCTGATCTCAACCAGAACAAGCACCCGCTTCAGAAGCACCGCGATGCTGATAAATACGGTAAACGCATCGGCATAGAATTCACAGGACTGGGCGATATGCTCGCCATGCTGGGCATGCGTTACGGAAGCGACGAATCCATTGATTTCATCAAAGAAATCATGCGCGACAAAGCCATCACTGAGATATCTGTCAGTGCGGATATTGCCGAGCGATTCGGTGAAGTTGAAGCCTTGAAAGATAAGGAAGCGCGCAGCCGCTTTCTGGAATGCCCATACATCAGCAACCTTGATCTGCCCAAGAAGCTGCGCAAGAAAATACTCAAAACCGGCCTGCGCCACACAGCCTTTAACACTGTCGGCCCTTCCGGTTCCATTTCCATCATGTCCGACAACTGCACTTCAGGAATCGAACCGGCATTCCTGTTCAGCTACGCCCGTGAAACAAGACTTGAAGCCGGAAAGGTTTTTGAGTTTATTCACATGCCCCCGCTGAAATGGATGCTTGAAACCAATCAGGAACACCTGTTCGGAAAATACACCGCCCAGCAGCTCAAAGAAAAACTGAATTACGTGCAGGCCGATGAACTGGACTACATGGACCGCATCCGCATGCAGTCCGCAATCCAGCAGTACACCGACAGTTCCATTTCTTCGACCATCAACCTCTCCGAGGAGACCCCCAAGGAAACCATCTTCGAGATCTACCTTGAATCTTGGAAACAGGGACTCAAGGGAGTAACGGTCTTCCGCAACGGTTGCAAAAAAGGTGTATTGAGTAAAAAAGAAGAAACCAAAGAAGCCGATCCGACCATGCTGGGCCAGAATCCAACCCTGATCGAAAGGGAACTCGGCGACATAGAAAGGGCCGAACGGCACCGGGTTATGTGGAAAGGTTCCAAGATGTACATCATCGTATCTCTGGATGATTCCGGCAACCCCATTGAAATATTCGTCAAACTTCCCAAGGAAGCCGGGATGACCGGAGACGGGTTCTACAATGAACAGGTTTTTCAGGAAAAATACTCTCTCTGGGAAACCATCACCCGCTTAACCAGCATGCTGCTGCGCGTGGGAATGCCCATTGACCGCATCCTCACCCAGCTGGACCGCTCCAGCTACAACATCATTGACGCGGCTGCGATCATCTCGCGCATCCTGCGCCAATACATCTCCCTGGATATGGATGATCAGACCATCGTCTCCAAAGGGCTTGGAGACCGCTGTCCCGAATGCAGCCAAAAAGCATACGTCCCCGAAGGCGGTTGCAAAATTTGCAAGGCTTGCGGGTATACTACCTGCGGGTAAATATTGGGACCGGGATTTCCGGCAGGATTGAAAAATGGAAAAGCCGCGACGGGAGTTGCGGCTTTTTTTGTATCCACAGAGGAATTACATTTAATACGGACAAAACAACTAGACATAAAATCAAAACCCTGTTTACAAAAAACCACCCATCATCTATATTCTTATCCAAATAATCTTTAAGGGGGATAGGATGACTGATTTAAGCAACATTTATTTCATTACCAACAGGGTATTAAGCGGATCAGATGAAAACAAAAAATTTAAAAAGAGTAACCTCTGCTCCCCGGACCTGTCCTTCTGCAAGACCGGTCCAGACCGCAGCATTGAGTTGCTCAAGAGCGGAGCCATGTTCAAAGAACTTAAAGACGAGCATGGTTACGATGAATTCCTCATCTACATTCACGGCTTCAACAACCAGCCATGGGAGGATATTTTTCCAAACACAGCCCGCATGCAGAAACAACTCAATGAAGCGGGATGCAGCAAAGTAAAAGTGCTGCCTCTGGTCTGGCCCTGCGATAATGATTTCGGAGTATTAAAAGATTACTGGGATGATCAGGAGTCCGCGGAATTCAGCGGAAAATTCTTTGCCCGTGCCATAGGCAAACTCATGGAATGGCAGATGGTTAACCGGGAAGATCCGTGCCGCAAACGAATACACATAATGGCCCACTCCATGGGCGGACGTGTTATGCTGAAATCACTTCCCTTTTTTGCGAAAAACATAGCAAGGGCCGATGTGCCTTTCCTGTTCACCAACACCTTCCTCATGGCCTCCGACATCCCCAATGAATGCCTCGGCAAGGGCGAAGAAGGCCACTACATTTGCAGCGCGTCCCGAAACATCGTTTGCTATTACGCCAACGACGATATTGCCATGCCCGCCAGCAAAGCTGCCAACGTAAAAAATTTGGTATTCAGCAGGCGCATGGGCCACACCGGACCGGAAGAATGGGATGAAGTATTGAAGAAAAAGGTAATCGCCGCCAATTGCGACAGCTTCAACAACAAGCTGGACCTCAAAGGACACACCTACTTCATGGACAGTGACGAAATGCAGAGTCCTGCTTTTCAGCACATGATATCGCTGATCAAGAATCCCGGATCATTTAAGGCTAATCAGCAATTGATTTTGTAGGGTTTGGGGAATTGGAGGAAATTGGAAAGCCGCGATGGGAGTCGCGGCTTATTTTTGTAACTCAAAAAAACAACTATTCATTGCATAACAATAGAACTAGATGTATACATTACCCCGAACACAAACTTCAACATAGCATAACCATTATGGATATCGAAGAATATTTAAATAAAGTTAACTCCAATCTGCAAATCAATTTTCATAAATCAATTGAAAAAACAGACTATTTCAGCAGAGTTCACCATATCGCTTCTATGATAAACGAGTTTTCGACTCATCTTTCAGATCAAGACGAAAGGGAAATGTTGAACATGGTATCCTCTCAACTTGAACATTCATCAATCAACCTAGCTTTTGGAATGTACCGTCAAGCTTTTGCTGCACTCCGGCTCAGCTTTGAGCTAGCCCTTGGGACTGTATATTTTTCTGTTAATAAACTAGAACATGCTGAATGGAAAAATGGGACTAAAAGCGGTGATATTGTCTGGTCAAAACTAATTGACCCAGACAACGGCGTGCTTTCTTCTAGAATGGCTACAGCTTTTTTTAAAAAACTTTCACCAAAGATGAAAGACTACAGATTCAAAGCCAAAGAAGTTTATCGACAGTTATCAGAGTATGTTCATGGCAACAGTGAAACATGGACTGCAGAAAACTTTACAATAAACTACGAAAAATCATCTTTCGAAAAATATTTTATACTGCTTGAAGAAGTATCAGAAGTAATTCTATTCGCTCTTTGTTGTAGATACTTAAAGTCATTACCAGAACACGAACTGGATACTATAGACTTCATTCATAGTGAACTATCATTTGTCGGTCCAATTCGCGAAGAATTTGGTGGCCCAAAAGATATTTAAAGCGGAGATTAATAATGTCTGAATACCATTTAAGAACTGAAAGCATAAAACCTGCTGAATTATTGGAACTTTCCGTAATAAACTCTAATGACAAAAAAATAATGTCAGCACTAAAATCTCTTGAACCATGCATAATTGAAGGTTCGCGTGGAACAGGAAAATCATTCCTTATGAGAATGGCTGAACTAGAGCTTGAACAATCTGAAACCAAACTAATTACTGTTTTTGTAACGTTCAATATCAGCTCACTAGTTGATACAAACGACCCCCTACAATTTTATCATTGGATGTTAGCAAAGACACTCAAACTACTGCTTAACAAACTAAGAAAAAAAGGTCTTACTGTATCTGATTATGCAGCAAGTCTCTTGAGTAATGACAATACAGATTCTCAAGAAACAGTTGAAGAAACTCTTAGACAAATAGTAAAAAAATATGAAATTTCATATAAAGAAAAAGCAAAAATAGACATCAGTTCTTTACCAGACATAGAGGACGTGAAAGATGCAATTGAAACCCTATGTGAAATCCATTCCTTAGAACGAGTATATTTCTTTTTCGACGAAGCAGCCCATGTCTTTAGACCAGAACAACAACGCCAGTTCTTCAACTTTTACAAAGACCTAAGATCACCATATATAACATGTAATGCTGCAATTTATCCTGGGGTCACATACTTTGGTGACTCTTTTGAACCAACCCATGATTGCACCCTCATGAAGCTCGAAAGAAACATGAAGGACTCCGATTACTTAAGCTATTTTTATGAAATTGTTGACAAACAAGCAGACACCAAGACGAAGGAAGCAATTAACGGAAATATAGAACTATTCAATACCCTTGCATTATCGTGTGGGGGAACTCCTCGTATGCTTCTGAAAACACTGCAAGATATTGACAAATATAACAAGTCAAACATCGACAAGGTGTTAAAGACATTTTACAGAGCGCAAGTATGGGCTGAGCATTCTGAGCTTGGTGATAAGTTCAAAGGACACAAACCCTTAATTGACTGGGGCCGTGATTTTTTAGAAAATAATGTAATCCCAGCAATTGAAAGCTATAACGGCCATAACCAAGATGACGACAAAAGCAAATCTACGATTAATTTTTGGATACAAAAAGATGCTCCTGAAGCTGTAAAAGAATCTTTAAGGCTTCTTTCGTACACTGGAATAATACGAAAAATAGATTCAACCATACGCGCCACGCGAGGCAAGTTAGGGGCTAGATATGAAGTCAAATATGGATGTATTCTCTCACTAGACAAACACCCGGCTTCAGCTTCAAAAGACTTTTTTAATTCTCTCCAAATGAAAAATTGCCCAGAATTTGGCAATAATCATAGCTCATACGATGGCATCAAAGACCTTCAATCTGTTATTCAAGATGACAAACAATACCAAAACTCTCTAAAAGAAATACTCAAAAAATCTATTCATGTGCTTCCACTTTTGACAGATTGGCAAAAATCAAAACTCAAGGAAGCAAACATCCTAACAATAGGTCAACTATTGGAAGCAGAAGAAAAATATCTTATAGATAACATTTATTACATTGGGCCGTATAAAGCTCGATATATGAAAAATGCAGCTGACGCAGAATTGCTTGAATACTTATCTGGGTAAAGAAAACCCTTGACCCAACACCCATTCGGTGCTTAAGGCTTCTCGCGTCCGTCCATATCCGGTTGTTTTGGGTCCAGAGAGACCCGAGTTTTTAATTGCAAGGGCAGTGTACCTGTTTCGTACATCGTCCTTATGTGACGATTCCCCTGAAACCTAATTAGAAGATTGGGACCAGTGATGCAGGCAATTCGCCTTGCTGTTTCAGGAGAAAGTACGATCTGCCCTTGATGAGTTTTACCCCTCCTTAAGTAGATCGAGATAACCGGACGGTCCCTCCAAAAATACCGGACATTTATTACGGTAGCTACAAACCTCCCCTGCATATAAGGGGCAGGTATTGCTTTGTTTTTCACCCTTTTTCCGCCTGACCGGAATATCCCGAACAGACCGCGAATTTCGCGCTCTGCTTTGCATTGCTGTACTTTTGCCAGCGATCACGAATATACGAAAAGATTTTATAAATCCGGAATAGCTGAAATGGGAATCAAACACGCGCCCAGCTGAGAACTGGGACGCGCTGCTCTGTTTTTTTGCCCTTTTTAATACAACTTTTATATTTACCGCATTTAGAGAGATAAAATATCATGGAAAAATTTAGAAATTTAGGCCTTTCCGACGCCACTATCGAAGCCCTTGAAAAGAAAGGTTTTACCGCTCCCACTCCCATTCAGGAAAAGACCATCCCCATGCTCCTTTCCGGCGAGAAAGACATTGTGGGTCAGGCCCAGACCGGAACAGGTAAGACTGCTGCTTTCGGCCTGCCTATCATTGAAAATATCCGCGAAGGTGCCGGACACGTTCAGGCTATTATCCTGACCCCGACCCGCGAGCTTGCACTTCAGGTTGCGGACGAAATCATGTCTTTCCGTGGCAAGCGCAAAATTTTCGTTGCCACAGTCTACGGCGGACAGCCCATGCTTCCGCAGCTCAAAGCACTCAAACGCGGCGCGGACATCGTTGTCGGTACCCCCGGTCGTGTACTGGATCACATCCGCCGCAAGACCCTCAACCTTTCCCAGATCAACAACTTCGTACTCGATGAAGCTGACGAAATGTGCAACATGGGCTTCCTCGAAGAAGTTTCCGAGATCATGGAAAATGCCGGCGAAGACCGCCGCACCCTGCTCTTCTCCGCTACCATGCCTCCTGAAGTCATGCGTATCGCCAAGAAATTCATGGGTGATTACGATGTCATCGCAGTTAAACGCGAAAAAGACGAAGCACAGCTCACCGAACTCCTTTTTCACGAAGTTAATGAGCGTGACCGCTTTGAAGCTCTCTGCCGCGTTGTTGATGCACAGAACGAATTTTACGGACTGGTTTTCTGCCGCACCCGCGCAGATGCCGACCGTGTAGCTGGTGCCCTTGGCGAACGCGGTTACCCTGCCGAACCTATCCATGGTGATCTTTCACAGGCCCGCCGCGAAGATATTCTCATGCGTTTCCGTAAACGCCGCTGTAAAATCCTCGTGGCTACTGATGTTGCTGCCCGTGGTATCGACGTGCCGGACCTCTCCCACGTTGTGAACTTCGCCCTTCCGCAGGACCCGCAGAGCTTTGTTCACCGTGTAGGCCGTACCGGTCGTGCTGGTAAAAAAGGCGTGGCAGTAACCCTGATTTCACCCCGCGAATTCGGCAAGCTGCGTTACATCACCAAAGTAACCAAGCTCCGCGTAGACAAAAAGCCCCTGCCGACTATCGATCAGGTTATTGATGTCAAGAAATCCCGCATGGGCGCTGAACTGAGCGAAATCGTTGATGCAGGAAAACATCTTTCCTACCTCGACCTTGCTCACGAACTTCTCGAAGGCGTTGACCCTGTTGAAGCCGTTGCCGCACTGCTCAAGCATTCTCAGGGTGGCGTTCTCGACAAACGCAGCTACCGTAAAATTGAAGAATGCGGCGGTCCCAACTCAAACGGACCCCGTGGTCGCGTACGCTTCACCGCAGGTGTAGGCCGCTCCCACGGCATGACCCCGCGCAAACTGGTAGACATGATCTGCCGCCGCGCACGCATCAATCCCGTACGCATCCAGCACGTGAAGATTCAGGGCCGTCAGTCCACCTTCACCGTGCCCGCAGGCGACTCCGATAACGTAATGCGCGCCGTAAACAGGGCTTCCCAGAACGAAAGACCTTTGCTCAGAAAAGGTTAATTCAAGATAATTTAAAAGCCCGGTTCGAACCTTGTTCGAACCGGGCTTTTTTTGTTCTACTCTTCCAACCCCATGCCGGGATGGTGAGCCGGGTCGCTCATTTCATCTTCATGGCAGACCGTGCAGGTCCCGGCCGCCCCTATGGGCTGTGCTTCTCCCATGTATTGCAGCGGGCGCAGATTGTCGCGCTCATCAGCTGCCGGGAAGACGGCATGAGCCGCATTGTGGCAGGCCGCGCACATAACCGCATCCATCTCGTCCTTGCGATTACGGAACAAACCTTCCTTATCTTCGGTCCATTCATTGAAGGCTGAATCGGAATCAGGATCAGCAAACTCAACATGGCAGGTCAGACAATCGGGCTGCTGCTGCCACGGCTGACGTGCGTTGATTTCATCCAGATCGTAATCAACCGGGACAATCAACTTCATAAGCTGCTTAGCCGCAGGCTTCTGCTCCTCGCCTTTAAGCAAGGCAAGGGAATGGTTCTCCATGCTACCGTGACAATTCACGCACTCCATTCCGGCATCAACATGCACCCCGCGCAGACTTTCCTGCGGATGGCACATCATGCAGGCATCGTTTTCCCTGCCAGCTAGATAAACCGCATGGAAACCGTGCAGGGCCGTGGACAGGTTGAGTTGCATCTCGCCATCATGACAGCCCATGCAATCTATGATCTCGCTATCCTTGAGCCGTTGTTTGAAGTTTGTCTTGTTCTCCCGATCATGCACACCTGCTATATCCGCTGCGGTCTGAGCTGAAAATCCGCCCTGCTCCGATATATCCCAGCCGCCACCGTGGCAGTTATTGCAACCCGGACGGGTGGAAACAGGAAGCACAATGGTCGTGGAGGCAAGAACATTGCCTTCAGCATCAAGAGCCTGCACTTCCACCGGAGGCAGGGGCTGGTAGGCGTCCTTGGCGTAAGGCAGAATATCAATAGGCGCAGACTGGAAATAACCGTCTTCCACGCTCAATTCAAAGCTCTGATCCATCCCCTGCGGAATGCAGACAATCTTTACATCGTCAGTGATAATTTCCGGAGAATCACCGCGCAGGATGAGCTGCGCACGGACAATGCTGCCCTTGTCCGTAATGGACATGGTCCGCTCTTTATCAATAATTAAGCGCAGCCCTTCCAACGGCCAAGCCATAAGCACATATTCCTGATCAGCCTCAAAAGGCGCGGGGGTCAGCTCTGCTTCTTCGGGTTCCGGCAAGGCGGGATTATAGCCCGGCCCCACGGAATGTATATATTCAGCAAGAACCTTACGCTCTTCAGCTATGCCCAAAAATTCCGGCATATACTTACTAACTTTGCCCATGCCGGAGATGAAGGCATCCAATCCGGCAACAGTATATTTTGAGGTACGGGGCACAATGTCATTCATGGGACCGTTAACGGCGTGGCAGGGAGCACACTGCATCTGGTAGAGCCATTCCCCGGCTCTGAGTCGATTCTCACCGTTGATCTCACGCAGATCCTGCGGAACCCATTTTGCGTTTTGCAGGATGGATTTTCCTTTCAATTTTTTTGCCTGCTCCACGGTAATATTGGTGGAATAAACCTCGCCCCAGACCACGTAAGGTTTGCGGCCTGCCTCACGCATGAATTCAAACGATCCGTAGAAAAGCAGGGCCACAACCAGCATAATCATAGCCGAACTGAAACTGACCTTGCGCGGGGCGCAAATAGCCATAAACAATCCGCCAAAGAGAATCACCGGGGCGGTGTATTTAAAAACTTGCATGAAGAAAGCCACCCGGTGCGACTTATGGACCACCAGCATGGCCTGCTCCGCAGGTATATTAGCGAGATACCAATACCCGGAGAAAATGGTCAGAACCAGCCCGGTCAGGGTCCATGTTCCGCAGAAGCGGACCAGCATACAGCGCAGACTCTGATCCTTGATCCGCGCCGCAGTAACAAAGCCGAACAGCCCGGCCAGCATGCCGCAAAGAGCGGTACGGAAAAACAGCGCAGGCCAGAAAGTGGGATTGAAAATGGCATCCCAGAAATCACGAGTTTCAGGCCAGATTCCGGGGGTGAGCATGAAAGAGATCACCCCGTTGATGGTGAACAGGGATAGAAAAGCGAAAAGAAAATAAAACCAGCCGATGATCAGGTGGTCGCGGCGGTTCATCTTCTCCCAATAGTAATAGTAGATAAGCAGGGCAATGATCTCGCCAACGAACCAAACCCATTCTGTAGCCCATGCGAACAAAAATTCGCGGACCAGCACAAGGGTCCCCTGCGGACTGAGCAAAGCCATGGTAAACCAGAGGGCCACCCCGGTCCCGCCGCCGAAAACCATGGTCAGCAGCAGAAAAAATTTGGAATGTTTTTTTACATAATCAAGCAGCTCATTGGAACCGGTCTTGTAAGCCAGTTTCTCGGTCACCACCAGAAACAGCCCGCCGCCAACGGCAAACTGGGCCACAAAAACGTGTATGGTCGCAATGAAAGCAATCCAGAAACCGCCACCGAAAGTCGTCAGATGCCAAATGGGATATTCCATCATTAACTCCTTTCAGCCTTGAGCATGAGTTTCAGCATGTAGACGATGCAGACCCCACCCGCGATAAACGAAACCACAAAAAGAATAAACGGGTCCCATTGACCGGAGACAGGGGCGGTATTGAGAGTGAAGTACGGCTCCAGATACTTCTGACGCACAAGATGGCGCATGACCGCCATGACCGGAACAATAAAAACAGTTGCCGCAGTGGCGAAGTATACATTCTTAGTAAATCCGGCATGGAGCATGGCAAAGGTGGCAACCAGCCCCACACAGAATAGCGCGGTAGCCAGCATGTCCCCACCCATAAATATGAGCATGACTTCCTTGGGCAGAGCCAGCAGAAACCAGAACCCCATACCCACATTGATCACTGTCGAACGGGAGAACCATTTCATACCTGTGCTAACAAAATCATGATACCCCTTGCGTTTACCCACAAGAGCCACAAAAAGACCGCCCACAGCCAGTGCGGAAATGGCAAAATGCATGAACCGCGGATAAAGAACCGGATCACTCAGATTGAGATTGAACCCGTGTGGATCGGAAAAATATTCGGGCCAGACATCCGGGCGCAGCATCAGGGTCATCTTATTGGAAAGCATGAAGCCGATGTAGACAATCATACTCAGCACAGCCAGCATGGTCAGCCTGCGTCCTGAAACGCCTAACTTTTCATATCGATAATTATGGAAATACAGACCGTAGTAACCGCTGATCAGGGCCGCGATAACCGCCAGCCAGAATACAGCCATAAGAATGGAAGAGACATAGCTGAACTGCCCGTACACCGCCTGCAAAAACAAAAGCGGCGGCACCCCGGCATTAATAGCCAAGGCCAGCAGGGTCGGCAGTTTACCGGAGATATTTCGCGAAACATCTGTTCCCCCGGAAAGGGAATGAACAAAAACTATAGCTGCTCCCCCGAAGACTGCATTCATGAGCAACAGGTGAACGGAAAAGGTGATAATTGAAAGAGTAACCGGCCAGATAGGATGAACTGAAATACCAATGGCGGCCGGAACCAATGCGGACGGGTCCATGCGCTTTCCCCCTTATTAAATTTCGAGCTCGGCTTTATATATCAGGAGAAAACAGGCTTCACAATTAGAAACCCCTTACTATTTGACTGACACTTCTTTCCCCTGAAGCATTTAATGGTACACTGAAAAAGACTCCAGACGGCTTTTTTCTACTTATTTAGAACTTATTTACTATTTAACAAAAAAAGTCCTTGCCAAAGCGAGCCGAAGTCAATAGACACTCTCTTACCGAGTGCCGAAGTGGTGGAATTGGTAGACACGCTAGGTTCAGGGTCTAGTGGAGGTTTCTCCGTGGAAGTTCGAGTCTTCTCTTCGGCACCACTCGTAAATGACGAAAGCCGCAACGCAAGTTGCGGCTTTTTTCGTTTTTACAACTTTGCTCCCTTCAAGCTTGCGCATATGCCTCCCCGCCCTCCTGATTTTTCTTTTCTTCATTGTTAATCAGGCAACAACAGCACATTTTCGATGCATTTTACAAATCATACATCAAAAAACATGTTGTATTTTTTATTTTTCTACTCTGACTAAAATACAACTTCACAACACACCAGCGCAACTTCAAAAACAGTACAAACAACATAAGAAAGTACATCATTCATACTATTAAAGCTCAATTTGACATATAACACTCCTGTGTTACCCTTTTCACTTCTTTATAAATTCAGACAAGGCCTACGGGCATCGTTATTAAATGAAAAAATTAGTTGTCGAGAACGTTACAAAAATATTCGGAACAAATCCGCAGAAGGGTTTAAAGTTAGTCCGCGAAGGACTGGATAAAGAAACAATTTTCAATCAGACAGGACTCAGTGTGGGAGTCAATCAGGCTTCCTTCTCTGCCAACGAGGGTGAACTCCTTGTCATTATGGGCCTCTCAGGCAGCGGCAAATCAACACTTGTTCGCTGCATTAACCGTCTCATTGAGCCTACCGACGGCAAAGTACTAGTGGACGGTGTGGACGTAACCACACTGGACGCACCGGCCATGCGCGAACTCAGCCAGAAAAAACTGGGCATGGTTTTTCAGAACTTTGCACTCCTGCCGCATAAGACCATTTATGAAAATGTTGAATTCGGGCTTGACCTGATGGGTAAACCTGCTGCTGAGAAACGCGAGGTTTCCGAAAAAATGCTGGCTCAGGTAGGACTTGATGGCTGGGGAGACAGTTATCCCTCGCAACTGTCCGGCGGCATGCAGCAGCGTGTCGGGTTGGCGCGCGCCCTTGCCCTTGACCCGGATATCCTGCTCATGGACGAAGCGTTTTCCGCCCTTGACCCGCTCATCCGCCGCGATATGCAGGATGAACTGATCAAATTGCAGAAACGCATGCACAAGACCATCATCTTCATCAGTCATGATCTGGACGAAGCCTTGAAACTTGGTGACCGCATCGTACTCATGAAGGACGGAGTCATCGTGCAGACAGGCACTCCCGAAGAAATTCTCACCGAACCCGCCAACGACTATGTCAGACGCTTTGTGGAAGATGTGGACGCCACCAAGGTACTCACAGCTGAAAACGTTATGAAAAAAGCGGAAGCAGTCGTCTACGTTGCTGCGGACGGACCGCGCGCCGCGCTGCGGAAAATGCGCAAAAACAGTATTTCATCCATTTTTGCTCTCAATTCAAGCGACCATGTACTCGGCATCGTCCATGCTGCTGACGCGGCAAAAGCTGTTGAAGCCGGAGACAAAAAGCTTGAAGACATAATTAAACCTGCCCGCAGCGTCTCTGCTGAGACTCCTGCGCTGGAACTATATCCCATGAGGTCCGAATCCGGTTGGCCCCTTGCCGTCGTAGATACAAACAATGAATTCATCGGCGTTGTGGTCAGCGGCAACCTTATAGCCGCAGTAGCAGAATACGGACCGGACCCGTCAATTTAATAATCCTGGAGGATTCTTTTTATGAGTAAAGCCAAATCCCACACAATACTTTGGATTACATCCATTGTTTTCGCAGCAATGCTGAGCATTCTGCCTGTTAACTCCGCTCAGGCGGCAGACCAGCCGGTCATTTTCGCTGACCTGAACTGGGACAGCATCCAGATTCACAACCGCATTGCCGGATTCATCATTGAAAACGGCTACGGTACAGACGTAGAATATATCCCCGCCGGAACCGCCATTGCATATGAAGCAATCATGCGTGGCGACATGGACGTGGACATGGAATCCTGGACCTCAAACTCACAGCATCTCTACGATAAAGGTATCAAAGCCGGTACCCTGTTTGACCTCGGCGCAAACTTCAAGGATGCCCGTGAGGGGTTGATGGTCCCCACCTACATGATCAAAGGCGATCCCAAACGCGGCATCAAGCCTATGACACCGGGACTCAAAACAGTTGCAGACCTTGCCAAGTACCCTGAATTTTTTAAAGATCCTGAAGATCCTTCCATGGGACTCATTTATTCCGGCGTGACCGGATGGACCGCCACCCAGAAGACCGAGCAGAAACTTACCAACTACGGTCTGGATGATAAATTTAACTTTCTTGCTCCCGGTTCAGATGCCGCACTGGCAGGCTCCATGGTTTCCGCATACAAACGCGGCAAAGGCTGGGTTGGATATTACTGGGGCCCCACCTGGGTAATGGGCATGATCGATATGACTTTCCTTGAAGAAGCACCTTACGATGCGAAAGTATGGAACGATACCAGACTCTGCGATTACCCCAACTCCGATGTTAACATTCTCGTCGGCAAATCCCTGATGGATAGAGCCCCCGAAATCATCGAGATGTTCAAGAAATACGAAACCACCATGGCCATAACCAACGAGTGTCTCGCCTACATGAAAAATGAAAAGGCAAGCCTTGAAGAGGTCGCCGAGTGGTTCCTTAAGAACAATCAGGATGTCTGGACCAAATGGGTTCCCGCAGACAAAGCTGCCAAAATCAAGGCCGCGCTTAACTAGCCTACAACCGCAAAAACATAACAACCGGATTTTTTACAATGTATAAATTTCCAAAAACTCTGGAAATACCACTGGATGACTGGGTAAACGCAGGCATGTCATGGGTCATGGATAACTGGGGGCAATTTTTTGATGCCCTCGGCAGTGTCCTTTTACAAATGCTTATTGCATTGCAGCAGTTCTTCCTTATGATCCCTTGGTTTGTAATAATCATCGGAGTAGGAGTGGCTGGCTGGTGGCTGCTTGGCAGCTGGAAAAGAGGACTGGGCATGTCAGCCATGCTTTTTGTAATCGGCTGCTTCGGCTACTGGAAGCTGACCATGATGACTTTGGCACTGGTCACCGGTGCGGTGGCCATATCACTTGCAGTAGGGATTCCCGTAGGCATCTGGATGGCAAGAAGTGATCGTGTGGAAACCATCATCAAGCCGATCCTTGATGCCATGCAGACCATGCCGAGCTTTGTTTACCTCATTCCGGTAATGATGCTCTTCGGCCTTGGAAAGGTGCCCGCACTTTTTGCAACCATCATCTACTCCATGCCGCCGATCATCCGTCTGACCAATGTGGGAATCCGCGAGGTTCCCAAAGATGTGATTGAAGCAGCCCGAGCCTTTGGTGCGACTCCCATGCAGACCTTGTTCAAGGTGCAACTGCCACTGGCCCGTCCGACCATCGTTGTCGGCATCAACCAGACAACAATGATGGCTCTGGCTATGGTTGTTGTGGCCTCCATGATCGGGGCCAAAGGGCTGGGAATGGAAGTACTGGTAGCCATTAACCGTATCGACATCGGCATGGGCTTTGAAGCCGGACTCTCCATCGTGTTTCTGGCGATCATCATCGACCGTTTGACCCACGCCATGGCCGTGCGCAACACCCACGACGCCAAAGAATAACCAGCAGCATTCAAAGACAAAAAGGCTGCAACATTTTAAGATGTTGCGGCCTTTTTTTTACGCCTAGTGTTTGAAGCGAGATTCATCCACCGAACCAAAAAACTTTTCTTCAGCTTCTTTTATCAGCTTATCAAGCTCTCCACTTTCCTTCATCTTTTTAATCACATCCCCGACCTTTTCCGCCAACCGCGCATGGCGTTTATCCAGATAATGATACAAAGGCAGTTTCTGCAAAGGCGGCCCAGCTGGGACAATATCATCGAAATCCATTTTGGTAAGCAGGTATTTCCAATTCAATGAGTTGGCCAGAGCAACATCAGCCCGACCGCACTCCAGATATTTAACCATCTGCTCAGGACTGTCCAAATTGTAAACACTGTCCAAATTGTAAACACTGTCCAAATTGTAAACACTGTCCATCATCGCGGTGACTTTTTCAGTATGTTTAACACCCCGAATTTTAACGACCTTATATTTCAGCAAATCATCGACTGAATCAATTTTTATCCCACTGCCCTTTCGCGCATAGGGGGTGGTATCAAGGTAAAAATAAGCAGGCTCTACGCGTATAACACCGGGAACTTCTCCGCCATAGGAATAAATACGCATGACCTCACCATCAACCAGACCGGTTTCAACAGATCGTTGGGCACGCTTGCCGGGCATGGGAAAAATCTTAATATCCATGTTGAGATGCTTGTATACATGCGGAAGGATATATGTGCCGATTTCTTGTTCAACCAATCCTTTTATGCAGGAAAACTTCAAATCCTGCGCACTGCACGGGCGGTACGAACAAAAAAGCAATATTAATATCAGCAATATTTTTAAGCGCAAAACACACCCCACATTTTCCATTGATTAACATAAAGAAACACAAGGTTAAAGAGCTCAGCTTTCTAATGGCAAATTTCCACCATTCAAGTATACTGCACTTCTAACTTAAAAATGGAGATAGCAAGATGAAAAACAACCGTTCCCTTATGATAGCCCTTTCCCTGCTGGCAGTATGCATGCTTTTTCAAACACCGGCAGCTCAGGCATTCAGTCTGAACGACCTGTCTTCCTCCGCTGAAACAGCCAAGAGTGCGGCAGAAGGTGCCAGCCTGCTCGACCGGGCTAAAAATGTTTACAACGGCTTTTACGATTCCACGGAAAACCTCGTTGATGCCCAGACCGCGACCATGAGCCTGCTCAACCCGGACGAAGGCGCAGCCCTGACTTCAAAACTAGGCGACATCGGCTCCGGTTCAGCAATGACCAGACTTGCCAAGCTGGTCGGATTTTCTGAAAGCATGGATTCCGGCACAACTGATTCCTCACTGACTTCAAAATTGACCAAGATAATCACTACTCCCGGAAGTATTGAGAAAGCCCAAAAAGTCTACGGTCATGCCTCCACAGCCTATACTTCCGGCAATGATTCCGTAAGCGAAGCCAAGACCCTGTACACTGAAATCAAGAACTTTATCGCCTCACCTTCAGCCAAGGGACTGAGCGAAACCCTTCTTTCCGGGCTGGGCAGTTACTCTGATAAGATTCTGCCCTTTATCATCGAACACGGGCCGGAGCGGGTAAAGACCGCTGCCCAGATCGCCGATACATTTAAAGGTTTTTTGTAGAAGGGACTAAATCCCCTTGGAATCCCTGTTAGCAAAAATCCCTTCGACCCGATTGGGTTGAAGGGATTTTTTACGTAGCAATGAAACATTGAAAAAGTTAATTAAAATATCCGTCACTCTTCAAGTCAGTAATCAACCTTTCACACATGGCTGCGCGGTTCAAACTGTAAATATGCACTCCGGGTGCGCCCTTATCAAGCAGGTCCGCGATCTGTTTGCGTGCAAAGTCAAAACCGAACTCCATAACAGCCTCATCGCCGCCCTTATCAAAGGCCTTTTCCACTCCGCAATAAAGATCGCCGGGAATGGCTGCACCGCACAGGGACATAATCCGACGCAGGGAACTTAAAGATTGAATGGGCAATACACCGGGGATTACCGGGGTAGTACTGCTGAGTTCCGCCAGCCTGTCCACATAATCGAAGTAGAGCCTGTTATCGAAAAACAACTGGGTCATGGTGAAGTCCGCACCTTTGGCAAGCTTGGAATTGTGGATCTCAATATCCGTGGCAATAGACGGAGACTCCGGATGTCCGCCGGGATATCCGGCCACAGCCATGCCCACTTCGGAAAATTTACCATTCACATACTCCACAAGATCTGAAGCATGCATGAAACGGCTTTGCCCTTCTCCATTGGCGTCTTTCACTCCATCCCCGCCAAGGGCCAGAATATCCGAGACCCCTGCCTCACCAAGACGGCTGACAAATTCATCAATGGACTGCTCGCTGGCACCGACACAAGTCAGATGGGCAAGAATATCAATACCCATATCCTTTTTCAGCCGGGAACATATTTCAAGGGAATTGTCGTGGCTGGTTCCGCCCGCTCCGTAAGTTACTGATGCGAAAAGAGGCTTCAAAGCGGCCAGCCTTGCGGCCCTTTCCATAAACACGGGCCATGTGGATTTATCCTTGGGCGGAAAAAATTCAAAGGAAAAAAATTGTCCAGCCTTATTGATATTCTGTGCCACCTGCATTTAATTCTCCATTTTATCTGCTTGGTTCCCGGACCGCAGGTACGGTCCGGGAAGTTTATTTATCTTTATTGAATCTCACGGCGTACTTTCTTAGCCGCCTGAACCATATTTTTAAGAGCCGGGACAACCTCATCCCATTTGCGGGTCTTGAGTCCGCAATCCGGATTTACCCAAAGCCGTTCTGCGGGAATGACTTCCAGAGCTTTTTCCAGCAGCAGGGCCATATCATCTTCAGCCGGAATTGCCGGACTATGGATATCGTAAACACCGGGACCGACTTCATTGGGATAGCTGAACCGATTGAAGCTACCTAAGAGTTCCATGCGACTGCGACTGGCCTCGATGCTGATGACATCGGCATCAAGGGCGGCAATGGAATCCATGATTTCATCGAATTCGCAGTAACACATGTGGGTATGAATCTGGGTGGCATCCTCAACGCAGGAAGCGGAGAGACGAAAGCACTCCTCTGCCCACTTCAAATATTCTGGTTGTTCTGCCTTACGCAGAGGCAGACCTTCACGCAGGGCGGGTTCGTCAATCTGAATAACTTTAACCCCGCTCTTTTCAAGATCAGCCACCTCATCACGCACGGCCAGTGCGATCTGACGGCAGGTTTCACTGCGGGGCTGGTCATCACGAACAAAACTCCAGCACAGGATGGTTACCGGTCCGGTGAGCATACCCTTGACTTCACGCTCTGAAAGGGAGCGGGCATAATTGATCCAATCCACGGTAATGGGACCGGGACGGGACACATCACCGAAAATCACCGGAGGTTTCACGCAACGGGAACCGTAACTCTGCACCCAGCCGTTGGACGTAAAGCAGTAGCCGTCAAAATTTTCGCCGAAATATTCAACCATGTCGTTGCGTTCAGGTTCACCGTGAACCAGCACATCAAGCCCGATTTCCTCCTGACGACGGATGCAGTCTTCGATGTATCCGTGCATAAAGCTTTCGTAATCAGCCCGCTCAATACGACCGTTCTTAAAACCGCTTCTGGTGGAACGCACTTCCGGAGTCTGGGGAAAAGAACCGATAGTGGTTGTGGGCAAAAGAGGAAAACCGAGCCCGCGCTGAATTTCAGCACGCTTGGTATAAGTGGATTTACGCTGGTAATCTTCAGGTTTTAGTTCAGCCAGTCTCCGGGCAACCTGTAGATTGTTAACCCTCGGACTTTTCTTCCGGGAGCCAAGAATGCCGCGGTTATCAACCAGAAAAGCTTCAACATCCTTACCTGCTGCTGCATCAGCGATGGTCCTGATTTCTACACACTTCTGGCGGGCAAACGCCATCCAAGATTTAATTTCCACGTCCAGCTTTGTTTCCAGCTCAAGATCAAAAGGGACATGCAGAAGTGAACATGAAGGAGCTACCAAGACCCGTTCTTCGCCAAGCACAGTCTTTGCGGACTTCACAGCAGCAACACCCTTATCAAGATCAGCCCGCCAGATATTCCTGCCGTCTACTACACCGAGGGAAAGGCTTAAATTATCCGCCAGATTTACAAGCAGCGGTTCAAGGTCCTGTGAACCGCGTACGAGGTCAACATGCAAAGCATCGACAGGCAAAGAGGTAGCAGTTTCAAGATTATCACCCAGACCTCCAAAATAGGAGGCAACAAGAATTTTGGAATTTAAGGCTGCTTCTTTAAAGGTGCGGTAAACAGGGTTGAAAAGCTTACGCACCGACTCGTCGAGATCGAGGGCCAGAATAGGCTCATCAAATTGAATCCACTCGCATTTGGCGGAGAGCTTCTCAATTAGTTCCACGTAAGCTGGCAGCAGGTTTTCCAACAAATCCAAACGATCAAATTCCTGATCCGCGCACTTACCCAACAGCAAAAAGGTCAATGGTCCGGGCAGGACGGCCTTGATTCTGTGCCCAAGCAAAGCCGCTTCATCAACCTGTTCAAGCAAAGATGTATCGGCAAGAAAAAACTTCTGGTCACTTTTAAATTCAGGCACGAGGTAATGGTAGTTGGTATCAAACCACTTTGTCATTTCCATGGCCGCCACGCCGTTCTCTCCAGCTTCACCACGGGCCATCCTGAAATAATCATCAAGGGAAATTTTGTTTCCTTCCACATTATATCTGCCGGGGATAACACCGAACCTGACTGCATTATCAAGCATGTGGTCATAGTAGGAAAAATCACCTACCGGTATCAGATCAACTCCAGCCTGCTTCTGGTCATCCCAATGCAGTTCACGCAATTTTCTGGAAGTAAGTGCGAGATCATCCGCCCCGGCTTCACCTCTCCAGTATGATTCAAGTTTACGTTTGAGTTCGCGGTTACTGCCCATTCTGGGATAACCTAAAGTGTGCGTCAGCATAATAATTCTCCGTGTTTCAAGTGACCGAGATATTTATCCCTGTTTCACAGACCTGTTCGCGAGGTCCGGCACTCACTCCCGCAGGACGTCTTCTGGCTTCCGGACAGTTTGACGCACAGTATCGATCCTTCCCGTTCTCAAAACAGTGAATCGACACCATCACCCTGAATTATGCCCGGTTACAGCAGCGCGCCTGCGACGGATTTTCACCATCTTCCGTTTCCTGCGGGCGCATACAAATCAAATTCAATATATAAAAATATTGTTATATAGTGATCAAGGAATGCCATTCATCTTCATCGAAGTCAAGTACCCACGAAAATTTTCCACCAGACCAAAAAAGAAGCCCCCGGAGTTGTCCGGGGGCTTCTTTTTTAGCAACTATTTAAAATGATCGTTTATTCGCAATCCCTTACATTCAACTTCTCACGAAACTTTCCATCAACTGCGGGAAATTTCAGCAACGCGCCTTTGACCAGACATTTACCGACAATATCCAGACCTTCACGGTCCTGACTGGTGGCCTTTCCGCGCCAGAGGTATGTTTTCAAACCCTCATCATGGGGAGTCATCAGATAGATCCGCACGGTGTTATCCACACGGGGGGCATCAGCGGTCTTGACCACACCTATTTCAGAGTTGGTCTTGCTGATATAATCGTACTCGTAAGCTTCCCTTTTGTAGGTAACTCCCCTTTCCATGAATGCCTTGGAACCGAAATTAACCACTACCACGAAATCGGGTGAATTCGGGTCATATTTAAAACCCTTGGCTTCCAGTTCCAGCTTGGCAGTATTGAGCAGAATAGCTTCAAGATCCTTCTTGGATTCGCTTTTCTGCTTAAAAGAAAAAGTTTTAAAATCGCTGAAATCAGTGCCCGGAACAGGTTTATTCTCGACATCCATATTAACGTACACGCACCCGGAAAGCATCATTCCGATCAATGCGAAAACAACAAGTAACTTCCTCACCACTTTCTCCTGACTTTATTAGTTACGACCATCCCCTGAAATTCAGGCCGCATTAAATACTTTATTACAACTTCCTATAGCATAATCATTTAACTTTTTTAGCGGCTTTAGCCAAGAGTTAAAACAAATTCAATGGGCGGAATGAGACATTAAAAAAATCAATCATAAAAACAGACCAGATTTCGACCGGACTCCTTTGCGTCGTACAAGGCCATATCCGCCATGCGCAACAACCTGTTCGTATCGAGCCTGCGCGAATTCATGGAGGCTACCCCGATGCTTGCAGTACACTTAATAATCCCAGACTGTATGGAAATTTCACTCGCTGCAAATTTCCGGCACAACCTTTCTCCCACAGCAATACCTCCGGCAAGGTCTGTTCCGGGCAGAAAAACTGCAAACTCTTCCCCGCCCATGCGGGCAAAAACATCATCATCCCTGATCACACTGCGACAGATATCAGCAAAATGACGCAGCACTGCATCCCCAGCCTCATGCCCATGGGCGTCATTTATCTTTTTAAAATTATCAAGATCAACCATCAACATAGACGGACCAGCTGGATTACGTTTATCTCCCTGCATAAACAATTCAACCTGCCGAAAAAATTCCCTGCGATTGTAGGCCCCGGTAAGACTGTCTGTGGTTGCCAGCAACAACAGCCGCTTCTCTTCCGCCTTGCGCTGAGAAATATCATTCACAACCCAAAGCACCCCGCGATTCAAGTCAGCAGGAACATTCACATCCACGGCCTGACCGGACAGAGAACACCACACAAATTTTCCGTCCTTACGCTTCAGCTGATATTCAATATTTACCTGAGCTTTATTTACGAGGGTGTAGTAATATAACTTACCAAATTCATGAAATTTTTCTTCGGTAAGGTGCAGATCAATCATACCCAAGCCGACCATATCAGCAGGCGACTCATAACCCAGAATATCGGCAAGAGCCTGATTTGCCCTTTTCAGGATTCGCCCACCCTTCAAGAACATCATCCCGGCTTTGCTACTTTCAAAAATAATTTTCAACTCATGCAGGGTTTCGCGCAATTCCATTTCAGTTGCTTTCAGATAAGAAATGTCACGTATAGCTGAAATGCGGTAGGTCTTATCCCGAAGCTGCACTGTACGCCCCCGGATTTCAGCAGGAAAAGTAGAACCGTCCTTACGTCTACCCATGACAAAATAAGGCTGCTCGTACCTGCTGGAAATGTTTTCCCGCACCAATTCGCGATACTCTTCAGCTACAAGATCCAACCCGCCCATGCCAATGACTTCATCATGGGTATAGCCCAGAACTTCCAGCACTTCCCTGTTCACAGCCACACAACGCACCTTCTCATCAAACACGCCGATAGCTTCAGAGGAAGAATCCGCCAGCAAGGTCTGTAGCTCCAGCTGCTCTTTCAACTCCGATATATACTTATGAAGCTTCTCTGCTCCCATAATTTTCCCCGTACTCCTGATCTCGCCCTGTTTATAATCAGTCTATGTGTGAAACAACTCAACCGTCAATAACTCATCAAATAGCTAAAACAATGATTTTTCAATAATCCTGCAAATCTTGTATGCAAGACTGATCTAACCCGCCGAGCAGTAAACATTTGAAAAGACGAAACAGAGTAATAAGGTATGATTTAAAATGATAATTCTCAAATAACATAAAAAATAATTCACTTGAATTTTATTGAATCATAGTGTTCTTTCCCCTTGGGGAGGTAAATATGAATACATTATCAGACCGACGCAAACAGACAAGGATAGAGCTGGAATCCATCAACGGTTTTTTTCGGCAATGCGACGTTGCCGCGTCAACAGGTGGAAACCTTGATATAACCATACTCAATATTTCCACGGAAGGAATGAAGTTCATGACCAATTCAAGCTGCGATTCCAATAGGATAAAGCGGGACGACGTTCTTTTTTTCCGGGGTTGCATATTTAATGACAGAATTGGATTTCTCAGCAGCCAGAAGGCCGTCGCTGTCTGGCAGGAAGACACTGTCTTCGGGGTAAAATTTATCCCATCCCTCGATCTTGATGAACCCTCCCTGATCGATATGCTCAAGTAAAAAGCACACCCGAGACCGCCTCTTTCAAATAATAAGATTAATTGGTATCTTCTCTTCGTGAACAAGCAAGAAACCAAAATCATAGCATGGGTCGGAAATACCTTTTTCCGCACCGGAATGGATGAACTGGGCTACAAAACAGTCCACATCCCCATCCAGGGGCAGCAGGTATTCACTTGGCAGGATATTCTGGAAAAGACCGGAACTAAGCCTTATGCCGTGGTCTATGCCGACCGCTCTATCGCTCCGCCCCTTGCAGGCGTGGAAAACTTCCCCTGCCTGACCATTTTTCACTGCATCGATACCCACATCCACAGCTGGTACCCCTTTTACGCCCAAGGATTCGATATCTGTCTGGTCAGCCTGAAGGATCATCTGGACCGTTTTGCTCCCCGTTTAAAGGAATCACGGCTGCTCTGGTTTCCGCCCATTGTCATGGACCATCATGTTCCATCCGAAACACAAAAAGAATGGGACCTGCTCTTTGTAGGTAATGTCAGCGCGGAATTGACCCCGGAAAGAAAAATTTTTCTCGATAAAGTAGCTGAACATGTGCCCGGTCTGCACATTACTAAAGGCGATTTCAGCAAACTTTTTCCCAGAGCAAAAGTAGTGCTCAACATTGCCGAACGCGGCGACCTCAATTTCCGGGTATTTGAAGCCCTCGCCTGCGCTGCATGTCTACTGACTCCCAAAATCGAAAACGGATTCTTTGATATTTTTGAGGATGGAGTTCATCTGCTGACCTATGAACCCAACAACGTTGAAGACCTGCTTGGAAAGTATAATCTTCTAATAAATGATGAAGAATTACGGGAACGCCTTGCTCGGCAGGGTAATAAATTGATCGAAAGCTCACATCGCATCATCCACCGCGCGCAGACCCTGCATAATGTAATTGAAGAGATGGATGTGGAAGCGGCCATAAAAAACCGCATTAAAGCTGCACCGGAGCTGCGCCGCAATTTTCTAAAGTCACTCTACCTGCACTGGGCTGAAGAAGTGGGCATACCGGAATTTCAGAAGATTTATTTGCAGGCGGCTAAGAATTAGTTGATGCGCTACGCGCTTTAATTAAAATATTTTCGCCTCCGGCGACCGGGGAAGGAAAACTTTTGCAAAAGTTTTCCTTCCCCGGACCCCATCCTTTCAAAACCTTTTAGTATGCTTCGCACTTAGCGCGGACAGACAGGATGGGAAGAAATATTAGCCCTTCAACTGCTCAAGCCCCTGCTTCAGATCAACCTTCAAATCTTCCACATCTTCCAGACCTATATTTAAGCGGAAAAGTGTTTTCCCCTCGTATCCAAAATGGTTGGTGCGCCGGAACTTGCCTCCGGTGATCAGACTTTTGTAGCCGCCCCAGCTGTAGCCGAGACCGAAGAGTTCGAGGTTGTCCACAAATGGCGAGTGATCGATATCTTCGTATTGTTCCTTGAGGGTGAAAGCGAAAAGCCCGCTGGAACCTTTGAAGTAACGTTCCCAGAGATCATGCTGGGGATGGCTTTCAAGGGCCGGATGGATCACAGATTCGACCATTTCATGATTCGCCAGCCACTTAGCAACTTCAAGAGCAGCCTGCTCATGAGCCTTGAGCCGAACTTTCAGAGTCCGCAGACCGCGCAAGCCTTGGTAACAATCTTCCTGCGCGGCATAAACTTCAAAAAGACCGCAGCATTTATTAAAAGTATCCCAACTCTGCTCATTGGTGGAAACAGTGCCCAGCAAAATATCAGAATGCCCGGTGATATATTTGGTGCAGGACTGAATGGAAACATCAATGCCATGCTCAAAGGGATTGAAATATAAGGGAGTAGCCCATGTGTTATCGATGACTGTAACTACACTTTTTGTGCGGCAGACTTCGGTGATGGCGGAAATATCCTGAATCTCAAATGTATTTGAGCCGGGAGATTCCATGAACAACAACTTTGTATTTTCGCGAATGTAATCAACTACTCCTGCGCCGGCATCAGAGGGCAGATATTCGGTTTCAACACCGTACTTTGCGAGGAATCCATCACAGAAATGGCGGGTCGGGCCGTAAACATTATCGCAAATCAGAATATGATCACTCTGCTTTGTATAAGCCATAAGCACCATGGCAATAGCAGCAATACCGGACTGAAAAGACTTACAGCCATACGCACCCTCAAGCTCAACCATGGCAGCTTCAAAAGCTTTCTGAGCACCAAGACCGCAGGTTCCGTAATCAATGCCTTCATACTCACCCTTATTCGCCTTGAGCATATCGGCGTAGGAATCAAAAAGGACAGTTGAAGCGCGATGCAAAGGCGGATTAATGGTATCTATAACTTGCAGGGCCTCGTCTTTGCCCGCATTGACCAGCTTGGTGGAAATATCTTTCATGGGAACTCCTTGTTGTTTCTGGCCCAAAATATAAAGCGGGAAACTGGAAAAACAACCAGTTCCCCGCAATTTATTTAATTTTTCAATAGACTTTAAAGCTAGGTAGCGAAGCTTAATAAAAAGTTTTAAGATTCTTAAACCCTTTTCCCAAAAGGGTTTAAGCCGCCGGAGGCATTCTTACGCCATCTTTTCAAGCTCAGCTTCAATCAACTCAAGCGAAAAATCTTCGCAAACCACTGCATTGCCCAACCTATCAAGGCCGACAATTACCACCGCGCCCTGCTTGACCTTCTTATCCTTCTGCATAAGCTGCATGATCTTGGCAGGCTCAATGTCGAGCTTTCCGGTGGCAAGACCAAGCTTATCCATAAGTTCTTCATGCAACTTAAGATCTTCAGCGGAAAGCATCCCACCCTTGTGGCAGGCACGGGCTACGATACGCATCCCCCATGCCACGCACTCACCGTGAGAGATCTCATATCCGGCAAATGTTTCAATGGCATGCCCAACAGTGTGACCATAGTTGAGGATACGGCGCACCCCGCCCTCTTTTTCATCGCGAATGACCACATCGGCTTTGATTTCACAGCAGCGAGCCACAACCTTGGCCATAACTTCGCTATCAAGAGAACGGACTTTTTCCGCATTGGCGGACAGATAATCCACCAAATCACGGTCGGCAATGAAAGCGGTCTTAACCACTTCGCCCAGCCCGCTGAGAATTTCCCGTTCAGGCAGAGACTCAAGAGCTGAAATGTTCGTATAAACACGCTTGGGCTGATAGAACATGCCGCAATAGTTTTTCCAATGCTTGATATTCACCGCAACCTTGCCGCCCACAGAGGAATCCACCTGTGACAGCAATGTTGTGGGTACCTGCACGAAATTAATGCCGCGCATGTAGCTACCCGCAACATAACCGGAGAGATCACCGACCACGCCTCCACCAAGGGCTACGACCACATCCTGACGGGTAATCCCGGCCTCAAGCATGGCTTCCAGCAGAGAACCGAATACATCAAGGGACTTGCTGTTCTCCCCGGCAGGTACAGTGAGCATCAACGGATCAACATCTTCAAGCGCGAGCTTTTCGACCAAAGTATGGCCGAAAAGCTCACGGGTATTTTCATCACAGATAACTACCGGGGTATGTCCGTACTTCCTAGCCTTGAGGTCCGCGACAAGTTCATCCATGACGGAGTAGTCAACGCTGATCTCATAGGAATTATCGAACTCACCGCGCAGCTCAACATTGACCTTGTCCATTATTCTTCCCCGGCCAACACACATTCCTGCTGACGCAGAGACTCTTCATGGATGTACTGGAAAATACGGAGCATGAAGTGTTCATCCATACCGCGGGCAACACCTTCGCGGGTACGCTTCTCAACAGTTTTCTTCCACTGCGCAGGCTGCAAGAGGGCAATATTGCGCTCACATTTCATCTTACCGATCTTGCGGCCAAGTGCCATGCGCTCGGCAAGAAGTTCAACAATGGCATCATCAATTTCAACAAGGCGGTTACGCTTGCTTTCCATGCGCAGAGCAAATTCTTCATCTTCCGCAGCTGCATGTTTCACTTCAAGATCAGCCAGAACCTTGCCGAGATCTTCAGGGGTGAACTGCTGCTTGCTGTCGCTGAGAGCCACATCAGGATTGATGTGGGATTCGATCATCAGACCGTCAAAAAGGAGATCGAGGGATTTCTGGGCCACTGCAGGGATAAGTTCACGCTTACCGCAAAGATGGCTGGGGTCGCAGATTATGGGCATGCCTTCGGTGCGGCGACGCAGCTCAATAAAAATTCTCCAGTTGGGAGCATTGCGGTACTCGCTGGCACGGGCGGAAGAAAAACCGCGATGGATAGCACCGAGTTTTTTGACCCCGGCCTTATTGATACGCTCAAGAGCACCAAGCCAGAGTTCCACATCAGGGTTGATGGGGTTTTTTACCAGCACGGGAATGTCAGTTCCCTTAAGAGCATCCGCCAGAGCCTGTACGGCAAAGGGGTTTACGGTAGTCCGTGCGCCGACCCAAATCATATCTACACCGTACTTAAGACAGAGTTCCACATGTTCGGGAGTAGCGGTTTCACAAGAAATGGGAAGTCCGGTTTCTTCCTTGGCTTCAACCAGCCATTTGAGACCTTCTTCGCCCATACCTTCAAAGCAGCCGGGACGTGTACGCGGTTTCCAAATACCTGCACGCAACAGGTGAACACCCTTGTCTTTAATGCCGCGGGCGGTTTCCAAAAGCTGCTCGCGGGATTCCGCACTACAGGGACCGGCGATAATCAGCGGCCCGTCGTTATTGAAACCCCAAGAATCCAAACCGGTTACATCAAGTTGAACACTCATAATAATGACCTCCGTATTATTTGAAGTTGAAAAGAAATCCGGGCCGGTTTGATGGCGCTAAATAAAAAAATACTGCAAGGATGAAATCTGAATATAACAGACTATGCAGAAAACAGCAGGAAAAATCGGCCGGAATAATAGGGTAGCATTGAACGCTGAGATTCAGAAAATCTCACGCAATCTATACAAGTTGTAAATGAAGTTGGACCTTACACCCTGCCGGGGAGGCAGAGTCCGGTAAGACACGGCAGGCCTATTTCAGGCGCAGACCATGCCGGATTCACCGATCAGTCTTAAGTACCCCATAACACCACTGAGGTGCGGCGTAAACACTCAATCAGCCCTTGCCCGATATTTTAACCTATTCTTAATTATTTTATAAAATGATATTGACTTTGAATTTCAACATCACTACAAAGCAAGTTAAGTTATCAACCCGATCACAGAATAAAGGAGGACATCATGTCCAAATCACTGATCGTTTACGGCTCAACTACCGGTAATACTGAAACAGCCGCTGAATATGTGGCTGAAGCTTTTGAAAACAAAGAAATCGAAGTAGAACTGAAAAACGTTACTGATGTAAGTGTTGCCGACCTCGGCAACGGCTACGACATTGTACTCTTCGGCTGCTCCACCTGGGGTGAAGAAGAGATCGAATTGCAGGATGACTTTATTCCTCTCTATGATGCCCTTGAAGAAGCTGACTTAAAAGGCAAAAAAGTCTCCGTATTCGGCTGCGGGGATTCCGACTACACTTATTTTTGCGGCGCAGTGGATGCCATTGAAGAAAAACTCGAAAAAATGGGTGCTGTGGTCATAGGCGACAGCCTAAAAGTGGACGGTGACCCGGAGCGGAATGCCATCACTGAATGGGGCAAAGAAATAGCAGAAAAAGTTTAAGCTGAATACTCAGGAATCCTAAACAAAGCCCCCGCACTGATCTCAGTACGGGGGCTTTAAAATTTCCATACAAAATTTATATCTAACTCTCACCCGCCAAAGCACGCTGTACTGAAACCTCCAACATGGTTTTCTGCAAGCGAATACTCTTGGTGTTGCTGTTAAGTACGTCTTCGGTCAGAGAGCGCAGCTTATCCACGGATTCCAGAGAAGCGGTGATAATAAGTTCAGTAGGGATCAACCCTTCGGAACGAACCATCTCTAAAACATTCTCCAGCTTATGGGAAAGCTCCTCAATAACGGTCAGCTTAAGCAGGTTGGACCCGGCCTTGATGGAATGGGCATCCCTGAAAATGGAATTAATCAGCTCCGGAGTAAGATCCGCAGGGCTGTTCTCCAACTGCAAAAGCCCGGTTTCGATATTATCGAGCCGTTCAAGTGTTTCGTCCTGAAAGATGTCCAGTAATCTGTCGCCGGTACTCATTTTATGTATGTCCCACCCGCCATTATGACAGGGGTTGAAAAATATTATTCATCCAAATGCTCTCTCAGGAGCAGTATTAGGGGTTATCTGCCCTAAGCTCAGGCTTTCGTCAACAAATTGCAACCTGAAAGACACCCTTTCAACACAATTTAACAGACTTTCCTTTTTGGCGACAAAATTCTACACTGCCGCCCTCAAGTTTGAGATACTATTAAAAACAATCACCCCTGTCTTTAATTATATTATATTTTTAATCAAGTATAGTGCGGAGTTAAACTAATGGCTTTGATGAGTGTAAGTGATCTTTCCATGACCTTCGGCGGCCCGCAGTTGCTGGACAAAGTTTCCTTTCAAGTGGAAGAGGGGCAGCGGATCTGTATTGTCGGGCGTAACGGTGAAGGCAAGTCCACCCTGCTCCGGCTCATGAGCGGAGACCTCGTAGCTGACGGCGGTAACATTTCTTTTCAGAAAGGGGTCAGCGTGGCTCGCCTTTCCCAGAAAGTGCCTGAAGTGCTGGAAGGAACTATCTTCGAAGTTGTTGCCGGGGGCCTCGGCGATCTGGGTAAAGCACTGACCCGCTACCACACCGTAAGTCTCGAAGTTGCTAACGGCGGCGATGTAACCAAGCTTTCCGAAGTAGAAGAAATCATGGAGAAGCACGGCGGCTGGGAAGCCCTGACCACCATTGAAATGGTCATCTCCCGTCTGTCACTCAGTCCTGAGATGCGCTTTGAAACCCTTTCCGGTGGACTTAAGAGACGCGCCCTGCTGGCCCGCTCACTGGCAAGCAAGCCGGATATCCTTCTGCTTGACGAACCAACCAACCATCTGGATATCGACTCCATTGCCTGGCTTGAAGAATTTCTGGTCAAGAACATCCGCACCCTGATTTTCATCACTCATGATCGCATGTTTCTGCGCAAAATCGCCACCCGGATCATTGAACTGGACCGCGGCAACCTCGCGGATTGGTCCTGCGATTACGACACCTTCCTCAAGCGTAAAGAAGAACTCCTCTCTGCCGAGGAAAAGAACTGGTCCGAATTCGACAAAAAACTGGCCCGCGAAGAAGTATGGATCAGGCAGGGTATCAAGGCCCGCCGCACCCGTAATGAAGGGCGCGTGCGCGCACTCAAAAAACTGCGGGACGAACGCAAACAGCGTCGCGAACGGACTGGAAAAGCCACTATTGAAATTCAGGAGGCAGCACGTTCCGGTAAAGTGGTTGCCGAGACCGTTAATGCCTCCTACTCATGGGATCACAATCCTATCTTCAAGGACCTGTCCACCTCCATCATGCGCGGGGATCGCATCGGTATCATCGGGCCCAACGGGGCGGGAAAGACAACCCTCATCCAAGTGCTGCTGGGTAATCTCAAACCGAATTCAGGCAGCGTTAAGCTGGGAACCAAGCTTGAAATTTCATATTTCGACCAGCACCGCGAACAGCTCGACCCCAACAAATCCGTGCGCGACTCTGTGGCTGACGGAAACGATACCGTAACCATCAATGGTCGCAACAAGCATGTCATGGGTTACCTGAAGGATTTCCTGTTTTCCCCGGACCGGGCTAATTCCCCGGTAAGTGTACTTTCCGGCGGTGAGCGCAACCGTTTACTTTTGGCGCGCCTTTTCACCCGCCCATCCAATCTGCTGATAATGGATGAACCGACAAACGACCTTGACGCCGAAACCCTTGAACTGCTGGAAGACCGCATCATGGAATATCCCGGCACAGTCATCATCGTCAGCCATGACCGTGCGTTCCTGAACAACGTGGTTACCGGGACACTGGCTTTTGACGGAAATGCAAAGGTAAACGACTACGTTGGCGGTTACGACGACTGGGTACGCCAGCGTCCGCAGCTGGAAATGGAAGGCAAGCCCAAAGCCGCCAAGCCCAAACCGAAAAAATCCCCGGACGCACGCCCGGAAAAACTCAGTTATAAGGAACAGCGCGAATTCGAAGCTCTCGAAGTGGAAATCGTCGAGCTTCCCGGAAAAATCGAAGAGCTTGAAGGGTCCATCGAAGAGATACAGACTCTCATGGCCGACCCGGAGTTCTACAAAAAATCCGGCGGAGAAATGGCTGCAACCCAATCTAAACTCGAAAAACTTGAAGAAGAACACGAAACCACCTTCATGCGCTGGGAAGAAGTGGAAGAAAAGCTTGCTGAGTATCGAAAACGGACGGGGAAATAGGCAAACTTGCTATCTTCATAACTCAAGCGTAAATTATCTTGATGAAATCCAAAGCGACTTCTCCTTTCTGGATGCCCATTTATGCATTTCTCGCCACTATTTTGATTGGTGGAATGCTGCTCAAGCTGGACATTTGCCATCCGGGAAAGGAGCTTTCATTTCTTGATGCTGTTTTCACGGCAACCTCAGCAGTCTGCGTAACCGGGCTTGCGGTGGTGGACACCGGGACATTCTTCAGCCGCACCGGGCAGAGTGTCATTCTCTTCCTGATCCAGCTGGGCGGGCTGGGTATTATGACTTATGCCAGTCTGGTAATCTACCTGCTGGGCAAAAAAGTCAGTGCCTCGGACCGTATTGCGGTCAGTCAGACGCTAATTCATGATCCGTCATTTAATATCGGTAAATTCATTGTGGGTGTGGTCACGGCGGTACTTTCCATAGAAGCAATCGGTGCCCTGATGCTTAATAGCATGGACCCGGTAGGATTTTACGGATTCTCAGCGATTTTCCATTCCATTTCGGCCTTCTGTAATGCTGGATTCTCGCTCTATTCGGACAGCCTAACCACATGGAAGGACCACCTTGGAATCAACACGGTCTTCATGGCCCTGATTATTATGGGCGGTCTGGGTTTTTACGTGATGACAGAATTGTGGCAGAAGCTCATGAATTTCATCCGCAGACGCAAAACCGAAATTTCAGCCCATGCCTTAAGCTGGCACACGCGCATTGTACTGGAGACAAGCGTTTTCCTGATTATCGGCGGCGCGCTGGCCATATTTTTTGCTGAAAGCTTCAAAGTCCACAAAGTTGAAGGATCTATGGTCAATGAAATTACAGCCCTGTTCCAGTCTGTGACCTGCCGAACCGCAGGATTCAATAGCATAGACATTTCCGGGCTGACCAATATTTCCCTGCTGATCATGATCGGACTCATGCTCATCGGCGGTTCACCGGGATCATGCGCCGGGGGCTTGAAAACAACTACCTTCCGCACCTGGCTGGGCTTCATCATTTCCAAGATCAAAGGCCATTCGCAGGTGAAAGTAGGCTGGTATGCACTCACAGAAGAAAGCGTTAACCGCGCCCTGACCCTTTTGACCATCGCCAGCGTAATCCTCGGTTCAGCCATCATTCTTCTGAGCATTACCGAAGGAAGCCACCTGCCGCACAGCGAAGTGCGCGGACATTTCATTGAAATCACTTTCGAAGCCATATCCGCCTTTGCAACAGTCGGCCTATCAACCGGAGTAACCCCGGACTTGAGCGGACCCGGAAAATCCATCATAATATTTTTAATGTTCGTAGGAAGACTCGGACCTGTCTGGCTTTTAACAGCCATTAACAGCTGGCAGAAAGAACCACGTTACAGATTACCGGAAGACGATTTACCATTAGGATAGAGAGGCATCTAAATATGACAGAAAAAAAAATAGAAGTAGGCGTTATCGGCCTTGGTAAATTTGGTCTGGAACTGGCCTTGAACCTGCGCAGGCTGGGTCATAACGTTGTGGGCGTGGACACCAGCGAAGAACGGGTCAAGGCTGCCAAGCCATACCTTGCACAGGTTTTTCAGGCCGATGGAACAGACCCCCAAACTCTGGAGCAATTAAGCTTTCAGGATTTCAATTATGTTGTGGTTTCCACTGGCGATTCGCTGGAAGCAAGCGTGCTGGTGGTCCTCAACCTTCAGGAAATCGGGGTCAACAAAATATGGGTCAAGGCTATCAGCGTGGCGCATAAAAAAGTTCTGAGCAAGATGGGTGTGGATTACGTTGTTTTCCCGGAACATTTTGCTGCCAAACAGCTGGCCCATAAACTTTCCACACCGGGCATGGTCGAGTACCTTTCCATGGGTAACGATATCCTGATCAAAGAACGAGAGGCCGCGGACTGGGCCGGAAAAACACTTATCGACCTTGACCTGACCAACAATTATCAGGTGCAGGTCATCGCTATCCGCAAAAATGGATCTGAAGAACTGAATTTCGTGCCCAAGGCCAATAAGCCGCTGGGCGAAAATGATGTGCTGATTATGATCGGAGCGCGGGAAAATCTGCTGAAACTGCCCTAGCAGTTAGAAATCGCCATCAACTTTGTAGAGGTCTTTTTCAATTTCCTTCATCTGCATGTCCTCCTCTTCAAGGGCGATCATGCGGTCCCTGATTTCGTGTGTCTTTTCAATGGCATCGTCAAGCTCCACCCCGGCTGCAACCTGCATCTTGCGAAACAGATTCAGGATGTCACTGCGCAAGGTCTTGCCTTTATCCCCTGCTCCCATTTCACGAAGCATGGTTTCATCTTCTTCGGTTTTTTTGATCAGGTAATGGCAAAACTTCTGGGCTTCCTGAATGCCCCGATTCTTTTCAAGACACATGGTCAGGTGGCGGAAACAATTTTCCCAGTCTCCGGATTCATAATAGGTGCGGGCAATATTGAAAAAAAGATTTTCATCGGCACTGTCGAGATCAACACCCCGATTGTAGTATTGCAGGGCTTCGCGATACATGCCGTTCTTGCGCATGGATATGCCGAAATCATTGAACATGTGTTTATGTTCGGTAGTAAAAGCGGACTTTAGTTGCAGGACTTTTGCAAAAACTTCCTGCGCCCTTTCCACGTCACCTTTCTCGAGATAGGTCAGACCAAGTCCGAAAGTTGCGCGGACATTCTCTTCGTCCACTGCCAGCGCGTCGGCGTACTCCATCTCCGCACTGTAGAACTCGCCCTGCTCACGATGAGCCTCCCCCCTGCTGAGCCGCCCATCCTGCTGTTCCATAGCCGGACGCACATGCTGCTGGTAATAGTCCAGCTCAAGGGAGTAATGGGCTGCAAATTCTCCACTGCTGATTATTTCAGGATCACCTGCCGGAACCCTGTTCTCATTCAGAAGCAGCAGTTCAAAACGTTCATCATCAAGCTTACTGGCCAGCCAGTATTTCTTGCCTTTTGGTTTATGGGAATCCGAACGCAACGACACCACCGTTACGAATTCGGTTTCCTCTTCAACTACCTGATCGGCAGGAGGAGTATAGTCGAATAATGAGGTTCCAGTACTCATTGCATTAGACTCCGGCGACCAAAAAAAAGGTCGGGCTTGAGATTGTTGCAAACCCCTCATCTACACTCACTTGATCGGCATTTAATCCATTTCCATTTAGAGTTCCAGCTACTAAATAAAAAATAAGCTTTCTGTATCTGGAACATCAAAAAGAAATCAGCTAGGCTTCAGCCCGATGCAAAAATACCGTCCAATTTTAATATTAATTACCGCCATCTTTATATTGCACTTTTTCGGGCTAAAAAGCTATGCCCGCAAAACAAATGGTGTCCCGGTTATCCGCTGCAAGCTGGTTACCCAGTTCCCGCATGATGATTCGGCATTCACGCAGGGTTTTTTCTATCACGACGGCTACTTATACGAGAGTACAGGCAAGCGAGGACGCTCCTCACTGCGTAAGATAGAGCTGGAAAGCGGCATTGTGCGTACCATGGTCAAAAATGATGAAAATATTTTCAGTGAAGGTATCTGTTACTGGAACAACAAAATATTCCAGCTAACATGGCGTTCGGGCAAATGTTATATATATGACTCCGCTTCTCTTGCCCGCAAAGGATTCTTCAAATACAAAGGGCAAGGATGGGGCCTGACCACGGATGGACAATTCATATACCAGAGCAATGGTTCTTCAGTGATCACCTTCAGGGACCCCTACGATTTCGCCCGTATCAAAAGATTACGGGTCACCGATGGTATTGCCAATATCCATCGGCTCAATGAACTTGAATATATAAACGGCCTGATTTTCAGCAATATCTGGAAAAAAGACCGCATCGCAGCCATTGATCCCATAAATGGCAAAGTAAAATTCTGGCTTGATATATCCTCCTTACGCCCCCTTGCCGGGGAAAAGGCCGAAGCCGCCAACGGCATTGCCTGGGATGCAGCCGGAAAACGGCTTTTCGTGACCGGAAAATTCTGGAACAAGGTTTTTGAAATTGAACTACCCGCACTTAAAAATTAGCCAGCCCTCAACTGATCAAATGACAATTTCACTGGGAATTTGCGCCGGAGCTTCCTCAGTCAGCATGGTCCTGACCGGGAACGATAACGGCAAAATTGAAATCCTCAAATCAATTTCACTGAACCACGAAGGTAATCCCGCGCAAGCCGTGATTAAAGGATTACAGGAACTGGAATTGCCGCAAGACATCCCGGCTGCCGTAACCGGACGTAAATTCCGCCATCTGCTGGACCTGCCCACCATTTCCGAACCGCAGGCCCTTGAGACTGCCCTTACATATCAAAAGTTCATAGAAGATGGTTACCGCACAGTGCTCAGCGCAGGCGGCGAAACCTTCATGGCCTACCTGCTTGATGCCGACGGTAAGGTGGAAACCGTGCACACCGGTAATAAATGCGCATCCGGTACCGGAGAATTTCTTGTCCAGCAATTGGGACGCATGGGCCTGAACATAGATGACATGTCCACCATGGAAATGAGTGAACCGCATAAGGTTTCCGGGCGCTGTTCGGTATTCTGCAAAAGCGATTGCACCCACGCCCTGAACAAGGGAGTGGAAAAGGAAGCTGTAGTTGCAGGACTGGCCCGCATGATGGCTGGAAAATGCATTGAACTGCTCCGCAAACTGCCTTCGAAAAAAGTAGCCCTGATCGGTAATTGTTCACAGAACAAATTCATGGTCAATGAACTGCGCCGGGAAATCCCGGACCTGCTGCTGCCGGAACACGGGCACTGCTTTGAGGCTCTTGGCGCGGCAATCTGGGCTTCCGAGAACGGCAACCTGCTGCCTGAAGATTGCAACTCTCTCATTCATAGCGGTGATACCGCATTCACCTTTTTGCCACCGCTTAAAAACTTCACTGATTCCGTAAAATTTCATGAGAGTACACAGGCTGAATTCATCCCCGGAAACAAGCTGGCCATAGGTCTTGATGTAGGCTCAACCACAACTAAAGGCGTGCTGCTTGATCTGGAGAGGACCGAAATTATAGGTTCATGCTACCTGCGCACGGACGGCGATCCCATCGGGGCCTCGCGCAAGGTATATGCAAATCTGGCTGCACAAGTGCCTGCCGGAACCACAGCCGAAGTAATGGGCGTAACGGGATCAGGCCGCAACATTGCCGGACTGCATGCGGGAACTGACGGAATCATCAATGAGATCACCGCCCACGCCACTGCTGCTGTGCATTACGATCCAGAGGTGGACACAATTTTCGAAATCGGCGGGCAGGATGCCAAATATACATGGCTAAAAAACTCAGTGCCCTGCGACTACGCCATGAACGAAGCATGCAGTGCCGGAACCGGATCATTTCTGGAAGAAAGTGCCAAAGAAACTTTGGGCATTGATGTAACCGACATTGCCGGGGTGGCCTTTAAAGGACAGAATCCGCCCAACTTCAATGACCAGTGCGCGGCTTTCATTGGATCTGATCTCAAGCTTGCGGCGCAAGAGGGTGTTCCGCTCGAGGATATGGTTGCCGGTCTGGTCTACTCCATCTGTATCAACTACTCCAACCGGGTTAAAGGCAACCGCACTGTCGGGCAGAAAATTTTCATGCAGGGCGGTGTCTGCTATAACAAGGCCGTGCCCACCGCCATGGCTGCGTTAACCGGACAGGAAATCATTGTTCCTCCCCATCCGGGACTTACCGGAGCCTTCGGAGTAGCTCTTGAAGCGGCAAAACGGGCCGAACTGGGCAGCATTGCCAGCGGAAACTTCAACCCCGCCGAACTAGCCAAACGCGAAGTCACTTACAAATCTCCCTTCATCTGCAACGGGGCCGGAAGAGATTGCGACCTCGGCTGTTCCATTGCCCGCATTGAAGTGAAAGGGAAGACCTTCCCGTTTGGCGGTATCTGCAACCGCTTTGATAATTCCAAAGTAGCCAAGGACGCCAAGCCGGAAGAAGACCTCGTGCTCTGGCGGGAAAAACGGGTCTTCCGCGATTTAACTGAACCAGTGGAGGGCCAGCCGGTCATAGGCATGAACCGCTCCCTGCTCATGAATACGTGGTTCCCGCTCTTCAACACTTTTTTCACTAAAATGGGCTTCGGAATCAGGATGCCTGAGAAAATTGATTCTGACGGAATCGAGCAGAAAGGTGCGCCCTTCTGCCATCCGGTGGAACTGGCCCATGGCGGGCTGGGCGAGCTGCTTAAGCTTGAGACGAATCATATTTTCCTGCCCCACCTACGCTCCATGCCGCTCAAAAGCGGTGACCGTTCCTGCACCTGCGTACTGGTTCAGGGAGAACCTTACTATCTGAAATCCGCCTTCCCGGAACTGGAAAATCGCTCCCTGCTAGCCCCGGTCATCCACATGCAGGAAGGTAAAGAGCAATTACGCAAAGCCCTGCTCCACACAGCAGCCAAACTTAAAGTGGACCTTAAACAAGCTTTGGACGCTCTTGAAGCAGCCATCGCCGAACAGGAACAATTCTTTGCCGACCTACGCAACAAGGGCGAAGAGTTCATGTCCGGGCTGGATAAAAACGACAAACAATCCATGGTTCTTTTCGGCAGGCCGTATAATGCATTCAGCTCATGGGCCAACAAATCAATCCCCGCCAAATTTGCCACTCGCGGCGTGAATATCATCCCTTGCGACATGCTTCCTCGCAGTGAAAAATGTGGTGAAGAGCTAAATATGTACTGGGCCACCGGGGAACAGATCATGGACGCCGCAAAACGGGTAGCTGCACATCCCAAGCTATTCGGCACCTACATTACTAATTTTTCCTGCGGACCGGATTCCTTTCTGCTAGGCCATTTCCGCAAAGTCATGGGCCGTAAGCCCTCACTGACTCTTGAACTGGACAGCCACACTGCTGATGCCGGAATTGAAACCCGCATTGAAGCATTTCTTGATATTGTGGACGGTTTTAAACGCTTGGAAGCACCACAGAAATCAACAGAAGATCCATTCCGCCCTGCACGTTGTGAAGCGCAAGACGGAATTACCGGGATAACCGATTCCAAGGGCGAATGGCATGCGGTAAACGATCCGAAAGTAACCCTGCTTATCCCCAGCCTTGGCGAGATCAGCACAGACTTTTTAGCTGCATCCATGCAACGGGACAACATTCGCTACAAAGTGCTGCCCCATGCCGACGAAGCCGCCCTGAAAATGGGCCGCAACAATTCATCCTGCAAGGAATGTCTGCCCCTGCAACTGACTGCCGGGGCTTTGCTGGAATATCTGGAAAATCGAGCAGAAGATGAACTGACCCTCTTTCTGATGCCCAAGGCCAAAGGCCCCTGCCGCTTCGGGCAATATTCAGTGTTCATGAATGACCTCATCGAACGGCTGGAAATCCCGGATCTGGCCATCTTCGCCCCCAGCTCAACTGACGGCTACGGAGGCCTCAGCACCGGGGTGACTCTCGGCATGTGGCAGGGCATTGTTACCGGGTCCATTCTTGAGGACATCCACGCCACCATCGCAACTGCTGCAGTGGATAAAGATGCTGCCCTAAAACTTTTCTGGGAAGTCCGCCAAGACCTGCTGGGTGCAATGAAAAGCTGGAAGGAATTCTCCAAAGCCTTGCGCAAAGCGGCAAATGCTCTTTCCAAAATCAAACTGGCAAAACCAGTTCAGGAATACCCGGTCATTTCCCTGCTGGGTGAAATATACGTGCGCCATGATCCGCTGGCTCGGCGCAGCCTGCCGGAAAAATTGACTGAGCAGGGCTTTATTGTACGAGTAGCCCCGGTGCTGGAATGGATGAAATACACTGACTGGCTGAACCGCAAAAGCATTGAGGGCAAGGCCGAACTCAAAACCCTGATCACACAGGGTGTGAAATCATATTTTGAACGACGCATCCGCCATATTCTTGGGAAAAGCGGCATGCTCTTCTATCCCGGACCAAACGTGCGCGAAGTGGTCAGCCACGGTAAACCGCATATTTCTGAACAACTTACCGGGGAAGCAATCCTCACCGTTGGCACATCTTTGCATGAGATAATGTCCCCCTCCTGCGGGGTTATCTCCATCGGTCCCTTCGGATGCATGCCCTCGCGGGTGGCCGAGGCAGTACTCAATGAAAAATTCCGGGCCGGATCAGCCGGCAGAAAAGCAACTTCAGTACTTGAGACAGACTCACGACTACCCTTCTTAGCCATTGAAACAGATGGTAATCCCTTTCCTCAGCTCATTGAGGCCCGCTTGGAAGCTTTCTGCCTGCAAGCCAGAAGGTTGCATGAACGGATGACCGCATCCATAAACAAAGATTCGTAGCCCCTTAGTTCTTCTTGATATAGCACAAGCTATTATGATACCACCTCTCAGGACAAAATGAAGCGGAAACGCTTTTCCGGGGAGGAATACGTTGAATAGAAAAATCGTAGGCGTGGGCCTGTTAATCCTGCTTATTACAATATGCGGATGCAGAGCAGCGCGATCTATAAAAACAAATATCAAAGAAACTGTAATTTCCTCCGATCCCGAGGATAAATTTTCTCAGGCACTGGACCGCAATAAATTTCCGAAGCTGAAAAGATCTGGCTCGATAACCGGAATTATTTCCTTGAAAATCCGGAAGCCATGGAAGAAATCACCAAAGCAGCTTCCAATCTAAAAAACCGTTATCGCCCCAAAATTTCCGCAGCCACCACAAATATCCTTTCCATCCACTGGCCTGAAAAATCCGGCAAGTGGACCCTGATCCGCCTAAAACTCGACAATGCCCGTGACCTCATTGAGGAAATCGAATCCAGCACAATCTTAAGTGATCTGGGCCAGACTCCCCCCAAGCTGTCCAAGTTGAAAAAGAAATTTCACGAAAAAGAATCTAAAATCAGGGCCAATGCGTTAGCCCAGTTTAAGAAATATCCACTGAAAACCGGACCGAATTTTTTTTCCATCTACCCCGTACAGCTGGATGAGAAGAAATTTCTCAAATCGCAAGCCGCTCTGCTTGAGCGCACTGTAGGTTCCGCACATGGAAACGGCGTACCGCACATGATCAAAGAGTACGGCGACGTTATCCCGGCGAAAACCCTGCGTAATCTGGAAGGCAATTACTTCCGCGACCTGCTCAAAAAGGAAGCCAATGGCAAAAAGCCATCTTTCCGTACGGTCATCAAAACCATGAAGGAAGCCCAAAAACGCGGTTTCCCGGTCACCGAAGTGCCGGACTGCAAGATCGCTTTTGTACGCGTGACCAGTAAAACCTTGATGAAAGAACACGGCATTGAGTTCGGCTTAGGATTTGATGTGGACCTGCCCATGGAAACCGAAACACTGGCCAAGACCCACATGTTCAACTCCAAGACCGCCAAAGACGCAGACGTGGTCATCCTCATCAACGAAGTGGTATCCAAAATTGATCGCAAAACTTTTCGTCCCAAATCATACCGCAGCAAATGGATCACTGGATATCAGGAAGGCTACAACCATGCTTACGATCAAGCCCAGCTACGACTGGAGCAATTGAAACTGAAACGGCAAGAGCTTAACGAACGCAACAACTCCCACATTCTGGGCTGGTTCGGAGCAAACGATATAACTTCTGCTGCACACATGGCGGCAATTGAGGAAAAAAAATACAACGAAGCCGTAGCCAACGCCACTAACATTCCAAAAGTAATAGATAAGCCCATCTACGTTAATTACAGCTTCCGGGTTGTACCGCTGCGGACAACTAAAGTCGCTTCGGTGCAATATGTGATAATCGACCGCAAGTCCCGCACCTACTTCACTGACTTTTTTGATATTGTTAAGGAAAGAAATTTCAAAGTAGCCTACGGTATCCAGCCGGATGATCCGGACACGAACGCCCATAAAAACCGCTTCAATACAGAAAAAGAAGTGCGTAATTGGGAAAAGCAAGCTGTCCCGGTACGTCTTTCCGACATGCTCAACTTTTATCTGGATCACGAAGAAAAAGACAAAAAGTACCGCAGCATGGCCCGGGTTCAAAACACGATACTCAATAATCGCAACAAGGCTTTGGCAGAATTCTATAGCGATGAATACGATTCCGATACTGGAAATGATCCGCGCTTTGATTCCACTGTTATGGTTTTAGGGCCGGATGCTTGGAGTCTTGGAAGCGGCTTTTTTGTAACCGACAACATTATTCTGACCAATCATCATGTTGTCGAGGGGCATGATCTTGTAGAAATTAAACTGCATAACAACATGGAAGCCTTCGGCAAAGTTATGGCTGTAGATCTGTATCGAGACCTCGCTCTGGTCAAAATCAATGCTCACGGCAAACCTGTACGCTTTTACACCAAAAACAAACTACCCAGCGGTGTAACTCTTGAAGCTATCGGTCACCCAAAAGGGTTTCCTTTCACTATAACCAGAGGTGTTTTCGGGGCTTACCGGAACATGCTGACTAAAAATCTGCCCTCTCGCCGCGTCAAAGTTCGCTACATCCAAACTGATACAGCTATTAACAAAGGCAACTCCGGCGGTCCGTTATTTTACAAAAACAAAGTAGTCGGTGTTAACACTTGGAAAAGAATTGACCAGGATGTCGACAATCTAGCTTTCGCTGTACATTACTCTGAAATAATAAATTTTTTGAAACAATACGGCATTAAATACCGCAAATAAGGAGCCTTGAATTGAATAAAAAACGAATTATCCTCATCATGTCAGTGGCAATGATCATGGCTCTGGTACTCATGACCGGCTGCCGCAGCAAGCAACGCATGGGTATGGTTCGCGATCAAAAGACCGGACTCCTCTATGGCTCCGTGACCAACAGCAATTTTGTTATCGACCCGTCCCAGTTTGATACCCCGGTCTTAAAGCTGACCATTCGCAACACTTCCGGCGATCCGGCGATAAACATCAAAGCTCTGCGCAAAACCATTGAAGCTGCATATATTGATAAAGGTTACAAAATAGCTAAAAAGGGAAAATATTCCATGCACTTGGATATCAACCTGCGCTATTCCGGGCAAATTTCACAGAACATGGTTGATGAGATCAGCCTCTGGGGTGGAACAGGCGGGGCTTATATGGGAGCCAGTTTAGGCCAGAATCTTGACTCTCTAGTGCTAGGTTCCGCATCTGGTGCGGCCATCGGAGCAATCATAGGACAGTACACAACACAGGACACCTATATCATGGTGGCAGATGTGGTGCTCGGTATTGTAGATAAATACGCAAAAAAACGTAGGTATGTGGTCCAATTCGAAGATACCCAGATTAAATGGGATGACGAAGATGACGGGTTCACTTCCTACCGTTCCCGCGAACGCATACAGCTGGCCGTTTATGCCGGAGGAGACAACACCCCGCAAAGCAAAATCGTGCGCGGGGTGACCTTGCGGTTTAAGAGAATTTTGCAGGATATTATTTAAAGAATCCCAAAACTTTTTATTATGCTATCGCAGACAGCTCGGTAAACTGTCTTTCACATAAAAAAGGCAGCAATAGGCTTGATACTATTGCTGCCTTCTTTTTTATACATCATCAAACCGAGTACGCACGTCATTCAGCCCCTCGCGATACCCTTTGGCATCACCGTAAGGAAAGAAATGACGATAACGACTGTGTACGGACTTTACCGGACGGGCATGCCTGATCGGGCACCAGTACTGCTCAGTACGGGCTGCGACCTCGCGCACAAAACCGATCAAGCCGTTAAAATATCCACAATAGTAACAGTTCACCTTTTCGATCAGGTTCAGGTACTTCAGACTATGACGGTCAATAACAACATAATCGCGACGTTTCACACGGGGAATGCCGTACACCGGGAAACACATCAGCTGATAAAGCCAGACAGCCACATCAATCATCAGGGCCGGGATAAGCGGCATAAAAATAAAGGGCAGCGTGAGCATAACCCAAACCCCGGAATCATAAACATAATCGCTCCACTTGGCAGCCAGTTCACGGTGCGCTGCGCGCACTTCCTCGCTGAAGCGGACCTTTTTCTCCTGCACGGTGTATAGGAACTCGCTTTTAATATCGCGCAGTTCAACGCGCAGTTCCTTTTCCAGCACATCTATCCTGCCGAGGATTTCATCGATTCTGCTCATGCGGCACCTTCCTTTTTTCAGTCACAGGTTCAGATACAGTATCCGGGATGAGGCCCGGTTTCAGGTGTCATTGAGTATAGTTAGATAAGAAAATTGTGGGATTGGCAAGAGAATTTGGCGGAAGGCAATAGAAAAGCCGCATGAAACAATATGTTTCAAACGGCTTTTCATGACTTACTTAAACGTAAACCGCAATATCACCAGGATTAGTATTATCTACAGCAGAGATTGCGTCACTATCTGCATCAAGAGTCGCGATAAGCACACCGGAACTGGATGATCCACTTCCATCTGCATCGTAATAAAGTTCTTTATCTGAAGTATCGTAAATGAACTGCGCTCCGGCACCAGTTCCAGTTGATCCATCGTAACCGTTCACCGTGCCAAAAGTCCAAGTGGAATTAAATCCTCCGTTACCGGAAAAATAAAACTTATCGACACCACTTTCAAAGCCGTAAACAGTATCGCCGCCTTCACTTGGAGCAGTTGTAGTATAGTTAAAAACATCATTTCCTGCACCACCGTACAGATGGTCTGAAGCCTCACCGCCTGTTAAGGTATCATCGCCCTGCCCACCCATTAGGGTGTTGCTGGCAGCATTACCGGTAATTGTATCAGCAGAGTTGGTCCCAATAAAATGGTTGATTTCATGCAAGGTGTCTTTGTCGCTGGTCCCAAGCTTAGTCAGATTGTCTGAAGAACTATCCAATTTAACAGAAACGCCATTACTCCCCTCTGCATAAGAAGCCCAGTTTTCCTGTCCGGAAAAACCAGTCAAGACATCACTGCCGCTACTACCATAAAAAGTAGTAGGTGCTGCCATATTCCCGGAAAGCGTATCGTTGTAACTGGAGCCTTTCAAGGCTTCAATTCCAACGAAAAAATCTGTTTCACCATCACTTACTGCGGTTCCGGCACTGATATAGGCATCAACACCGGCACTGGCATCTTCAAAGGAAAGTATATCAATCCCGTCTCCACCGGTTATGGTATCTAAACCATGCCCACCGCTGATGGTATCATCTCCGGCACCGCCGGAAATGGTATCGTTACCGCAATTACCATAAATAGTATCATTACCGGTGTTACCATGGAGCACATCGTTAGCTTCCTGACCACTTATGTAATCATTTCCGGCCAGACCGTCGTAGTAATCAACGGCATCGGTTCCAACCCATGAATCATCACCGCTGGTGCCGTAAATCCAATTATTACCGTCACTGTCAGTAACAGTCTGTCCTTCGGCTTCAGGGGGAACTTCAGGATTAATAAGATCATCAATCAGGTCTTCGGCAAGGCTTTGCAGATTATGCAAAAGATGCTGAGCTGCGGCCAGATTCCCAGTCTCTAAAGCACCAAAAATCTGCCCGGCAAGCTGCTGAAGTTCTCCTTGAATAACAGCCACGGGAACGTCTCCGCCCAATATTGCCCCGGCTTCAATTGCTGTCTGTAAACCGGTCTGATGCGCGGCAAGTGCACCGGCAGGATCAATAACACCGATACCCGGATCAAGCACACCCTGACCGGGTATTGCCGGACCTCCGGTTTCGCCGCCTTCGGAATCGCCCTGCGGATCTCCATCTTCGCCCTGTGCTTCCTGTCCCTGATCATCAGGATTCTGATCCTGCGGATCATCCTGCTGCTGCTCTTCCTGACGCTGCTGCTGGATTTCCTGCTCCTGACGGATAGCAGAAGGCGCAATTTCACGGAAAGAACTCAGTTCGCGTGCGGTCATGGGGCGAACACTGCCCAGCTGACCGGACATGGCGATATCAACCAACTCACGGGCATTGGAGATCATCCTGATCTCGCCGCTTATGGACTGGACCAGCAAAGCCTTACCGGCATGAATCTCTTCCACACCGATCTTCTGCCCGCCGCCGGGGGTAATTTCACTGACAATGGTGGTACCGCGAATACCGATGGTGGCAAGCGGAGTACCGACTTGGAAACGGTCAGGATTCTGCTCGGCAATCTTACCGGTCACCAAACGGAAAGTACCCTGACTCATTTTGAAGAGCAGCTCCGCATCTGAAGCGGAATCATCAAAAACATAATCGTCGAGGGAAATCACGGAATCCGCGCCCTGAGAGAGCAGGGTATCATCTACAAAACGGATTTCCGCAGTACTGCCAGCCCCGGTAACAAGCTCCTCACCCCTGAAAACCTCAGCACCGGACTCGACCTGACGGATGCCCGATTCTGAACGCAGGAAAACTTCACCCTCAGCGGCGAGAACTACACCGATTGAATTTTGATCTACTTCGGCAGGCATAACACCCTCTACTTTTTATAAGTACTCCACCTTTATCAAATATTAATACATTTTAAGCATGGAAGTCAACAAACAGTCATTTCGTTACACTAATTATCGCATTCAAAAACAAACTCACACAACACAAACTACAACTAAACAAACGCAAACCACTTCAAACACTAACAACAATAAACCAAAAATCGCATCATAATACCAAAAATCACTACCACACACCTCTACTTTACATACATCCATGCAAATTTACACATTAGTAGCAATCAACTCATCTCACCACTTTCAACATATATATCTCCTACTACAACAGCATCACCAACCACAGTAGCGATCAATGCGTGATCGGAACTGATAAAGCTTCCATCAGGGTCATACCAGAGCTGACCATTGTCCGAATCAAAAACAAAATAAGCAGTTCCGTCAGCCGGACCGGTCTGACCGTCATAAGAAACCCCGCTTCCGGGAGTGACATCAATAAAAGTAAAACTTGAGTCGAAAGATGAAGAGAAATGAAAACCATCATCCGCACTTACAAATCCGGTAATGGTATCCCCGCCTTCTACTGCGGAAGCATAGGAAAAAGTATCATTTCCGGTGCCACCGGAAAGATAGTCAGCACCTCCGGCACCGGTAAGGGTATCGTCCCCGGCACCGCCAGTCAGCGAATTGGAAGCACTACATCCGTTGAGCACATCGTTGTTATCAGTACCGATGACATTTTCTATACTGATAACAGTGTCAGTATTGGAACCGCCCGAGACAGTTTCTGCTGCAAGATCAACCTGCACAGCCGATCCACCTTCGTAGGAAACAGTGTCATTACCAGCTCCACCATTCATGATATCGCCATTCTGGCCGCCGAAGATAAGGTCATTCCCGTCCCCGCCATTGATGCTATCTACATTCTGTCCCCCGTAAATAGTATCATTACCACCGCCACCATCAATGGAGTCATCGCCGTTACCGCCGTAGATGGTATCGTTGCCGAGTCCGCCGAGCAAAGTATCCACACCCTGCTTACCGTCAATGGTGTCATCGCCCCCACGACCATCGTAATAATTAGTCTTGGAGTCTCCCACCCAGCTTTCACCAGTTTCAGCACCATAAATCCAACTCACTCCAGAACCAGCTATAGCTGTGCCGTCTACGGTAATATCAGCTTCTTGCACTGAATCTCCACCAACGGTGCTTATCAGGGTATGACCGCCTGCATCCACTCCGTTGGAATCATACCAGAGCTTACCGTCGATATCGAAAACAAAGGCCGGACCGCTGCTCAAACCTGCGTCGGTTCCACCATAGCTACCGCCTACAGCCAGAAAGATGGACGTTTCGCTAAAGCTATTGCTATCAAAGTCAATGGTATCATCAGCACTGGAGAAGTTCTGCAACTGCTCACCAGCCAACCCCTCTGCCTCGGTAAAATGGAAGATATCCTGTCCGCTGCCACCGTCAAGAGTGTCTGCTCCTGCTCCGCCTTCAATCAGGTCATTGCCCTCTCCACCGGTGATGGAATCATTATCAGCACCACCCAGCAACGTGTCATTACCAAGTCCACCGCTGATCAAATCCGCACCAGCTGCGCCGTCCAGATAATCGTTGCCGCCAAGCCCGGTCAGCGTATCGCTACCGCTGGTTCCGGTTACGCTCATTCCGGCTCCGGCTATGACTGCGTCGTCCACAGTAATATCCGAGGCCGTAACTGAATCGCCGCTAACGGTAGAAATCAAAGTATGCCCGCCGACAGTGGCGCCGTTGGAATCGTACCAGAGCTTGCCATCGGAATCGAAAATAAAAGCAGGTCCGCTGCCCAGAGCAGCATCGGTTCCTGTGTAGCTGCTGCTCACTGCGGCAAAGTCAGCAGACTGGCTAAAATTGCCACTGCTGAAATCAATCGTATCATCAGTACTGGAAAAGTTCTGCAATTGCTCACCAGTCAGACCTTCCGCCTCGGTAAAACGGAAAGTATCCTGACCGCTGCCACCGTCAAGAGTGTCTGCTCCTGCTCCGCCATCGAGAGTATCAGCACCGGTTCCACCATCAATGGAATCATTACCGCCTCCACCGGTGATGGAATCATTGCCATCCAGACCACTGAGAGTATTGGCTGCGCCGTCACCAGTCAGAGTGTCACCACTATTGCTTCCGACAAGATTCTCTACTCCACTTAAGGAATCATCGTAAGTGCCACCGGAAACGACTCCGGTTGCCAGATTGGCATTAACTCCACGCCCACTCACATTCACATAAGAAACAGTATCAGTCCCGATTGAACCGATAATGGTATCACCATCCTGAATAGAATAGATGTAATCATCACCAGCTCCACCATCAACAACATCACGACCTGCATCACCATAGATCCGGTCATCTCCCAGACCACCGACAATAGAATCTGCACCGCTTAACCCGGTGAGAATGTTTGCTGCATCGTCACCGGTCAGAGTGTCAGCACTATTGGTTCCGACAAGATTCTCTATTCCACTCAAGGAATCGTCGTAATCACCGCCTGAAACGGTTCCGGTTGCCAGATTGGCATTAACTCCGCGTTCAACGACATAGAGATAGGATACAGTGTCAGTCCCGGTTGAGCCGATAATGGTATCGCCGTCCTGAAGCGCAAAAATGTAATCGCTGTCAGCTCCGCCATCGATGACATCACGCCCGGCACCACCATAAATCTGGTCATTACCGGCCCCGCCTTCAATACTGTCATCACCGAGGCAACCATAGACAGTATCGTTACCGTCACCGCCCTTCAGCGTATCAGCACTTTCCTTTCCGTCTATCTCGTCATCGCCGCCGCGACCATCATAGTAATCCGTATTCTCTGTTCCGGTCCAACTATCAGCATTTTCAGTTGCGTCACCCCAGTCAATTTCATTATCTGCGGAACTGGTGTCATCGCCAGCACTGCCAGCAGTAGTATCATCAGTCGTTGCTCCTAAACCTGCATCAGCACCTTCAACGAGTTCATCAATATCTTCATCGCCCTTATCGCCGTCGCCATCAGAATCACCAACCGGATCGCCCGTAATCTCACCGCTTAATTCTTCAAGCAACTCAGCTACAACTTCCACATCCCCTTCTGCCAGAGCTTCAAAAATTTCTTCGGCAGCAGCCAGGAGAGTGGAATCTATAACATCTAAACCGGCGAAAACGCCCGCATCAGCGGAAAGCACACCTTCCCCGCCCAGAACATCCGCATCGGGATCACCCCCACCTTCACCTTGAAACTCTTCACCGCCCTGCTGTTCTTCACCGCCCTGCTGCTCTTCACCACCCTGCTGCTCTTCGTCACGTTGCTCCTGTATGATCTGCTCCTCCCGGATTGCAGCGGGAGCTATGGACTGAAACTGTTCCAATTCATTAACAGTCATAACCCGGACACTGCTCATCATCCCAGAGCTTGCAATATCCACCAAGGCACGCGGAGATGATATCTGACGAAGCGAGCCATCAATACTTTGGACCAATAAAGCCCTTCCGCTGTGAATTTCTTCCACACCGTGCTTTTCGCCTTCAGAGCCGATCTCATGAACTGTGGTGGTTCCGCGAATACCTATAGTGGCAAGAGGGGAACCGATTTTGAAACGGTCCGGGTTCTGCTCAGCAATCTTTCCGGTGACCATACGAAAAGTCCCGGTCCCCATCTTAAAGAACAGGTCCGAAGAGGATTCATCAACTTCATCATAAATATAATCATCTAGGGAGATGGCGGACTCGGCACCCTGAGAAAGGAGAGTATCATCAACAAAACGAACTTCGACCTGCCCGTCAACTCCTGTCACCAGCTCATCTCCACGAAAAACCGACGAGCCGGACTCTACCACCCTCAAGCCGTCAGAAGACTTAAGAAAAACCTCACCGCTTACCGTGAGAACAACGCCGATAGCGTCATGAATGGCAGTTTCAGGGGACATAGCAAACCCCGCAGGTAAAAATTACAGTACATAAGTATGATAATATTTTTATTTACTTTTGCAAGCACCTCAGGTAGTTTTTATAGTTTTTTTATTATATAAACTTTGACATACTTTAACTATTTCACCGCAACATATCGAGAAACAAAAGATAATCTATTAAATCACATCCAAACTCATCCACAAAAAAGTCCCGCATTTCATATCCATGAAATGCGGGACTTTCGACTTTTTTAATCAAAAAAAGATTGCTCAGCTTGTGGCAGCAGCCGGCGGAATAGGTCCTTTCTTCAATCCCCAGAGAAAAAGAGCGAGCCCTGCCAGAATCATGGGCACACAAAGCAGTTGCCCCATGGTCAGCCAGCCAAAGGCGATAAATCCAAGCTGAGGGTCGGGCTGACGGAAAAATTCAACAAAAGCGCGAAAGAAGCCGTAGCCCATAAGAAACAGCCCGGTGGTTGTACCTCTCTGGCGGGGCTTTGCAGACCAGACCCAGAGGATCAGAAAAAGAAGTACCCCCTCCAATGCGCCTTCATAAAGCTGCGAGGGGTGCCTCGGCAGGTTCCCGGCCCGCTGACTGGGAAAAACCATCCCCCAAGGAACATCAGTAACCCGCCCCCAGAGTTCTCCATTGATGAAATTACCCATACGCCCGCAAAGCAATCCCAAGGGAGCGAGCGGAGTCAGAAAGTCACCCACATCAAGAGTTGTCCTGTCAGTGGACTTTGCGAACCGCCAAGCCACAATGGCTACACCGGCGGCACCGCCGTGAAAGGACATTCCGCCCTTCCAAACCGCAAAAATATCCACCGGGTGGGCCATAAAATATGCGGGCTCGTAGATAAGACAATAGCCCAGCCGTGCTCCGACCACCAGACCGACCACAAGCCAGGTAATGAGGTCATCCACTTGCTGCGCGGTCCAGTTATTAGTCTTTTTGGAAGCCCTGTAGCGTCCCAAAGTCCACGCAATGGCAAAACCGATCATATACATCAGGCCGTACCAATTGGCCTTGAGAGGTCCTATTCTGAAAGCTGTCGTATCAAATTCCGGCAATACAATCATATTCTTTACCTGTTTATAAGATTCCTTAAACAAAAAAACGGGCCGGGCGGACTATGTTTCCCGGACAAATTCAGTTACAATCTGCGCACAGGAAATACAAGGAAATCCCATGGAAGAACAAAAAGATTTTGATATTCTGGAAATGCCCGCTGAAGGCCTTGCCGCATACTGGCTCTCCATCAAAAAGCTCATTGATGTCAAGCGCAGCAGAAAAGTGCTTGAAGAAGAGATACGCTATACCCGCGAACCTTACATCAAATTTTTGTTGGAAACTGCATTTTCTGAACTGGATGAAGCAACCGTGCGCCGACTGGCTGAAGCCAAGGCAACTACACTTGCGGAGGAATACACGCGTAAGCTTTCCACCATGCAAATAGCATTGCTGGCTATGTCGTCACAGGAAAACCCGCGCATCAGCTTTGTACGCATGGCCTCACAATATCCCATTTCCGTGATTTCCGAAAAGAAAGCATTTACCCTCGCCCACGGCCTGGTAGACGGCCTTTTCGACAAACAATCCGATCCTACCGTACTGCTGGAATTTGATCATAAGCTCCAGCCGGACCGCATGCTGGTCAAAATGCTTTTCCACATTATCCTTAGCCGCAAGGAAGGCAAGCAGCAGCTGGAACAGCTGGTGCCGCACATCAAAACTCCCTTCTACGCCAACGGCATAACACAGGTCATTGACGGATTCGATCACCGAATTCTCAAGTCGAATCTCAAAGTCCAGTCTGACCAGATTCTACGCTACTCAGAAAACAAAATGGCCATGGCTGCTGAAATGTGCCTCGGCATCAGGGCTAAGCTGAATTACGACGACATCTTCCGCATAGCTAGAGCTTTTATGCCTTAACCCTTCGGGGACCCTGCCGGGGGCCTTAAACCCTTTTGGGAAAAGGGTTTAAGAATCCCAAAACTTTTTATTGGGGCTTTGCCGCTTCACACGGCAAGTATGAGAAAAAACTAGTCGCAATATCTTATATGATATTGCGATTTTCATTTGGGAATACCCTGAACGCGCTACAAGCGAAGCCTATTGAAAGGTTTTGGGAGTGTCCAGAGAACCCTTTTGCAAAAGGGTTCTTTGGCCGCCGGAGGCATTCTTAAATTCTTCAGCAGCTTTGACGAAATTATTTGCCCAGCAAGGCATGCTCAGGGCGTGGATGTGGTTGTATCCTGCGTAAATATTATCACGGATGAGACCATCATGACCGTCGGCCATACCTTTGCCTCGCGACATGTCGAGAGCGTACTTGGGTGTGGGTTCGTTATTGTCCACGCAGAGCGAATAATGAAATTCGTGCCCGATTACATCGGTACCAACGGGGAAAAAAGGATTTTCGTGGACTATCTTGCCGGAAGTGTAGCCTAAACCCTGCGGACGCGGACAAAGACGGGTGGAAAGATCAAGCACACCGGACATGGGATATTTCTGCCCTTCGTATTCAACATCACGTCCCAGATACATAAAGCCGCCACACTCTGCAAAGATGGGCAGACCAGACTTGGCAAGAGAGCGAACATGATCACGGACATAGGTATTTCGAGAAATTTCTGCGGCAAGTGTCTCCGGAAAACCGCCACCAAGATAAAGGCCGTGGATCTCGGGCCACGGTTCGCTTGATATGAGGGAAATTTCTTTTACTTCCGCTCCGGCCCGGCGCAAAGCTTCAAGATTCTCTTCATAATAGAACCAAAGGGCCTCATCACGCACCACGCCGATAACGGGCTTTGCAGCACTGGAAAGTTCTATTCCGGCCCACGCATCCTGATCAGATTCAAGTTCTGGGGAAGACTGATTAGCGACTTCGTATATGGCATCAAGATCAATGCAATCCTGCGCCATCTTTCCAAGCGTATCTAAAGACTTGTCCACAGCTCCGTATTCAGTATTGGAAACAAGCCCCATGTGCCGCTCTGGAATAGGGTTTTCCTTCAGCTTGGGCAGCATGCCCAGCACAGGGATATCAGTGTAGGCTTCAATGGAATTTTTAAGGATGTTGCGGTGACGTTCCCCGGCGGTACGATTAAGAATAACCCCGGCAAGATTAAATCCGTCCTCGAAAGCTTTGCACCCGGCAACAATGGCCGCCACAGTGCGGGTCATTTTGGTGCAATCGATGGTCAGAATAACCGGAGCTTTAATAATACGTGCAAGCTCGGCAGTGGAGCAGGAACCGTCCACGTCCTTGCCGTCAAAAAGTCCGCGATTACCTTCGACAATGGAAATATCAGCCCCCAGCCCTTTTTCCATAAAAAGGGAAATGAGCTTATCATTGGACATGAGAAAAGGATCAAGATTGGTGGCATATTTGCCGGACGCAAGGCCCAGCCAGCGGGCATCAATATAATCAGGGCCTTTTTTAAAAGGCTTAACTTCCCGGCCCATATTATGAAAGGCCCGGCAAAGCCCCAGTGTGACAATGGTCTTACCTGTGCCGCCGCTAAGTCCGGCCAAAACAATTCTTGGAAAATTCATCTGCTGCCCACGCCCTGAAAAATTTCTTATCTTATGCTTCCTGCACAATGGATTCAGTAGTGTTTAAGCGTGAAAAAGACAAGAAAAATTAGCCCTTCATCCCAACGCAAATGCGGGAATACCCATAAAAAAATGCCTTGTCCCAAGGGACAAGGCATTTAAGAGTCGAACTAAACGAAGACTAATCCTCGTGCTCTGCTCCACCCTGCTTACCGGCACCAGTCATACCATACATAGTAGTAGAACCGGAGGACCAGTATTCAACTTTCTCTTCTTTAACAAGAGCAGTCAGAACTTTCTTAACTTCACGGCCTTTTGCATCAGGAAAAAGCTTGGTGAAATCGTTGAAGTAAAATTTACTTTTAGCGCCTGTTTTCTTTTCCAGGAACGCCATGATTTCTTCTTTTGCGGAATCCATATCGATCGGCATAGTAAGCCCCTTTATTTTTAAAAGGGCGCGGCAAAACGCCGCGCCCCTATATTCTCAATTCTAATTAGAACTTGAACTGAGTGGACTGACGCCAGGTGTAGTAAGCAGGATCACGGAAATCATCGATAAGATGGGGAGTAAACTCGATACCAGTCTTTTCGAAGAAACGTTCCCAGCCAATACGCTCAGCCCAGTCACCCAGACGTTCGTACTTGTTAGCATCAGCTTTGTAAACTTCCACAATGTTGCGGATAGTTTTAGTAAGTGTGGGCCAACGGGGAGGTTCGTTAGGAATAAACGCAACAACAACCTTAGAGAACTTAGGCATGCTGATACGGTTAGAAACCTTACCACCTACCATCAGTGCGATACCGTCACCTTCCTTATCGGAAAGGGGCAGGGAGGGGCACATGGTGTAGCAGTTACCGCAGAACATGCAGCGTTCTTCTTTAATAGCAACAGTCTTGAACTGTTTACCGTCGATTTCGACCTTAGAAGGACGAACCGCACCGGTAGGACAAGAAGCTACTGCAAGAGGAATTTCGCAGAGGTTGTCAAGGTACTCGTGGTCAATGATGGGGGGCTTGCGGTGGATACCGACAACAGCGATATCGGAGCAGTGACAAGCACCACACATGTTCAGACAACAAGCAACAGCGATGCGAACGGGAGCAGGCATGTTATGGCCGGTGAACTCGTCGAAGAGGTCATCCATGATAACTTTAACAGTACCGGAAGCATCAGTTGCAGGTGTGTGACAGTGAACCCAACCCTGAGTGTGAACGATGTTGGAAATACCAGCACCGGTACCACCTACGGGGAACTTGTAGGAACCGCCGTCGAACTTGCGGCTGAGCAGATCTTCTTTAAGGGCAAGCATTTTGTCCTTAGAGTCGGTCATGAACTCAACGTTGTTACGAGTGGTGAAACGGAGGTATCCGTCACAATGTTTGTCAGCAACTTCGCACATTTCGCGAATCAGAGTAATACTCATGAGGCGAGCGGTACCACAGCGGACTGTGTATACTTCATCTCCGGATTCTGCGACGTGAACCAGTACGCCGGGCTCAAGGATTTCGTGGTAAAGCCACTTGCCGTAGTTATTTTTGATAACCGGGGGAAGGAACTCGTTAAAATCACGAGGTCCAATGTCCGAAATCCGGTTTTCCATCGGTTTGTCTGGATTGTAGCCAGAAGAAACGAACGCCATGTCTGTCCTCCCGTATTATCTCTGGTGTCTTTTTCTGTATTCGTTAACGTCACGTTCCCAAGGACCATCAACCTCATCTGCTTTCCAGAAGATGTAGGGGTTGTGTCTAGGCTCTTGTACGTGTCTCGGATCAGCCTTGATACCGGTAACTTCGAGAAGCTTCTGGAAGCCCATGCGACGCATGGTTTCACCAAGACGCTCACGGTTTTTACCTTCTTCCATCCACCAGTCCCAAATGTTTTCAACAACTTCTTTCACTTCGTCGAAAGGCTCTTCAACCTTGATGAAGGGAACGAGGAGGGAGCTGAGCTGAGGACCGTCGAGGATCGGAGCTTTTGCACCACAAAGGATGGAAGCGCCACGATCGTTACCGATCATCAGTGCACGAGGCATGGTGTTGATACAATGCATGCAGTGCATACATTCTTTATCGTTGATTTCGAGTTTGCCGTCAGCGTACTTGATGCACTTACCGGGGCAGAGATCAACAACTTCTTTCTGGATGTCAAACTTACCCCAGTCGCGACCGGAGTGAGCACCAGCGTTAGGAGCGAATTCACCGCCGACGTAAGCTGCAACAGCTTCCTGGTCGATGCGGATTTCATCACGCCACATACCTACAACGGAGAAGTCAGAACGAGCGAGAGCACAAACACAGCTGTTCGGGCAAGCGTCAAACTTAAACTTGAACTTGTAGGGGAAAGCAGGACGGTGGAGTTCGTCCTGGAATTCCATGGTCATGTCGTAGCAGAGAGCCTGCGCGTCGTAACATGCATACTCACAACGAGACATACCGAGACATGCTGCAGGGGTACGCAGGTTGGAGCCGGAGCCACCAAGGTCAACGTCTGCATCATGAGTCAGTTCGTAGAAAATTTCTTCGAGCTGAGGTGTGGTTGTTCCAAGGAAGACGATGTCACCGGTGGAACCGTGCATGTTGGTAAGACCGGAACCACGCATGTCCCAGATGTCAATGATCTGACGCAGGAATTCGGTGGTGTAGTACTTAGCAGTAGGCTGAGCAACACGAACAGTGTGAAAGTGTGCTACGCCGGGGAACATTTCGGGCTGGTCACAGTAACGACCGATAACGCCGCCGCCGTAACCGAAAACGCCAACGATACCGCCGTGTTTCCAGTGAGTTTCACCATCGGTGTAAGACAGCTCGAGAACACCGAGAAGGTCTTCGCAGACTTCAACGGGAATCTGATAATTCACGTCCTTCTCGTTTTTAGCTCTAACTTCGGCTTCTTGTTTTACGTCGGACACGAAGCTAGGCCAAGGCCCACTTTCAAGCTGGTCCAACAAGGGAGTTTTGTGTTTCGCCATTCCCTTAAACCTCCATAAAGTTTAATAAGATATACCTACCAATACAAATTAGGCATCCGGTACGTCAGCCGGATAAACCGACTTTAGCCCGGTTGCTTTCCTCTCTTAGTTCGAGACCCCGCTCATCTTTCGATGCAAGGGGAGGGAAAGATACCCCTAAGTGAAAAAAAACACAACCTATAGTGTTGGATAATTAACTAACACGCCTATTGTCAATACATGATTCAAATTATCACAATTGATAAACTCGGACTTGCCAAGCAAGCCGGATTCAGCGTATTTACTCTTCCCGAACACAAGGTGCGTCAGTAGCAGATAATTCCTACAAAAATTTTTGATAACCAGCAACATAAACTTGAAAAAGTGATTCCTTTAATATGAATGAATGCAAACAATGCGGAACCTGCTGCCGTAAAGGCGGCCCGGCACTGCACACATCGGACCTGCCTCTTCTTAAAGAGGCTGACGGCATTGACATTACTGATATTGTTACCCTGCGCAAAGGCGAACTGGCCTATGACCAGCCCGTTGGCGCGGTAATTCCACTTGAGGAAGAAATCCTCAAAGTAAAAGGATCAGGTGGAGAATGGATCTGTAAATTTTTGGCTCAGGCTTCCAATGTCTGCCGCATTTACAAAAACCGTCCTCTTGAATGTCAGAAACTTTTCTGCGAAGACCCGGAACCCCTGATGGAAATTTACAGCAAGGACAGAATTTCCAGAAAGGATGTGCTTCCCGCAGAACATCCGGTACTCGAACTCATCGAGGAACATGACCGCAAATGCGATCCCATCAAAATGTCCGAGCTTGCAGCCTCGGCCATTGAAAACTGGGACGAAAGTGCCGAACTTCAGGCCGGCTTGCGCGAAATGCTGATTTTCGATGCTTCAGTCCGTGAGCTGGTTATTGAGAAAGCCGGGCTTCCCGAGGAATCCATGGATTTTTTCTTCGGCAGACCCATGAGCATTCTTATTAAAGGGTACGGCATTATCGCCACCCCCAGCGGAAAATCTTTTTCACTGCGTAAACTTTAAGGACTTATATAATGAAAGACGAACGCGGACTTTATTACTACCCTTCCCTGCAAACCCGCGACACCAAAATGTACGTGCGGGAAACTGAAGGTTCTATTGAGTTCAGGCTCTGGTCAAACGACAACCCCGTTATCTGGGAAAAACATGAATGGCTGCCCTATGACGTAATCATGGAAGCTGCTGAAGAATACAAGAAGCGCGGCACCGACCGCAACCCGCTGGCACTTTACGATATCAACGTGGCCCAGCAGCTTATTAAAGAAGATAGAATTACGCATTAGTTTGATGCGCTCCGCGCTTTTGTTGAAATGAGCTTGCCTCCGGCGGCTTGAACCCTTTTAATAAGGCTTCGCCACGCTACAAGGCAAATCTTGCGTAAAAAAATATCCCGGAAATCTTTTTGGATTTCCGGGATATTTTTTATTCTGTTTCCAGTTCAAAGCCTTCTTTACGAAGCATGGCAGCAAACAGGCCGTCTCCATCAATCATGTTGCTGCTGAAGGTTCCGTCATAAATTTTTCCGATGCCGCAGGATGGTGAGCGGGCTTTGAGAATCGCTTTTTTACTGCCGAGCAATTTAGCGAGTTTAATTGCTTCTTCTGCTCCGCGCATAAAATTATCAGTCAGGTCCGCACCCTGATCGCTGACTACCTTTCCTGCCACTATTTCACAGGGAGGGCGCGGCGTGGTCAGTCCGCCCAGTTGCTCCGGACAGACCGGTACGGCCCTCCCTTCAGCAACCAGCTTCATGACTCTTTCATCTGCATTGTCCTTGCCGTCATAACGGCAACAAAGTCCGGCCAGACAGCCACTGACTATATACATACTCGTAACCTCCGAAAGGCTGATCTGCATTGTTAGCTTTCACTCATTGTGCTAATGATAAATTTCATAAACAATTTCCACGGTCAAGGAGGAGTTATGACCGCCATTACCACTTCTGTTTTCGAGCTCTTCAAAATCGGTCCCGGACCATCCAGTTCCCACACCATCGGTCCCATGAAAGCCGGATATAATTTTAATAGAACTGTTGCGGATCTTGCTCTTGAAGTGCAACCCGACAATATTGAAATCAGACTCTACGGAAGCCTCAGTGCTACCGGAGAAGGACACGGCACAGATCGCGCTGTAGTTGCAGGCCTCCTCGGTTTTAAGCCGGATAATGTTGAATGCGATTTTCTTGATTCCCTCGCTGACGGCAATCCGCATCAATTTAAAAGCGGCGTAATATCCCTGCCGCTTAGCGTAAAAGATGTAGTCTTCGCCGAAGTAAAAAACGATTTCCCCTATGCAAACACTCTGCTCCTGCGCCTGAGAAAAGGAGAAGAAATTCTTTTCGAGCAGGAATACTATTCTATCGGCGGCGGCTTTATTAAATGGAAGGGCCAACAGGAAGAGATTCCCCGCGTCCCACCGCATCAGTACTCCAATATGGAAGAGCTGAAAGCCATCCTCACTGAAAACGAACTGCGCATGCATCAGGCCATTCTTGCCAATGAAACCGCTATCAGCGGTATTTCAAAAGATGAGGTATATGAAAAACTGGATGTAATCCTTGATGCCATGAAAGAGGCAGTAAGAAACGGTCTTGCAGCTGAAGGCACCCTGCCCGGCCCCATCGGCTTACATCGCAAAGCGAAACGTCTTTTTGACAACAGTGTCCGTCCCAACTGCGCCGACAGCTTCCTGCTTCGGCTGAATGCATACGGATTTGCCGCGTCCGAGGAAAACGCTGCCGGACATATCGTTGTCACCGCGCCTACTTCCGGTTCAGCAGGAGTCATCCCTGCTGCCGTCTTCGCCCTTGAGGAAGAATTAGGGATCAGCCGCGAAAATGTGCGCCAAGGCATGCTAGTAGCAGCCGCCATCGGATTTATTGCCAAACATAATGCAAGTATTGCCGGTGCGGAAGTCGGCTGTCAGGGAGAAATCGGAGTGGCATCAGCAATGGCAGCAGGCTTGATTGCCTATGCCAACGGCAACCGTTTCTGGCGCACCGAGAACGCTGCGGAATCAGCCCTTGAGCACCATCTGGGCATCACCTGCGACCCCGTGGGCGGATACGTGCAGATTCCCTGCATCGAACGCAATGCCATGGGTGTGGTCCGGGCCTACAATGCTTATCTCATAGCATCTGTTGAAAATGAGAAATTCCACAAGGTCAGCTTTGACGAGGTCGTTCAGGCCATGGCTGAGACCGGAAAGGACATGAATAGCAAGTACAAGGAAACATCTCTTGGCGGACTGGCTGTGTCAGTTCCTAATTGCTAAGACTTAAAAGCCCCTACCGAACTCCATAAAGCTTTGCATCAGAAAAGATCTAACTGGTCCAAATTAAAACTCCGCAATATTTATAAATATTGCGGAGTTTTAATTTGAAAGACGCCCCAACAAGCTCTATGCGCAGCTTATTAAAAGATTTTGAAAAGGATGGGGTCCGGGGAAGGAAAAACTTTTGCAAAAGTTTTTCCTTCCCCGGCCGCCGGAGGCATCTTATTTAAACCAGCCCTTGATATGCAGGGCATTGGTCAGCTTAGCGAGCAATTCAGGCTTGCAGTTGAGGTCTGCTGTCTGCTCAAGGAAATGCCTGCGCTGGGCAAAGCGGTCCTTGAGAGTCTGAAAGTACTCGGCCCTGTGTTCCACGTTAGCCGGATTGTAGGTATCGTAGAAACCGGGCAGCACTTTTTCCATGCAGTTACGCTTGGGAATCTGTGCGCCGGGCAGCAGATCCCAATCTTCCCATTCCAGCTGATCAGTTAAGACCATTGTCTGGAGAGTGAGAGAAGTCTGCAAGGGAATGGGAGTCAGGTCGGTATCTGAAGCATGCCAGAAACCGACGGAGTTAAAGCTGTAACCTTTTGCGCCGCAATCAAAGACATGCGCGAAAGCTTCAACATCCTTCCAGAGTTCATACACGCGGAAAGGGTTGGCATAGGGGATGAAAACAAGTTTCTTGAGTTCTTCCTCAGAAACGTTTTCAGCAAGGTTGCGCTTAGTTGTCAGCGCAGCACCCATAGCCACAGCAAGGTAGGTATCGGTAAAACGGATGATCGGCGGCAGACAAGTATCCTTCATCAGCCAGCACAAAGAATTAGGGAAGGTACAGCGATTGACGTGATCACCGATAACATCGCGGTCGATAAGTGCACGCCCGTTGGGGTTACGGATATCCTCACCCAAAGGCATAACCTTGCCGTCAATTTCCAGCATGGCATGGTTCATTACGGAAATCATATATTTCCAGTCCTGGTGACCCAGCGGACGGGAATCTGTTTTGTCAAAAAGGGTCGGTTCCCATGCGCGGCAGACGCGGTTTTCCGTATCAATCTGGAAAGCGTCATCGTGCAGTACTTTTTTGGCAAACCCTTTAGGAAGAGTTCCGCCATTGTCATGGGAGTTGGTGTGGGATGATTTACCGGTACCGGAAAGACCGAAGAAAGCAATGGACTTTTTGCCCAGCTTTTTAATGTCTTTATCCGGGCACGCGGAGAAATCAATCTCCTTGATGCCGCCGTGGCAGGCGGCCATGCCTACGCGTATGCCGGAAGTCCAGGCAAGAGTGAGAGTTCCCTTCTTGCGCTCACCAAAATAGCGCATGCCGAAGTTGTAAATAACGTTACACTCTTCATCCACGAGTGCCAGCTGCGGAAAACCCTGATTGTGGTAAAAAGGATCATCGTTGCGCCAAAGGTTATCACCGATAATGATGATATCCTGAATGGGCAGCTTTGCACTCTTGGCATATTCTTCAGCCAGCTCATCAAATGGAGTAAAGTTTACCAGCCAGTTAAAAATATTGGCCGCATCGTCTTCACCGCCAAGAATGGTGGCCTTGATCATAAGGTCCTGATCAAGACCGACAATAGCTTCGGCCTTGATGAGCGGACGTTCCTGCATGTCGGAAATAGCTTCTCTCAAATCACCGAGAACCTTGCGCTGATCCGGTCCATTCAAGCCGTTATAGAACCGGCGAGCCAAAGCGGTACGACCGACGATCTTACCGTGGCAATGGTTGAGAAGCTTTGCGCCCTCGGGAAGGCCGAGCCTTTTTGCAGCTTCAGGATAAACAGGATGATCTGTTTCCATTACGTCCCACTGCTTACGGGCAAGTTCATATGCTTCTGCCGCATTTACTTTTCTTACCCTTTTATCTGCAAGCAGAGTTTCCGCGATCGCCCGGAGAGGCGGAATCTTGGAAAGGTCATCTTTGTAAAACTCATAGGTTGACTGACTAGCCACTGTTTTTTCCTCCAAAGAAAATGTAAGTCGTCACGACTTCTGATGAGACGCCCTAACGCCATTTGCGATAAAATGCCACTGTTCATTTACTTAAAATTAATAAGTTTTCCCTAATGAACCGGTTCCCTGTTCGGCTTCGCAAATTTTTACACAATTAGACCAATAATGTTCACACTTCCCCCTGCCGGGGTATCATAAATGAAAAGGCGCATACTCTGGTTGAGTATGCGCCTTTTATTCGATCAGTTGTTACCTGCTGTTTCCAGCTTGCTTCCCTTCATGCCGGGATTCGCAATCGTATTTCTACGTTTGCGTTTTGTCATCACGGTTTGTTTGGAAAGCTTATTCATCCTGATTTCTCCTACATTGCCAGAACGGACCAGAGAACACCTGCACCAACTGCTGAACCGAGAACCCCGGCTACGTTGGGGGCCATGGCGTGCATGAGCAGGAAGTTATGCGGATCTTCATCACGGGCGACCATCTGAACCACTCGTGCGGAGTCGGGAACAGCGGATACGCCTGCGGCGCCTACCAGCGGGTTGATCTTGTCCTTGCTAAACACGTTCATGAGCTTGGCAAAAGCAAGTCCACTTGCAGTAGCAACACAGAAGGAGGCTGCACCCAGCCCGAAGATAAGCAGGCTGTCAGGTGTCAGAAAGGTCTGAGCCTGAGTGGATGCACCAACGGAGAAACCGAGCAGGATGGTAACTGAGTCGATAAGCGCGGTACGCGCAGTCTCAGCCAGACGCTCGGTAACACCGGATTCTTTGAGCAGGTTACCAAAGAAGAGCATACCGACCAGAGCAAGTGAGCCCGGAGCGATAAGCGCGGTGATGATAAAGCCGCCCACCGGGAAAAGAATCTTTTCACGGGTGGAGACTTCACGGGGCGCGCTCATACGAATGAGTCGCTCTTTCTTGGTGGTCATCAGCTTCATGATCGGAGGCTGAATAACCGGGACCAGTGCCATGTACGAATACGCGGCAATGGCGATAGCTCCCAGTAGATGCGGTGCCAGCTTGGAGGAGAGGAAGATAGCCGTAGGCCCGTCCGCCCCGCCGATAATGCCGATAGCACCGGCTTCACTGGGGGTGAAGCCCATATACATGGCCCCGAGGAGGGTCGCGAAGATCCCCATCTGGGCGGCTGCACCGAGCAACACAAGTCTCGGATTGGAGAGCATGCACGAAAAGTCGGTCATGGCTCCAATGCCGAGGAAGATCAAAGGCGGGAAGATCCCTGCGCTGACCCCGAAGTAGATATAATAAAGCACGCTGCCTTCGTCATAGACGCTGAGCGGCATCCCGGCGATGGAGGGGATGTTGCCCACGATGGCTCCGAACCCGATGGGCAGGAGCAGCAGCGGCTCGTAGTCCTTAATAATAGCAAGGGCGATGAAGATGATCCCGATGACAATCATGATGAAGTTGCCCGGGGTCATTTCTGCAAAGCCCGTTGTGCTTATGAAGTGCAGAAGTATATCCATAACGTCTGTCTAGCCCTTGTTTTTATGCAGATACGCCACTGCGGCAGCCACAATCTCGGCTTCCGAAGGTCCGGTCTGAACCTGAGGAGCAGGAGTATTGGCCACCGGCCCGCTGTGATGGGCGGAAGGCGGAATTATCTTATTTAAGAACGCGGCAAGCTTCGGCAGCAGCGCGATGTAGACACTGACTAGAATCAGGGCTGTGAACACGATGCACATACCTGTGATAGAAAGCGCCACGCCGTTACCCGCGACCACGTTGTCCCAACTGAACAACATCTGTTGCATTATTTATCTCCTATTAAGCTTATCTGTCAGGAGACTAGACTGTCATCTGTGCAAGAGGCTGTCCCTGCTGAACCTGATCACCCGCGGTAACGGAGAACGAGGAAACAGTTCCGGCCTTGTGCGCCTTAACTTCCATTTCCATCTTCATGGCTTCCATGACGATGATGGTCTGCCCTTCCTGAACCTGAGTACCGGGATCCACAGCCATTCTGATGATCAGACCGGGCATGGGAGCGGCGATAGGTTCGGTTGCACCTGCGGGTGCTGCGGGAGCCGCGCCGCCTGCTGCGGGAGCATCACCGGCACCGATGTTAAAGGACTTGCCGTTGATGGTCGCGGTGGAACCGTCAACATTAACTATATAGGACTGACCGTCCACAGTAACGTTAACAGGTCCGGAACCGGAACCGCCGCCGACAGTGGCACCGAGCTTCTTGAGCTGTTCGGCTTCAACATCTTTCTTATAACGGACACCGACGCGGGCTTCACCTTTAAGATAGCTGACACCCTTGTCTTTGCAGGTTGCCACGATGAAAACATTCTCATCGGTAAGCTCGAAACCTTCTTTTTCACAGATTTCGCGAGCAGGCGCGAGACCTTTGGATGAATCAGCGTCGTTAATTTCAAGGGGAGTTTTCTTGGTCGGCTCAAGTTCCATCTGTTCGGAAGCGAGCTTGACGATTTCCGGATCAGGCTCGACCGGAGTCTTGCCGAAGTAACCCAGAACCATTTTGCCGTAACCGTCGGCAAACTTTTCCCAAGGCCCGAACATTACGTTATTGAAAGCCTGCTGGAAGTAGAACTGGGAAACCGGGGTAACCGAAGTACCAAATCCACCCTTGCGCACAACTTCACTCATGGCCCGGATGATTTCGGGGTATTTGTCCATGAGGCCGTTATCGCGAAGCATCTGGGTGTTCGCGGTAAGCGCGCCGCCGGGCATGGGGCTGAAGGGAATCATGGGATCGACCTGAGTTGCTTCCGGAGGCAGGAAGTAATCCTTCATGCAGTCACGGAAAACGTCTTCAGCATCAATAATCTTATCAATATCAACATCAAGAGTATAATCAGTACCACGCAGGATGTGCCACATGGTGATGATATCAGTCTGACAGGTTCCGCCTGAAGCGGGAGCCATGGACAGGTCAATGGCATCTGCGCCGGCTTCGATAGCTGAGTGATAGCAAAGTCCGCCGATCCCTGCTGTTTCATGGGTATGAAAATGAAGCAGGACATCCTCGGGCAACATCTTTTTAGCCGCCTTGATGGTTTCATAAACCTTGGACGGAGTAGATGTACCGGATGCATCTTTAAAACAAACTGAATCAAAAGGAATATCCGCATCAAGAATCTGACGCAGGGTCTTCTCGTAAAAAGCGGCATCATGAGCACCGGAACATCCCGGAGGCAGCTCCATCATGGAAACTACAACCTGATGTTTAAGTCCGGCATTGGCAATACACTGACCGCTGTAGATCAGGTTGTTAACGTCGTTGAGAGCGTCGAAGTTACGGATGGTGGTGATGCCGTGCTTGGCAAAAAGGTCGGCATGGGCTTTGATGACGTCGCTGGGCTGGGATTCAAGTCCGACAACATTGACTCCACGAGCGAGTGTCTGAAGGTCGGCATCGGGACCTGCGGTCTCCCTGAACCTGTCCATCATATCAAAGGCACATTCATTGGAATAAAAGTAGAGGGCCTGGAACCGTGCGCCTCCGCCAGCTTCAAACCAGTTGATACCTGCTTCCTTGGCCGCTTCTACGGCAGGCAGGAAATCATCGGTCTTAACTCTGGCCCCGTACACGGACTGAAATCCGTCACGAAAGGCTGTACACATGAACCTAATCTTCTTCTTGGCCACTTCCCCTCCCTATGGTTTGAGAATGGAACACATCGCCGCAAGCGGGGAGCATGCGGATACATTCTTGTTAAACCCAAATTTTTTAAAGGAAACCAGTAATTTACGAGAACATATTCGTCTAGCCTGAAATAAAATGTGGCAATGAGACGAGCTGAAAGTAACACTGACTTAACACAATCCTCTGACAATTTCAGCAAAAAAGAGTAGCTAAAAAAAATTTAAGTAGTTAGGTTATAAATTTACCTCTCTGTGAGACGGTTTTTCACTTTACACGCATATCACCTTATCCGAAAAAAACAACATAACACACTGTTTTAATATTCTTTTTTTAAAAGAAACAAATCATTCCCCTTAACGTCACCCTTTACTAAACATGTAATCTCACTTTCGTTCATGACCGTTATTTCTTATGTAAAAGTTCATTTATGAACCTCAATTCAGACCAAAAACAACATATTTGAACATTTTTTCACAATATGATTTACATTTTTGTGCTTACACCATCGCAAAGCTTAATTAACTCTAAAAACATACTGGTAGAGTAGCTAATTAAGAAAAAGATGTGCTTTTATACCACTATGCCCGCCACCACAAAAAAAAGCCGCCCACGACATGCGGACGACTCAATTTATTAGGCTCACAACAACTTCCCGCCACCTGAGCAAAAAAGTATGCAAGCATTTAAAATGCTTAAATTTATTTAGTTTTGCTACTTTTGTCGAAGATCATTAATTCCGTCGTTGCCGCCACAGCAACCACTTTCCCGGTCTTTGGATCCTGGGCAGTCACAACCGCAGCCGCAACCTCCGCCTCCTGAACCGAACCACTTTCTGGCCAGATAGACGACTGCAATTCCGATTACACCGAAAACAATTATATTTTCCATTAGGGACCTCATCGATAAAGGATTTCATTTTCACCTAACCAGATTGTAACCCTGATTTAAATGAAGTCAACCCCGTCTGAAAAGATAACCTAAGATCAGGCGACAAAACCCTGAAACATCCCCAGAAGCTTGTTTACCGGTCCGGGGAAACGGTCAAGCAGGGTTTGACAAGCAATGTAGGTGGCAAACAGGAAAGCGGCAAAGCCTCCCCAGACTACAACATCAAATAAAACGGGTATGGTTCTTTCCGAGATTCGTTTTTTGGACATTTATTACCTCCTTGTTTCAAGAAAGCAACTTGCATACCAAATCATCTTAAGAAAGATTAATCAGACAACAGACTGAAATATAGACGAAAAACGACATGAAATCACGACCACTCTCATGGTCATAAATTTGGCGAGAACATTTGTCCCAGCATTCAAATGCTACTTGTGCGCAAGAGTATCAATGTGCCATAATCATAAGAATCTTTACGTTAACACCGGGACTTTACAATGGACATGAGCAAAGAAGAATTAGTCAGGGAACTTAAAGCCAGAGACAAACGCATCGCTGAGCTTGAAAAACAATTGTACGGAACTGACAGTTACCATGAAGAACGATTTCGTAAATTAATTGACCATGTGGAAATGGTTTCCGTGCAGGGCTACGACAAGAACCGTAAGGTTGTTTTCTGGAATACCGCTAGCGAGAGGCTATATGGATATTCACGCGAAGAGGCAATTGGCAAAAAACTTGAAGACCTGATCATTCCCGACTTTATGCGCGAGGGGGTGATCAACCATGTCCGCAACTGGCATGAAAACGGGGTCCGCATCCCGGCTGGAGAACTGGAACTCATTCGTAAAGACGGAAGCACTGTCCCGGTATACTCTGCCCATGCAATGCAGGAAAACCAGGACGGTACAAAATATATGTACTGTATTGACGTCGACCTTACAGAAATCAAGAAAGCCCACAGCCAGCTTATCCAAGCCAAGGAGCTTGCAGAATCCGCCAACCGGGCCAAAAGTGAATTCCTCGCCAATATGAGTCATGAAATCCGCACCCCGCTCAATGGTATTCTGGGAATGCTGCAACTGCTTAAACTTACCCCGCTAGACAAGGAACAACTGGAATATATCAACCTTGCCGTCATGGGAGCCAAAAGACTGACCACCCTGCTTTCAGATATACTGGATCTTTCCCGGGTAGAAGCGGGAAAACTTTCCATAGAATCCTCACCCTTTCAGCTGAATGAGTTACTGCATAATATTGCGGACCTATACCGCCCGGCAGCGCACCAGAAAAAACTGACAATAAAGCTATCCCCGCATCCGGCAACCCAGTGCCTAGTAAAAGGAGACGCCGCTCGTTTGCAGCAGGTGCTGACCAATATATTGGGTAACGCCATTAAATTCACTGAATCCGGAGATATTTTAATCGAAACCTACCCCCTGCCAGCTCCTTCTCCGGATCACACAAAAATTCTTTTCAGCATAACCGATACCGGACCGGGCATCCCGGACAGCAAACTGGATGAACTCTTCACCCCCTTCACTCAGGGAAACGTAGGATTCGACCGTCCGCATCAAGGAGCTGGGCTCGGCCTGACCATCTGCAAACAACTAGTACAATTAATGGGCGGCAATATTGCCATAGAAAGCGAATTAGGAAAGGGAACAACTATACATTTTTGTATAAATTTCGGAACAACTTCTTCTCAGCTACCTCAGCCCATTAAAGCTGACGAAAACAATATCCATCCGGTTAAGATGAAAATTCTGCTAGCCGAAGATGAAATCATAAGCAGGCTCGCAGCCAAGAAACAGATGGAACTGAATGGATGTGAAGTTACGGCAGTAGAAAACGGGCGGTTGGCATTGGAAAAAGTTTCAGCCGAAAAGTTCCATATAATAATGATGGACATCCAAATGCCGATCATGGATGGGATTGCAACCACTCAGGCCATTAGAGACGGGGAGGCCGGCAAGCAAAACCAGAACATCCCTATTATCGCCATGACCGCATATGCCATGAAGGGTGACCGGGAAAAGTTCATTAAATCCGGTATGGACGATTACCTGGCCAAACCTATCGACAAACATGACTTATTGAAAATACTAAACAAATATAGAACGGAATAGCCCCTGAGACACTATTTATTCTTTCCCCCTGCTTGACACAATCCTAGCTGTGCTATACTTTCAAAAAAAGTATGCAGACCGGGCCTCACAAATCAGAAAAGAGGACGTAATCAGCATTACTCATTTTAAAAAGGAATTAGCATATGCACATATCGGAAGGAATACTATCACTGCCGGTGCTTGCCAGTGGTGCTGCAATAGCAGCCACAGGAACCATGATCGGCCTGAAAAAGCTAGATTCGGAAAAACTCATTTCCGTGGCCCTGCTCTCCTCTGTCTTTTTTATTGCTTCGCTGATCCACATCCCCATCGGCCCTTCCAGTGCCCACCTGATCCTAAGCGGACTCATGGGCCTGCTGCTCGGCTGGGCAGCTTTTCCGGCTATCCTGACGGGCTTACTTTTACAGGCAGTTCTCTTTCAATACGGCGGACTGACTGTTATCGGCGTCAACACAGCAACCATGGCCCTACCTGCTGTAGCCTGCCACTACATGTTCCGTCCGCTGCTTAATAAAAATATTTTCAGCATGAGTATTGGGGCTTTCCTTTGCGGAGCGGTCTCCATCGCGCTTTCCGCGATCCTGACCGCGCTGGCCCTCTCCTTTACTGACGAGAGCTTCGGGGCCGCCGCGCAGATGATTGTTTACGGGCACATCCCCATCATGATCATCGAAGGCTTTATCTGTGCCTCAGCCTACGGATTCCTGCAAAAAGTCAGGCCGGAAATGCTGCTGGCTACACAGGAAACATAAAATTTTACTTGTTAGAAACAAGTAAGGCCGGGTTGAACTCAATCAACCCGGCCTTTTGTTTTCGCTTAGTAAATAAAAATTTAATTCTTTCTTCTGACGACAATTCCTATCAATGCCGCAAATCCCAGTGCCAACCATTCCAAACCGAATCCGGCTGCGGGATTCATCACGCACCCGCCTCCACCATTCATAGCTCCAAGAGCCGCAGGGTCCTTGATGGAGCCCAAGGTTCGGTCTTCATCATAAATACCGTTATCTTTTACAACGTAGTTTACCCAGTAGTTGGTACCCGCTGTCAGGGCAGCTCCTTGATCAAGGTAGTTGCCATCATCATCTTCCAGCCACCAGGCCCCTTCGGTGTCAGGGTCAATGGCAGTGGAATAGGCTCCAAAAGCCATGCTGGTTCCATTGGTGTCATAACATTTATACAGCCGGATATCGCTGGTCGTACCATTCAGGCTGGTTGAATTGAAGCGGAAGACCCCGTTAGCTCCGTTACTGTCCACGGTGGCTGTAAACGCACCTACAGGAGCACGCAATTCAAAATTACTCGGCATATGATAGGTCTGTTGTAGAACCTCATCAGTAGTTGCGTTTTCGGTATTGGAAAGAAGTGAGACATTAACCCCGCTTTGCTGGTGCTCTGAAGGGCGCACGTAGCCGTTACGGAGAACTGCCATGGGTACGGGCCGAGCAAGATCAGCACTGGAATATTGCCATTGCGGGGCAACATCACCATTATCTGTTGTCTTGTATACGTTAATTTTCCCGTCGCCATACTGGGATGAATAAATATAGTCATCTTTCACCACAAGTCCGTAAGGACTACTCAGCTTAGTTAAACCACCTTTAATCGTCGCTGCAGGCTCCACAGCACCGTTAGTGGAAATAGGAAAAAGCATAATCCTGTTATATGCATCTGCCACGTAAACAAATTTTCCATCTACATCCAAGCCATAAGGGGTAACGAAATTGCCATCTTTATGTTTTATTACGCGCTTCGGTCTTACATTTGAATTGGCATTTATATCAAAAACACAAATTTTTTCCTTATCAGTCACGAATATTTCGGAACCGTAAATAACTAAACTTCTTATGGTACTAAGAGAAAAGTCAAGGAAATTACAGCTGATCGTCCGCTTAGGAACAGCAGCTCCAGAATCATCTAAATTAAATACCTTTACCTTCCCACTCCCACGCTCGCCATTGAAGGTATCGCCAACAAAGATTTCACCACCGGACACAGACACACCGCTGGGATAATCAAGACCTGTGATTTTACGTTTGGGGGCTACATTTCCATTAGCATCTACATCGAAAACGACCAGACGCTTCTGACCATCAACAGTCCCGAATATCTCATTATTATATACAAAAATCCCCCACAGATCATTAAACCCGAGCAACGTACCCGCACCTGAAATAACCCGCTTTGTGGCCGGGGTAGGATGATCATTAATATCTATTGTTACAATTGAATTATTATCAACATCCCCTATATATAAATCTTCCGCACAAACAGGAACTGAAAGAAAAACCGCCAGAAAGACAAACATCCAAGAATATAAATATCTACTAAACACCTGCACCTCCGAATTATATTCTATTCAGCACCCCCTTCAAGGTGGTTTAACCCTACTAACAACGGCAAAACAATAGATCAAGCCTATTGGATAAAAAATAACCCAAGCACTTTACCTATAACAAAACCGGAACAGGTTTCCCCATTCCGGTTCTTAAGATCATGTATGCATTGGAATTATTCTACTCAATCACCCGCATACTCTCCCACTTACCGGACCGGAACCGCCAATAGAAGGCAGCAGCCAACACAATGACGTAAAGGGTGAAAATGGCCCACAGGAAATAAGGTCCCAACGGGAAGATCTCAACGCCCATATAGCAGGGGATTACCATCACCGCGATGCAGCAGATTCCCACGCTTTTCATTACATAGACAACATCCCCCGCCCCTTTTAAAGCACCGGAGTAAACCAGTGCCACTCCGTCGAAGAGGATATAGGCCGCAGTGAAGAGCAGAAAATGGGTTCCGTAATCCAGTACGTCTGCAAATACGGCATCTGTTATGTTGTCCGGACGGAACAGAGATAAGAGCACTTCCGGGAAAATCAGATAAATCAACCCCATAAAGAGCATCCAGACGGTGGTGATGTGCAAAGCGCACTTAGTGGCCCGCCGGGCATAGTCCGGCCTGCCCTGCCCGATGGCCTGCCCCACCAGCGTACTTACCCCCACTGCAATGCCGTAAGCCGGAAAGAAAGAAACCCCGTCAATGGAAAGAACAATGTTGCTCGCCGCCAGAATAACCGTTCCCAAGCGACCGACCATGTACACAAAAAAAGTAATCGCAAAAATATCCAGAAAAAACTGTACCCCGTTGGAAAGCCCGAAGGAGATGAACCGCTTGAACAGTTCCGGCTCAAAGCGGAAGTTGCTGCGGGTCTTGAAAGCTTTTTCATTCTCGCGGTTAAAAATCAGCGGTATATAAATGGATACGATAACCAGCATGGCAGTTATCGTGGCAATAGCAGCCCCGCGAATACCCATTTCCGGAAAAATCCAGACACCGTTGATGAGCGCGTAGTCAAGCGGGATATTCACCGCCGCGCCGATCATATTAACAATCATTACCGTGCGGGTCAGGCCACGTCCGGCAAAGAAGCCGGAAAGGGCGGTATCAAGAACAGGAAGTCCGGCACCCAGCATGAGGATACGAAAATATTGAATTTCCAGCTCCAGAACTTCAGGGGGATGCCCTCCGCTTTCCAGCAACGGGGTAAGCCAGAATCCCATGACACCCAGCAGCAGCCATGACCCCAGCGCGAAATATATACCCTGCCAGAGGCTGGAAGCAACCCGTTCCGGTTTGGCTGCCCCGGTATACTGGGCGATAAATACATTAATATAGCTGGCCACTCCCATGAAAAAAGAAATAAACAGAAAGGACATGATCCCCGCAGGAAGTGCAGCGGCAATCGCTTCCATGGAATAATGGCCCAGAAAAATGCGGTCTGTGACCTGCATAATGGTGGTGGAAGCCATACTCACCGCAAGGGGCATACTTATATCAAGCACATGCTTGTATCCGAAAGGTTTGTTCCATAAAGATTTCATATATCAACTCCGATAGCTTGAAACTCAGCTAGGCATAATAATTAATAAGCACATGACATTTTTTATCATCTTCAACCGGGAGCGCAGCGGAACGAGAGGAAGGCTATGAGTAATCTTTTTTATTGTACACATAAAAAAAGCCGTTCCCGGTTACCCGGAAACGGCTTTAAAACTTCTTCAGAACCAGAATTATTTAACTGCGTCCTTGAGGAATTTTCCGGGAGTGAATTTTACGCCACGGGAAGCGGGGATCTGGATGGCTTCGCCGGTCTGGGGGTTGCGTCCGGTACGTGCGGAACGCTCAACAGTCTTGAATGTACCGAAACCTGTAAGGGTAACATTGCCTTCTTCTTTGAGGCCGTCTTCGATTGCGCTGAGAACGCCGTCCAGTGCGGCAGATGCATCTTTTGCACTCAGCTCCATTTTTTCCCGGATTTTCTTAACAAGAACAGTCTTACTCATAATTAACTCCTTCAAAAGTATTTTTCCCGCACTCAGGCGGCGGATGTCCGTACCCCTAAAAGCCCACTACACCAGAAATTTAGAAAAAGCCATAGCGAAAAGCTGATCCTGACCTGAGAAGATATTATATTCAGTAAAACACACAAAACAGAAACTTTTCGCCGGCGCAGCGGGCCCTGTCAAACAGGGCGGAAGGGGCGGATTACAGGCATTTGCGCGGGATTGTCAAGCTGATTACGACAAATGCTATATTTAGTCTCAAAATTGATTCAAAGAGCGCAACAAGAATCTCTTCATAAAAAGCTATATTTTTTTGATCCACGGTGTTGACATATGCGCTGAGCGTCTTAGTTTATTTCAGCTTCTGCGGAAGCATCCGGCCTGCTGAGATACGCAGGCTTTGAAATTTAAAAGTATGATCCGCCATAATCACGCGGATTACTTAATCTTATTAAAAAGTTTATTTATTCTGGAGGAAACATGAATCTCAAGCCGTTGCAGGACCGTGTACTTATCAAGCGTCTGGAAACCGAGCAGAAAACAGCTAGCGGCATCATCATCCCTGATTCCGCACAGGAAAAACCCATGAAAGGCGAAGTTGTTGCTGCCGGTCCCGGTAAAGACAACAACCCCATGACCGTAAAAGCAGGCGATGTTGTCCTGTTCGCCAAATATGCCGGTAATGAACTGAAAATCGACGCAGACGAATTCATCATCATGCGCGAAGACGAAATCCTCGCAGTTGTCGAATAATATCCCCTTAATAAATTAATTTTTCCAGATCAGGAGAATCATCAAAATGGCTAAAACTATCGAATTTGATGTAACAGCACGTGACCGCCTTAAAAAAGGTGTGGACACCCTCGCAGAAGCAGTAAAAGTTACCCTCGGACCCCGTGGCCGTAACGTAGTTATTGAAAAATCCTGGGGCGCTCCCACCATCACTAAAGACGGTGTTACCGTTGCCAAGGAAATCGACCTCGAAGACAACTTCGAAAACATGGGCGCACAGATGGTTAAGGAAGTTGCTTCCAAAACCAACGACATCGCTGGTGACGGTACCACCACTGCTACCGTTCTTGCCCAGTCCATCTTCGCAGAAGGTGTAAAGCTGGTTGCAGCAGGCCGTAACCCCATGTCCATCAAACGTGGTATTGATTCCGCTGTTGAAGCTATCGTTGAAGAGCTCGGCCAGCTTGCCAAGCCCACCCGCGACAAAGCTGAAATCGCTCAGGTCGGTACCATCTCCGCAAACAGCGATTCCACCATCGGTGAAATCCTCGCTGAAGCCATGGACAAAGTAGGTAAAGAAGGCGTTATCACCGTTGAGGAAGCCAAATCCATGAAAACCGAACTGGACGTCGTAGAAGGCATGCAGTTCGACCGCGGATACCTTTCCCCCTACTTCGCAACCGACACCGACAAAATGGTTTGCGAATTCGACGATCCCATGATTCTTCTTGTTGAAAAGAAAGTTTCCAACATGAAAGATCTGCTCCCCATCCTTGAGCAGGTTCTGAAAATGTCCCGTCCTCTGCTCATCGTAGCTGAAGACGTTGACGGCGAAGCTCTGGCTACTCTCGTAGTAAACAGACTGCGCGCCAACCTTAATGTCTGCGCTATCAAGGCTCCCGGTTTCGGTGACCGCCGCAAGGAAATGCTCAAAGACCTCGCAACCCTCACCGGTGCGACTGTTGTTTCCGAAGACATCGGTCTTTCCCTCGATGCCATGACCGTTGAAGGTCTGGGTACCGCCAAGCGCGTACGCATCGACAAAGAAAACACCGTTATCGTAGACGGCGCAGGTGCTGTTGAAGAAATCAAAGCACGCGTTAAGCAGATCGAATCTCAGATTGCAGATTCATCTTCTGACTACGACCGTGAAAAACTTCAGGAACGCCTCGCCAAGCTGGTCGGCGGCGTTGCAGTAATCAAAGTCGGTGCTGCTACTGAAGTTGAAATGAAAGAAAAGAAAGCACGCGTTGAAGATGCTCTTAACGCTACTCGCGCTGCTGTTGAAGAAGGCATCGTAGCCGGTGGCGGTACCGCTCTGGTTCGCTGCTCCAAAGTCCTCGACGGTCTCAAAGCAGGCAACGACGACGAACTGGCCGGTATCAACATCATCCGCCGCGCTGCCCAGCAGCCCCTGCGCATGATCGCTGAGAACGCTGGTTTCGAAGGTTCCGTTGTTGTTGAAAAGGTTTCCGAAGGCAAAGACGGTTTCGGCTTCAACGCAGGAACCGGCGAATACGAAGACCTGATCAAGGCCGGTGTTATCGACCCCAAAAAGGTTACCCGTATAGCTCTCCAGAACTCCGCTTCCGTGTCCAGCCTGCTGCTGACCACCGAATGCGCCATCACTGACGCAGTCGAAGACGAAGAATAGTTCTGACATTCAGACAAGTTAAAAGGCCCGGCAACGCGAGTTGCCGGGCCTTTTTTTATATTTTACACGTAAGGTCATTGTAACCAAAACTATTTCTATCAGGAGTTGCCATGGGCGAACTTATCCTTGCCGGAGCCGGACACGCGCATATGTTGCTTATGGAAGCCATCCCGGAAATCATTGCGGACGGACACCGCGTCACGGTCATCGGCCCGGATGAACGCCATTACTATTCCGGGATGGGTCCCGGCATGCTCGGAGGAACCTATCGCCCGGACGAAATCAGCTTTCCCGTAAAAGATATGGTGGAAAGCAGGGGCGGAACGTTTGTGCTCGGCAAGGTTGCCCGTATTGATCCCCGCAAGCGTCTGGTTTTTCTTAATGGGGAAAAGAAAGAACCCTATCCCTACGATGTCCTCTCCTGCAATTTGGGCAGCACCGTACCCGACAGCCTCGCAGAAGCGAACAGCAAAGATGTCTACAGCGTAAAACCTATACAAAACCTTTTGCAGGCCCGCATGAGGATTCAAGAAATCGCTTCTGAACGGACGGTGCGCATCGGTATATGCGGGGGCGGCCCCGCAGCATTTGAAATTGCCGGAAACGCTTGGGCAGAAATCCAAAAGCAGGGGCGCAGCAGCGCGAAAATTCAAATTTTTACAGGCAATACATTTCTGCACAATCAGTCGGAAAGAGTGCGCAACCTAGCTCTCAAAATCCTGACCAAACGCGGAATTGAACTTGTACAAGGCAGTTACGTGCAGAGGGTAGCATCCGGGAACGTCATATTGCAAAACAGAGAACACTACGCGCAAGACATCATCTTTCTGGCTTTGGGGGTGACTCCTTCTGAAGTCTTTGCCGACTCGAATATGCCTACAGGGAAGGATGGCGGGCTGAAGGTTAACCGCTATCTGCAATCAATTTCATACCCGGAAATTTTCGGGGGAGGCGATTGTATCTGTTTCGAATCGGCCCCGCTGGATAAGGTGGGCGTTTATGCTGTACGCCAGAACCCCGTGCTCGTACACAATGTGCGAGCGCAACTCGAAGGGGGCAACCTGAAGCAGTTTGATCCGGGCGGCTCCTATCTGCTCATATTGAATGCCGGAGGCGGGAAAGGCATATTGCACAAAAACGGATTGAGCTTTGGCGGTTCTCCCGCATTTTGGATCAAAGATTATATCGACCGCCGATTCATAAAACGGTTCAAGCCTTGAGGTACACTATAGCCAAAGATAGTCATAGAATAAAAAAGGCCGCGTTCCCGAGGGAAACGCGGCCTTCGCTTTTTATCTAACTACCAGACTACCAGTTCAAGGTTTCCTTGAAAGCAGTTGCGAGGTCTTCAACCTTGCTGCGGACAATACCTTCAGAACCTTCCATGAGGCCGAAGGAGTTGCCGCCCACGGTCATACCGATGCGCTGGCAGATCTGGCCTGCGAAGAGTTCTTCAAACTTGCCTGCATTCTCAGGAGCCACGGTAACCGCGAAACGGGATGCGGACTCACTGTAAAGAACAGACAGAGTAGACATGCCGTACTCGGTGGGCACAGAGCGAAGATCAACTTCACAACCGATGCGTCCGCCAAGGGACATCTCGGCAAGGGCCACACCCAGACCGCCGTCAGAGAGGTCGTGGCAGGAGCTTACCAGACGCTGACGCATGGCCTGATTAAGAGTCATATAGCGAGCCTTGGCAGTAAGCGCTTCTACATGAGGCACCTTGTCATGCACAAAGCCAAGCTGGGAAGCGATTTCAGAACCACCCATCTCATCACGGGTCATACCGAGCACGTAGATGAATTCACCGGGCTTCTTGAAATCGGAAGTCACACACATGTTAATGTCCGGGACAATACCGACTGCGGAGAAGAGCACGGTAGGCGGAATGGAGATTTTTACGCCGCCGCCCTTGTAATCGTTCTTCATGGAGTCCTTACCGGAGATGCAGGGCACTCCGAAAGCACGGCAGAAGTGGGACAGAGCCTGGTTGGCACGAACAAGCTGAGCCAGCTTGTAATGACCGTCCGGGGTGGATTCGGACTGAACCGGATCACACCAGCAGAAGTTGTCGATACCGGCCATATGGGTGATATCACCACCAACAGCAACTGCGTTACGGATGCCTTCATCAACTGCGTTAGCCATCATCCAGTAGGTATCAATATCTGAGAATTTGGGGCAGATACCGTGAGATACGACCAGACCTTTGTCATCATCAAAGTCAGGACGAAGCACACCTGCATCAGCGGGACCATCTTCCTGCTCACCGACCAGAGGCTTGACTACACTGCGGCCCTGCACTTCATGGTCATACTGGCGAATTACGTATTCCTTGCTGCAAATATTAAGTCTGCCGAGCATATCCTTGAGCAGTCCGGTATGGTCTGCAACTTCAGGTTCCCCGGTAAATTCAATTTCAGGACGTTCCCAGACCGCTTTGAGCTGCATCTGAGGCACGCCGTCATGGAGGAAATCCATGCGCAGGCAGGCCACAGGCTTTTCGCCGTAACGAATATTGTAGAGACCGCTGTCAGTGTAAGTACCGAGCGCGGAAGCTTCAACGTCCATTTCATCAGCAAGGGCCATGAACTCGTCCAGCTTTTCCGGCGGAACAGCAAGGGTCATACGTTCCTGTGCTTCGGAAACAAGGATTTCCCAAGGCTTGAGGCCGTCATACTTAAGCGGTGCTTTTGAAAGATCGAGATCACAACCGCCGGAATCCTCGGCCATTTCACCAACGGAAGAGGACAGGCCGCCCGCACCGTTATCAGTGATAGCGTTGTACAGACCCATGTCACGGGCGCGCATCAGGCAGTCGTACATTTTACGCTGGGTGATGGGGTCGCCGATCTGAACCGCAGTTGCCGGGGAACCTTCATGCAGTTCCTCGGATGAAAATGTTGCACCGTGAATACCGTCTTTACCGATACGGCCACCGGTCATGACGATAATATCACCGGGCATAGCCTGCTTTTCGTAGCTGAGGCGACCAGCGGATTCAACGGGCATGGTTCCTACGGTTCCGCAGTAAACCAGCGGTTTACCAAGGTAACGTTCATCAAAAACAATGGAACCGTTCACAGTGGGGACACCGGATTTGTTACCGCCATGCTCCACACCTTCACGCACGCCTTCAAATACGCGGCGGGGATGCAGCAAACGCGGAGGCAGCTCACCTTCGTGAAAAGGAGAAGCAAAACAAAATACATCAGTGTTGCAGAGCAGGTTCGCGCCCAGTCCGGTACCCATGGGGTCACGGTTAACACCGACAATCCCGGTCAATGCTCCACCGTAAGGGTCAAGAGCGGAAGGACTGTTGTGGGTCTCCATTTTAACGCAGACATTAAGTTTGTCGTTAAACTTGATAACACCTGCGTTATCCTTGAACACGGAAAGGCAAAAATCATCATCGCCCTTTTCAGCGCGAATTTCCTTAGTGGTGTTCATGATGCAGGTTTTGTAGAGACTGTCTACAGTGGAAGAAACCCCGGTTTCCTTGTTTTCGTACTCAATTTTAGAGCTGAAAATTTTATGCTTGCAGTGCTCGGACCAAGTCTGAGCCAGAGCTTCAAGCTCGGCATCGGTAGGCAGGGCGGTGAGTCCCATTTCCTCACGCTGCTTAACCACTTCGGGATCAGCGTAGTAATTACGGATACCGTGGAATTCCTCAAGGCTCAGCGCCAGAGTGTTCTCGCGGCTGAAAGCCATCATCTCATCATCAGACATGGCTGCGAGATCGATAACCGCAACCTCATCACTTGCCTTTCCGGTAACGCGGGCAGCCTTGGCTTCAAAGCCGGGGGACTTTACCCACTCATCTGCGGAACGGATTTCGTAACGCTGGATGAGTTCGTTAGCCAGCAGGTCCTTGGCAATATGGCTGATCTGCTCCAGACCAAGGTCTTCGGCAAAAAGGTACTGGATAGAGGTGTAAACTTTCACCGCTTCCACATCAGCGGGTTCGGTAACCAGAATTACCGATTCCTTGGCGGTACGGCCTTCGTTATCGGTAACACCGGGACGGAAGCCCACTTCAAGGTTCCATGCGAAATCCTTGGCCAGAGGCTCAAGGGAAGGGTTATGCAGAACCGGGTCGTGCAATACACCCAGCTCCAAAACCTTTTCAATCTCGTCTTTTTCAAGACCTTCTACAGTATATACCTTGATGGTCCGGACCCCGCCGGCCTCAATACCGAGTTCTTCTTTGATCTTATTGGAAACTTTATGACCGTGAACATCACGGACATGGTCTTTAAGTGCGACCTCGACACGCCAGAGCATGGCTATCTCCTCTTAATAATTAAAGTCCGGGCTATTTAGCCCAGACCAGTACATTTCCGCCCAAATCCTTGGCTTCATACGTAGCTTTGTCAGCACGGTTCAACATGGCTGCGGAAGTATCCCCTTCCTTAAGCACAGTGAGTCCGCCGCTGATAGTTACCTTGCCAGAAAATTTCTTCTCCACCCGGAGCCTGATCCTGTTACCGATGCTCTCCAAAGCTTCAGACCGGACTTCAGTAACAATAACCCCGAATTCATCCCCTCCGTAACGACAGGGAAAGTCCATGCCCGAACGGAGTTCGTTACGCAGTATTTCACCAACACTCTTCAACACTTCATCACCGACCTGATGTCCCTCAGTATCATTAACAGCCTTGAAACCGTCCAAATCAAAGAATAACAAGCCCACAGGACGCCCGGTGCGCCTGCTGCGGTTGATTTCACGAGCCAACAGGGTGTTGAACTGGGTATGATTGAAAAGATCAGTCAGTCCGTCAAAAACCGCTTGCCGCCTGAGCTTGTCTTCCAGCCTGCGGATGGCAGTCAAGTCACGAGCAACGATCAGGCTTTTCTCACCCGATCCGGCCAGTCTGGTGACAACAAACTCAAAAGGACGTCCGGCAGTATCAGTCCGTTTCAAAAGGACTTCAACAACGGTTTTAGACCGATCAAACATATCCGGCCCCCAGCGTCCGGTGTATGTTTCACTGGGAGCTGCAATATCAAAAATATTACGGCCCAGAAAAATCTTTGAAAATCGTGAGGATGCGTAAGTAATATTCCCGCGATTATCCACAGTCAGCACCACATCGCGCATGGACTCCACAAGACCTTCAAGAAAATCCCGCTGTTTGAGAGCCTGAATCTGACTCTCGGACATCTCCCTGATATCTTCCATGACCAGCGAAATGACCTGTTCATCACCACGAACCTGTTTATACGCGGAAACATAAAGGCAGGCATCCCGCGGCATGCCCCCGGTTCTTAAGCTTACGCAAATAATTTTACTGAAAGATTTTTTTTCCTCGTCATCAAGGAAGACATTCCAGGTTTCCCCCAATCCCCCACCGACTCCGAGCTTGAAAAGTTCGCTGAAATTCCTTGTACCGGAAATAGAAGCCCCGCCGAGCAGCCGGATCATCTCTTCGTTCATATCAATGAGATCACCTTGAGCATCAAGGCTGGCAACTCCCAGCGGCAAAGTATCAAGAGTCTCTGCACGGTCTTCAATCAAATGCTGCTTGGCGCAATAGTGCTCATAAGCCTGACCGATAAAACGGAAATAGAGTTTTAGATTCTTCCTGTCTCCGGAATTAAGACTTTTAGAACTAAACCTGAATCGACCTAACAGGACATTTCTACTGACTATGTCTTCACCGCCAGTACGTTTCTGCCATGGGATATTATCCTCGGTACAATCGGTAGCCACAACCTCAAGTCCGGTCCCTTCTTCAATACGGTAAAATTTATACTTGTTAGTATGCGGAGATTTGAGGGCCAGTTCCCAGCTGACAATATCCCAACTAAGCTTGAGATGTCTGCCGATGGTACGCGCAATGGAATCAACTCCGCCCTCAGCTGTAAGCAGTTCCAGACTTAAAAAATAACTGGACTGAAGGCTTCTGATGGAATGGTTGTAAAAATGAGCGTCTCCGCCGTCATCGGACATACCGAGAATCTTGAGCATTGACTGAAACTTGGTCCGGCAGACTTCCCTAAATCCTTCAATGGCTTCCTCGTCCATATCAAGAGAACGTTGCAGCTGAACTTCAAATTGCAACACATTAAAGGGAGCAGATCTACTGCCCAGTTCCATTTCAGCCCATCTGGTAGCTAAAATAACAGCCTGAGTAGGCAGGTCAAAAGAATCAATTTCATCAAGTGCGTGATGATGCTGAATAGCCGAACAATCAAGGTTGTCCATCTTCCAGCGATTCAAAAGTAACTGACTGAGAGCACCATGGTTCATGCCCCAGATTTCATTTTCAGAATCCTGCTGCCCCGGCTTGGACTGGGTCACAGAATCTTTTGAAATCTCCTCCGGCAATTCTCCCGGAGCTGCGCAACGCAGAAAAAACAGGGAAATATCTTTCAACAGGCAACAAAGGTAAACCTTGTCAGCCTGATCAGGGCAAATACGCGAGGCAATGAGCTGGGCAGAAATAGCTCCCCACACGGTGAGCATCCAATCATTGTAAATTTTGTAATCGTCCAGCTGCATATGGGTACAGATATGCTTTTGATATGTAACCGTAACTGCAAGATTAAGCAGTTCGCGGGTTCCAAGCACAACTGTAGCCCTTTTGAAGTCTGTAATTTCCTGAGAAAGGCCGTAAAACGGAGAGTTGACGAGATTAAGAATGGTGGTTGAAAGAGCGGGATCCATGCTGATAATTTTACCAAGCACCGCAAAATCAGGCTCAGGCTTGCAGGCTTCCTGCATCAGCTGGAGCATGACCGGAGGGAAGCTGAGTTTCATCATCAATCGTGGTGATTCAAGAATATCATCCAAACTCATAGCTACAGCTCCTCTCTTTTGGTCTCACCTATTTTTTACGGGTCAGCACAAAGTCTGCGGCCTGCTTGAGGACCTGCTTTTCCTGACTTTCGGGCAGCGGCATCAAACACGATTTGGCTTTTTCCACATATTCTGCCGCATAGGTTCTAGTCCTTGAACCCAGACCGTGCTTTCTGATCTCCGCGAGTACACGCTCCCGCTTATCATCCGCCAGAGTCCGGTTCTTGATTTCAGCAAGCAACTGCTCTGCCTCTTTTTCTTGTAACATTTCAAGATAAAGAATCAAAGGCAAAGTAATTTTACCTTCCTTAAGGTCTCCGCCTTCGGGCTTACCGGTATCATCGGAAGGAGATTCGTAATCAAGAGCATCGTCTACAAGCTGGAAAGCTATGCCCATATTCAAGCCGAAATTACCGACCGCATCTTCCATTTCCCGGTCATCGGATGCGAGGATGGCCCCAAGCCGGCAGGAAGTTTCAATCAAACGCGCTGTCTTGCCGATAATAATATCCATATAGGTATCACGGTCCATGAGCGGCTCAGAAATATGAGCGATTTCGAGAATCTCACCTTCAACTGTAGCCATAATCCCTGAAGCAAGCACAGAACTGATCCGGGGTTTCCCGTAATCAGCACCGATCTTGTTGGCCAGAGCAAGCAACACATCCCCGGCGAGGATTGTTTCAGTGGTCCCGAAAACCAGATGTGAAGCCTCTACGCCACGGCGCAGGTCTGCATCATCTAAAATATCGTCATGCAGGAGAGTCGCGGCGTGGAGAAGCTCCAGTGAACCTGACAGGGGGTAAATGTCATCTTTCCCATACCCCAAACCGCGGGCGGAAAGAATAGTCAAAACAGGACGAATCCTTTTACCCGGAGCAAGCAGCACATGCCTTGCAACATCCTTAACCAACCCCTCAAGTTTAGCGGTTTCCGTATCAAGGAAATCGTTAATAAGAGGCAGTTCCTTTTCAAAATAGGCTAATAACTCAATCATCCGCGTATGAATTATCCCGGTTGCGAGAGAAGAAGAGCAGTCTTTGGAAAATCACTTGACCAGAGCTGAGCAGACCCGCCCCAACTCCGCAAGGGCACCGCGCAAATCCCAATCATCACTATCTCTTGATCCCACAAGGTTCGAAACAGTCCGCACCTGACATAGCCCCACCCCGACAAGGGCGCACACATACGCAGCCGCAAAACCTTCCATATTTTCTATATCCGCCGCATATTCATTTCTGTGTGCGACAGCACCCTCAGCCGTAGCGGTCACCCCGCTCACGGTCAAAGACACAGCTTCGGGTAGATTTTCAAATCGGTCAAGTCCTGAATCAACAAGACTTTTTCCAGAACAGAGTTGTACTTCGTTCCAGACAGGCTGCCCGTCAATTTCCGCAAGGCTAAAACCCAGCCCTTTGGGATCAACATGGTCACCCTTTTTCAGCCCGTACTCGGACCAGATTTCCTTTCTTACCACACAGGCTGAACGAAGAGGGAACTGTTCTGCGTTAAATGTCCCGGCAATTCCAGCCAGCACAACCACGCCCACATCATTCCCGGACAATGCCCGCCCAAGGGCGAAAGAAGTATTAATCACCCCGATTCCGGTTACCAGCAACAGCCCGGAACGATCGCCGAACATAAACGGAACAAGCTTGCCCTGCTCCAAACGGGGCAGCTTGCAAACCCCGCCCAGCGCGGCTTTCATTTCCTTGGCTGTTGCCGTAACAAAAAGAATCGGTTTCAAAAATTACAATCTCCAGTGCCTGATGCCGGCTTCATCCAGTTCCGCGCGATCAAAGAAGCATTTCACGTCGATGATCAGAGCATTATCAGGATTACGGAACCAGCCCTTGATGGTATCGAGGCCTATTTCACGATATTTATCGTGGGAAACTGCCAGAATAACCGCTTCAAGGTCTTTGAACTCGTCAAAAGAAACAGTATCAATACCGTATTCCTCAACAGCCTCTTCAGGATCAGCGTAAGCATCGTGAATAAGCACATCCACGCCGAAGGACTCCAGTTCATCCACAACATCAACAACTTTGGTGTTGCGCAGATCAGGCACATTTTCCTTAAAGGTCAGACCGAGGATACCGACCTTGGCACCCTTAACCCTGCTATCGCCGTTGATCATCTGCTTAATGGTGGTGTCTGCAATGAACTTACCCACGGAATCGTTGATCTTACGGCCTGCAAGAATAACCTGCGGGTGATGGCCTATCTCTTCCGCCTTGGTGGTCAGATAGTAAGGGTCAACACCGATGCAATGTCCGCCAACCAGACCGGGACGGAAAGGCAGGAAGTTCCACTTGGTTCCGGCAGCTTCCAGAACATCAAGAGTATCGATACCCATTTTATCGAAGATCATGGAAAGTTCGTTCATGAGCGAGATGTTAAGGTCACGCTGGGTGTTTTCAATTACCTTGGCAGCCTCGGCAACCTTGATGCAGGAAGCGCGATGAGTTCCGGCAGTGATAATTGAAGAGTAAAGTTTATCAAGAAGCTCGGCAACTTCAGCATTATTACCTGCAACAACCTTAACGATGGTCTGCAAGGTGTGCTCACGGTCACCGGGGTTGATACGTTCTGGGGAATAACCGACCCCAAAATCTTTGCCGTATTTGAGACCGGATTTTTCTTCGAGAATGGGAACGCAGATATCTTCAGTAAGTCCGGGGTATACTGTGGATTCGTAGACAACCACAGATCCGGCGGACATATTCTCACCGACCATGGTGGAAGAACCGACCACAGGACGCAGGTCCGGGTTGCGGGCTTCATCAATAGGGGTAGGTACGGCAACAATGATCACACCGCAATCCTTGAGCAGGGAAGCGTCAGTGCTGAATTCTACATAATTATGGAAATCGTTTTCCAGCACTTCAGCGGTGCGGTCGTAACCTTCGCGCAATTCTTTAACGCGCTGTTCGGAAATATCAAGCCCGAGCACCTTGAACTTACGGCCAAGGGCAACTGCGAGGGGCAGGCCGACATAGCCGAGGCCGACCACCGCAATTGTAGTATTCTTCTTTTCAATGTCAGAGTAATTAATCATAAATATCGTCCTTTATTGCTTAGATAACAAAATAAGCCTTCAAAAACACTTGTATAATAATTCCGGCCTTAAAATTTAATAAAACAACTCTGTTCCGTTAAGGGTAGACATAATCAACCAGCACATATACATAGCTACTATTATGAATATCGACTGGTCCTTTCTTCTGTCCGCCCTCGGCCTGGCCTTCATTATTGAAGGGATTCCTTATTTTGTTTTTTCTGAGCGCATGCCCAGAATCCTTATTTCAATTATCGAGCGAGGCCCGAGGCAATTACGCATACTCGGCCTGATCGCCATGATATTCGGCTTGCTGCTTATCTCGCTGGGCCAGTCTCTGACCGACCTTTAAGATTATTCCGCCGGTTTTTCCGCTACATGGATATAAACTATCCCGGAAAGCAGCGGAATAAACATCACCCGTCCGAAACCGGCACTGCGCAATTCCTCACCGAGACTTCTTTCATCCGGGAAAGAGCGGATAGTATCCGCCAGATATGAATATGCCCCGGAATCACCTGAAACGACCTTGCCCAAAAGAGGCAGGACCTTGTTCAGGTAAAAATTGTAAACACCCTTCCAGATTTTCTTGCTCCCGGAGCCGAACTCCAGAATACAGAACCGTGCGCCGGGCTTGAGTGTCCGAAGGACCTCTTTATAGCAATCCTCACGGGGAAGTATATTTCTGATGCCGAAAGATATTGTAGCTCCGTCCAGGCATGAGTCCGGCAAAGGCAAGACCCTTCCGTCGGCCTGAACCGCAGCGATGCTCTCACTGCGAACAATATGTTTGCCTTCCAGCTTTTTTGTCTTCCCGCAAGCAAGCATCTCATGGGTGAAGTCCATGGCCAGAACTTTCACATCAGGATACTGGCGCAAAAGCTCCACGGAAACATCAAGGGTTCCGGCTGCAAGATCGAGCACCAGCCCGTCTTTGCCCGGACGGACAAGCTTAACCTGACGATAACGCCAATAAATATCCTGTCCGGCACTTAAAAAATGGTTCAGGAAATCATACCATCCGGCAATCCTGCCGAACATATCCCTGACCTTTCTGCCATGCTCCTGATCAGATACCTGCGCCATCTACTGAGCATCTCCCTTGCCGTCAGCAGCAAGAGCCTTTTCCTGCTCCACTACAGAAGCGACAACATCAGCGTGAATGGCACTGAAGTGTTCAGAAAAATTGGAGGGGGAAATTCTTCCGACCTCAATAAATTTTACTACGATTTCTTTAGCGACCTGCAAAGCCTGCTTCTGAATCTTATCCATGGTATATATCCTTGATTAGGCTTGAAAAACCCCGCCCGGTGGGAAATGGCCACGACCTCCACAGGTAGGGCGCCGGGCGGGTAAAAAGAAGAAAACCTGTTAAGCACCCTTCTTTTGTGAGGCTCTTTAGCATGAGACCTCCAAATAGTCGACCCGCTTTTTGCTGCCTCCGGCGGCGAGATGAGGGCTTAACCCCTTTTGCGAAAGGGTTTAAGAATCCCAAAACCTTTTATTAAGACTTCACCGCATCGACTGCAAAACCGAGGGCCGTAGGCTTTTTCTTTTTCCCACGCACTTAATACAAATCAAATCGGTCCGGCAGACATATGTCCGCCGGACCGATCAAAAAAACATTATTAATAAAAATTACCCTTCAAGTTCACGGGCAAGAGCCGCAATCTCTTCACGGATAATCCGGGCAGCTTCGGCAGGCACAGCCCGCTCAAGCTTGTCAGCAAGAAGCTCCTCAACAGAAGCCTTAAAGGATTCTTCAAGCTCGCCCTTCATGTTCTCAATTTTCTCAACCAGACGCGGAGCAAGGTAATCTTCGATGTCTTCGGTCAGACGGCCTTTGATGCGATAAAAGGCCGGGGAATCAGGATCAAGTTCCTTTTCAAGGGCCTTACTTACAACATCTTCCACATCAGGCAGAGCTTCGAGTTTTTCCTCAATCTCAGCCAGACGCGGTTCAGGATCAGGAACTTCATCAAGTCGGGCTTCAACTGCCGCAATGCGCGGTTCATGGTCTGGAGCTTCATCAAATCGGTCTTCAACTGCCGCAATACGCGGTTCATGGTCTAGAGCTTCATCCAAACGGGACTCAAGAGCATTCATGCGCGGCTCAAGCTCGGGACCTTCAGCAAGCTTAGTCTCGATAGCGGCAACACGCTCTTCGGAATCTGCGCGAACTTCACGCAGGCCCAGCTGAACCTGATCATTAATTTTATCGCCCACTTCATCAGCCGCCGCCGCAGCAATAGCAACAACCGCAGCAGAATCAGGACTCAGGGCTTCACTAAGCTGTTGACTCACAGCAGACTCAACTCCGCTGCCTTGAACAACCTTCTCCTCAAGCAAACGCATATTTTCCGCAAAAGCGGCCATATTTGCTTCAAAGGAGTCAACCTGCGCGATACGCTCAGTGGCGGACTCCAAAGCCTGTTCAAGCACCGCAATGCGCTCAGTCGCATCATTCAGAGAAATTTCAAGAGCTTCGGAACGTTTGGCAGCAAAAACTGCTTTTTCTTCAAGCTCCTCAATTATAGCAGCTTGTTCACCTGCATCGTCCAAACCGTCAGCATCATCGGCTTCAAGTTCAGCATCAAGATCGGAAAAATCTATTTCAGCATCCTCAAGCAGTTCACCGAGATCAAGGTCATCGGCATCGGCATTAAGCTCCTCGTCACTGACCATTTCAAGGTCGGCGGCAAGATCAACATCCCCTGCAATGATTTCAGGCTCTACTGCTTCACTTTCTTCAGTGGGGATATCTTCGACTACAGGCTCTTCAATTTCAACTACAGCCTCTTCTGCAACGGATTCTGCAATCACTGGTTCGACAACTTCAGGCTCGACGACCTCAACTTCAGAAACAGCCTCAAGAACCGGCTGCTCTTCTAATTCGTCTGCAACCTCATCCAGCAGATCAAGACCTTCTTCGTGCAGTTCGAGAACTTCTTCGTGATCATCGCTCAGCAGACCTTCGATGTCTTCATCAGCAAGGACGTCCTCACCAAGATCACCGAGTTCCACCTTGTCCTCCACTTCACCAAGAAGACCGTCCAGCTCGTCGTCTTCATCCGCTCCGGCTTCTTCCAGCAGGGAATCTAGATTTTCAACATCGGAATCTTCTTCGAACAGAGCGTCTATATCCTCGGCATCATCTTCAGCTACGGTTGCGTCACCGCCAAGGTCGTCAATAAGACCGTCAAGGCCGTCAGCGTCAAGTTCACCGTTTTCAACTCCGTCAGCGGCAAGGACCTCGGCCTCACCGAGATCAAAATCAATATCATCTCCGAGGTCAGTTTCAGCCACAGCCTCTTCTGCCGGAGATTCAGAAATTTCTATTGCTTCTTCAGCAACTTCACCGAGATCAAGAACATCACCGGCATCTTCTAAAACATCATCAAGTTCAAGAACATCTTCCCCGGAAGCATCTTCAACAATGTCGTCCAGCACAAGGGCGTCGTCTCCAGCGTCTTCAACTATATCATCAAGTTCAAGAACGTCATCCCCTGCATCTTCAACGACATCGTCCAATTCAAGAACATCGTCCTCACCGGCTTCAACAACATCATCAAGCACCAGCAGGTCATCGTCACCACTTGCCTCGACAACATCATCCAGCACAAGAAGATCGTCTGAATCATCCATGCTCAATTCAGGTTCTTCAATTTCAAGGTCTTCAGAAAAAAGGTCTTCGAGTTCCTGCTCAAAGCTGGCATCAACCTCTTCAGCAACATCATTAAGGTCGAGAACCTCTTCCGTGCCTTTCTTATCCGGTGAATCCGGGGTCATAGACTACCCTCTTAAAAAAATTTAAAAAAAGGGGGCGGGCAGCCCCCTTTTAATTACACATCAAGAAAACTTACTATTTTTTCTTGGGGTGGCAGTCACCACATTTGGTGGGACCAGTTGCCTTCTTGGCTTTCTTCAGAGCCTTATGGCAGCCTACGCAGCTCATGTCAGACTTGGAGTGGAAAGCAGAGTAGAAAGAAGTAGGCTTCTTTTTACCTTTTTTGCTGGTGTCAGCGTGACAACCTTCAGCAGAACATTTTTTCACAGCAGCTTTTCCGTCCCAAGTGTGGTGACACTTAGTACAGTCAACAGCAGCATGTCCCTTGTGAGAAAAATCAACAGGAGACTTTTTCATTTTTGCACCAGCAGGTGCTTTCAGAACCATGTCGCCGGGAGCATCAACAGCGTACAGGCTGGGAAGTGCGAAAGCACATACCAGAGCAGCTGTTACCATGCAGATAAGCAGGGTCTTTTTCATCCTCAGTTCCTCCTTAAAATAACGTTAACCTAATTACAGTCTTCTTGTGGATTTAATTTAGATAAAAAACCATGTCAAGCACGGTAAAAAAATCTACTGATTAAAATTAGCGGTATCAAATAGTTATCCCGCACAAAATCAGATGTCATACTTGTTGGCGTAACCACGCGGAGTGAGCATTTTCCCCGCAACCTCCCTAGTAGAGGAATTCCCAACAATCAGAACTGTTTGCATATCAACATCATTAACATCAAGAGTATCAAGAGTAACGACACGCACCTGCTGTCCCTCGCGATAAGCCTTGTTTACGATGCCGAGCGGAGTGTTTCCTTCGCGGTATTTTTTCAAAATATCAACAGCTTCACTTAGATGTCCGGCCCTTTTCTTGGAACGGGGATTGTAAATTGCAATTACAAAATCAGCCGAGGCAGCAGCTTCAAGTCTTTTCGCAATCTTTTCCCACGGTGTGAGCAGATCACTGAGACTGATGGAAGCGAAATCATGCATAAGAGGTGCTCCGAGCAGAGCCGCAGCCGCAGAAAAAGCAGGAATTCCCGGCACGACTTCAAAAACAACTTTATCGAACAAGTCGCCAGCTTCAAGCAATTCCATAACCAGTCCGGACATGGCATAAATCCCCGGATCACCGCTGCAAACCATAACCACATTACGCCCGGCAACAGCACCCTCAACCGCCTTGCGGCAACGCTCCACCTCGGCCATCATGCCTGTGGAAAGCACTTCGCGCCCTTCAAGCAACTCCTGCGGAACCAGCTTCACGTACCCGGTGTAACCGACCACGGCATCAGCCTCCACAATGGCCTGCCGGGCCTGCGGGGCCAGCAGACATTCATCCCCCGGACCAAGCCCGATCACTTTTATACAACCTTTACTCATATTTTCCTTGCTACAGCCGCAGTCACCCGCGCGCTTTTACTCTTGGGAATCAAAATTTCAGTGGAGTCAGCCAGCTTCATTGCCGCTGCCTCGCAAACACCGTTAACTCCCATATGTTTCATAACCATGCCCGAAGGATTGGCGACTTCAATCTTATCAAGTTCCGCCGCACTGAAAAACTTCAATTCCAGTCCTAAAATTTCCGCCGCCTCAAGCAGCCCTTCTTCATCACTTTTGGCATCAATTGAGCCCATGCAAAATATGGACTTGGGAGCGAGATCACTTTCCCCGACCACCCGGAAAATCAGCTCCAGAATCTCATTTGCAGGGACTCCGCGCCGGCAGCCGACCCCAAGACTCAAACACTGCGGATAAAGAGTCAGCACCCGCTCCCCCACTTCATGTCTCCGCCAATCCACAACAACACCGCAGCGAGACTCCGACAACACATCAACATCGTCCACCACATAAAAATAATCACTAATTGCGGATATGTCCAAAAAACCGTCAGGATCGTAGACCGGAACCTTCTGCCCATCCAGAATTACGGCATTGATGTGTTTAATTAAACCGATATCGCCAATGTTCAGCCCCTGATCACGGGCGATCAAGTCCACGGAAGGTACGCCCGCGCAGTCCGTAGCCGTGGTAATCACCGGAACGGCCCCGATTTTATCACCCACCAGACGCGCCAGTTCATTGGCTCCGCCCAGATGCCCGGAGACCAGACTGACGGCAAACTCCCCTTCCTGATCCACAACAACCACAGCCGGGTCCACATCCTTACTTTTCAGATGCGGCGCGATCATACGCACCGCAATTCCCGAGGCGGCAATGAAAACATGGGCCTCATATCTGGAAAACTTATCGGCAACTGTATCTTTCAGGGATTCAAAGGGAATATCATATTTTGTGGCGTAACGGTCCAGCGCATGGCAGTCGGCCTGCAATGCTACGGCAAGTTCATGGGCTATTTCTGTGCCTTTTCGAGTGAGGGCAAATATGGCTGTACGATTTTTCATGGGGAATCCCACTGTAACAAAAAACGGAGGGAGTTTCCTCCCCCCGTCAAAATTGAAACCTACTAAAAAGTTTTGGGATTCTTAAACCCTTTTCCCAAAAGGGTTTAAGGCCCCCGGCAGGGTCGCCGAAGGCTTCTTATCCTTTAAAGCTTTTAACAGCTTCCAGAGTGGCTTCGTAGTCTGCTTCGCTGTGCGCGAAGGAAGTGAAAGTACACTCAAAGCTGGACGGAGCAAGGTTTACGCCGTTCTCACGCATATGGCGATAGAACTTGGAGTAAAGCTCGGCATCGCCGGTCTTGGCGGATTCGAAATCAGTCACTTCCTGATCAGTGAAGAATAGAGTGAAGATGGAAGCGATGTGATTCAGGGTAATCTTGAAACCGTTGGCTTCAAGGGCTGCTTTCATGTCCTGCGCCAGCTTGAGGGTACGAGCTTCAAGCGCATCGTAATCCTGCTGCTGCAAGGAACGCAGGGTAGCAACGCCAGCTGCCATGGCAACGGGGTTACCGGAAAGTGTCCCGGCCTGATAAACATCACCGCAGGGAGAAATGCGGCTCATGTATTCTTTTTTACCACCGTAACAACCCACAGGAAAACCGCCGCCGATGATCTTACCAAGGGTGGTCAGATCCGGGGTTACGTTGAAACGGGGACCTACGCCGCCGGAAGTTACGCGGAATCCGGTAATGACTTCGTCAAAAATCAGCAATGCGCCATGCTCGTCGCAAAGTGCGCGCAGCCCTTCGAGGAATCCTTCCTTAGGCAGCACGAGGCCCATGTTGCCTGCTACGGGCTCAACGATGATCGCGGCGATATTTTTGCCTTCTTTTTCAAAGACAGCTTTTACGGCATCAAGATCGTTATAGGGAGCAAGCAGGGTATCCTTTACGGTTCCTTCGGGAACACCGGGAGTTCCGGGAATGGAAAAAGTAGCCAGACCGGAACCTGCGCTGGCCAGAAAACAATCGCTGTGACCGTGGTAGCAACCCTCGAATTTGAGAACCTTGTCACGACCGGTAACCCCACGTGCGAGACGCAGTGCGGACATGGTTGCTTCGGTACCGGAGTTGACCATGCGCACCATCTCTATGGAGGGGACCATTTTGATGATCTCTTCGGCCAACTCGATTTCACCGGGACAGGGAGCACCATAACTTGCGCCCATGTCTACTGCCTTGTGAGCAGCTTCTTTGATTGCTTCATAGCCGTGGCCGAGCATCATCGGACCCCAGCTCATGACATAGTCGATAAGTTCCTGTCCTTCCACAGACCACATTTTGCTTCCTTCAGCCTTTTCAATGAAAAGGGGGTCGCAGCCAACGGATTTGCAGGCGCGTACCGGGCTGTTCACGCCGCCGGGAAGCAGTTCCTGTGCTTTACCAAAAAGTTCAGATGATGATGTCATGTGAGATTCCTTTTAAGAAATTTGATGCGCTTCGCGCTTTTATTAAAAAGATTTCGCCTCCGGCGGCTTAAACCCTTTTTGAAAAAAGGGTTTAAGAATCCCAAAAACTTTTATTAGGGCTTCGCCACTATGAGGCTATGAATTGTGCGCGGGGAATATGAAGAGTGCTCCCCGTAAAATTTTATTTCTGTTCAAAATAGACCATGGAGGTCTTTTTAAGTTCTTTCAGACTGCGCAGGGTGCAATGATCAGTGATCCCGGTCTGCTCTTCAAGTTCTGCGACAACGTTTTTACAATCATCCGGGCCTTTGCCGTGGATCATTGTATAAAGGTTGTACGGCCAGTCTTCGTAAGTAAGACGCAGGTAACAATGGCTGATTTCAGGACGCGCGGCCATGAATTCGCCGACTTTCTCAGGCTCCTGATCCTCGGTGACCCGCCATGCGACCATGGCGTTAGCACCGTATCCGGCCTTCTGGTGCCTGAGTGTTGCGCCGAATCGACGGATGATTTTGTCGTCTTTCAAGCGGGTTAAAAGGTCGAGCACTTCCTGCTCGGTACAGCCCACCTGCTCTGCAATATCTGCATACGGAGTTGCGCTCCATGAAAGGTTGGTGCCTGCCAGTGCCAGAATATTATGTTCAAGTTCAGTAAATTTTTTTGCCATATCCCATCCTTGGTCTTTTCTTTGGTCAGCCTGTGATACCCGCATATTGTTTCATCCTCAAGTGCTGAAGCCGAAATATTTGTTTTATCGGTCCTGCCCCAAAAAGAGACGCATTATTTTCTGACTTAAGTCATAGATTTAATTTCAAGGTTATGAGATATTGAGAGTGGTGTATTTTTTTATCTCCAAACAAAGGAGGAACTAAAGCAGCAAAATTTTATAGAATAATGTTAATGAGGCCAAAGTAAACTTGTAGAGAGAGGTGTCTATGAACTTTAACTCGGTTCTACGGTTCTGTGCCTTGGCAAGTGTTACAGTCGCTGTGGTAATGGGGGTGTATTTGGTCCAAGAGTCCAAAGCCACTTCCTACATGTCCAATGATTCCACAGCCTGTATCAACTGCCACGTCATGGAGAGTTATTACGCGACATGGCAGCACAGTTCCCACGCTCAACGTGCCGAATGTGTTGACTGTCATTTGCCGGTGGAGAACTACATCGACAAATACGCGTCAAAGACCCGCGACGGATGGAACCACTCTGTCGCTTTCACATTGAACACATATGGAAAACGCATGCTCATCACAGATGACGGAGCCCGGCGTGTTCAGGAAAACTGCATCAGATGTCATTCCAGCTTTTCAAAAACGCTCATTAAAAATGTCGACCGCTACCATGCGTTTGACAGCGAGTCGTTAGGGGAAAGAAAATGCTGGGATTGCCACCGGTATGTCCCGCACGGGAAAGTACGCAGTATTGATGCTGCACCCGTAAGACTCGGCGTAAAGTATACTCAATAATTTTTTTTGAGATGAATGGGGGAACAATGAAGAAAAATACTATCATATTAGTGGGGGCTCTTATCGCAATAGCCTTCATGACCTACATGCTGCTTTCAATCCAAACTAAGAAAACTGAACAGGTTCTGCTGAACACCGCTCCGGTTATTAAAGAAAAGGGAGTAGAAGCCAGAAGCGATATCTGGGGTAAAGAATATCCCCGCCAATATGACACCTGGAAAAAGACCAGGGAGAGTAACAAGATTGAAGATCTGGTGGAAAAATATCCCCAGTTGGCAATTCTTTGGTCCGGTTACGGTTTCGCCAAAGACTATAATGCACCTCGCGGGCACTTCAATGCCCTGCAAAGTAACATCAATACCCTGCGCACAGGCGCACCCACCGGCCCCAATGACGGCCCCATGCCCATGGCATGCTGGTCCTGTAAATCTTCTGATGTTCCGCGCCTTATGGAAAGAGACGGTGAACTTGAATACTTTACCGGAAAATGGGCAAGAATGGGTAGCGAGATCGTAAACCCCATCGGCTGTGCAGACTGCCACAACAGTCAGACAAGCCAGCTTGAAATCTCAAGACCTTACCTCAAGCGCGGCCTTGAAGCGAGCGGCAGAAAACTGGAAGACCTTACTTTTCAGGACATGCGCTCACTTGCCTGTGCACAGTGCCACTCTGAATATTACTTCAAGAAAACCCCTTACACCGATAAGGCCGGCAACAAGCAGATTGCTGCTGTAGTAACCTTCCCGTGGGCCAAGGGCCTCGCTGCCGAAAACATGGAAGAATACTACAACGAATACGGATTCAAGGACTGGACTCACAAGCTGAGTAAAACTCCCATGCTGAAAGCCCAGCATCCCGGTTATGAAATATTCACCACCGGTATTCACTACAAGCGCGGCCTCTCCTGCGCGGATTGCCACATGCCCTACGTTCAGGAAGGCAGTGTCAAATTCTCTGATCACCAGATTCAGAGCCCTCTCAACAACGTCACAAACTCCTGCCTGACCTGCCACCGCCAGAGCGAGGAAGAGTTCAAGCAGATTGTAGAAGAAAAACTGAAGCGTAAGAACCAGCTGAACGTTATCGCCATGAACAGCCTTGCCAATGCACACCTTTTAGCCAAGAAGGCATGGGAAGTGGGTGCAACTGAAGCTGAAATGCAAAAGCCTATCGAAACTATTCGCTCCGCGCAGTGGCTCTGGGATTACTCCATTGCCAGCCACGGTTCCTTCTTCCACGCTCCCGGCGAGACTCTGCGTCTCCTTGGTGTAGCAAACAACAAGGCCATGCAGGCCCGTCTGGAACTTCAGAACATTCTCGCCAACCACGGTGTAACCAACTACGAAGTGCCTGACTTCTCCACCAAGGAAAAGGCTCAGAAGCTGGCCGGAGTAGCTTTTGACAAACTCGTTAAAGAAAAAATGAGATTCAAGAAGGGATTGGTTGTTGAATGGTATGATGATGCTGTGAAGGCTGGACGTTTAGATAAGAACTGGTGGAAGATTCTGCCGGACAACACTGCTTACCCGCAGAACTAAACTCCCGCTGACGGCTTCACAACCAATACTTGGTTGACTGTAAAAAGAACCGCACTGCCCCCGGACTTAGGTCCGGGGGCTTTTTTAAAATCCTGCCCGCCCTATTGTATTTATTAAGATTTACCCTTCCCGAAAAGACTCATCAAAACCACGGATGATCGGGTCAAGAAAATAAGTAATCAGCCTGCGCTGCCCCACCTGCATTTCAGCTGCCAGCTGCATGCCGGGAATGAGGGTAAAACCTTCAGGCACATTGCGCAGTTCGCTCTGCTCTATTTTGACCTTGGCCCGGTAGACCAGTTTCTCACCACCTTCGCCGGACTGCTCTAAAAATGCGTCTGGACTGATTACTGCCACACTGCCGAGCAGAATTCCATGTCGCTGAAAAGGAAATGCTTCCAGCTTGATGCGCACCGGAACTCCCTTGTGCACGCGCCCGATATCACGTCCGTTAATTTCCACGTCCGCCTCAAGGGTGGACCCCAGCGGGGCGAGAACCATCAGCGGTTCGGCTTCGCGAGCGATGGAACCTGCCGCAAGCCGGGCTGTTTCCTTAACCACTGCCCGGCGCGGGGCACGGATTTCCACCAGTTCACGGATGCGTTCAGCCTTGATGTGGCGATGGCGAAGTTCATTAAGCTCCTGACGGGCCTCAACCAATGCCTTGGTCAATTCTGCATGGTAATCTTTTTCCTGTGAAATACGCTGGGAACGGGCTTTTTCCAGCTGTTCCCTGAGCTGTGCTGCGGATTCCCCGGCGGCTGCAACTCTACGCGAAAGCTCCCGGCGGTCCTCGCGAGCTTTCAGGTATTCAAGTTTGGAACACATTTTCTTTTCAAAGAGGCCCTTATAGGTTTCTTCAATCTCACGCAGACTTTTGCGGCTTAGACGCAAACGGTCCTGTTCTGCCTCAGCTGCCTCCACCTTGCGCTCAAGGGTGTCGATTTCATTATCAAGGGATTCCAGCCGAAACTTCTGCTGTTCCATGCGAATAGCCATAAGTCGGACCTGCCCCTGCACCAGTGGACTGGTAACAGCGTTGATTTCGCGCCCTTCAAGCTCAGCCTCAACTCTCTCCGCCAGGGCCAGAAGATATTCCTCACGGCTGGCGATTTCAGCTTCATCGGCATCGGAAAATGTCGGGTCCAAAGTCGCCAGCACCTGCCCTGCTTCCACAACATCACCTTCTTTCACATTCATGGTGCGGATGATTGCGGTTTGAATAGGCTGAATTACCACCGGACGGTCAGAAGTAACGACCTTGCCCTTAGCGATGACCACCTTATCCACCCGACCGATGCAGGCCCAGCTGATGCCGAATGCGATCAGGCCCAGAATGGTAAATAGGGAAAAGCGTGCTGCCAACGGAACCCTGCGTTCACGAATTTTTACAGAGTCAGGAAAAAATTTCAGTTCGTTATTTTTTAATTTTGATCTTCGTCTCATGAATGCCTCCGGCGGCCCTGCGGGGCTAGGCTTTGATGCGCTTCGCGCTTTATTACAAAACGATTTCGCCTCCGGCGGCTTAAACCCTTTTTGTAAAAAGGGTTTAAGAATCCCCAAAACTTTTATTAAGCTTCGCTACTTGAACGCCAGAGATTTGCCTAACTTTTACGCTGCTTCCATGCCTCTGGTCTGCTTTTCCCACAGATTTCTATAAATTGGTGAGGCCATGAGCAGTTCGTTATGGGTGCCCTGCGCTTCAATACTCCCATCTTCCATGACTATGATCCGGTCAGCATGGCGCAGGGTGGAAAGTCTATGGGCCACGATGATCATGGAACGGCCCTCGGCTATCTGTTCAAGGTTTTCCTGAATGCGGTATTCGCTTTCCGGGTCAAGGGCTGAGGTAGCCTCGTCAAAAATAATCAATCCGGGGTCCTTCATGAGCGCACGGGCTATTGCCAGACGCTGCTTCTGGCCACCGGAAAGGTTTGCCCCGTTTTCATCTAGTATGGTGTCGTAGCCCTGCGGCAGTTTACGGATGAATTCATCAGCCCCGGCAAGCTTAGCGGAATCAACGACCTGTTCAAAATCAGCCCCGGGCCTTGCCAGTCCGATATTCTCACGCACCATACCGTGGAATATAAAATTCTCCTGCAAAACCACTCCGATGGAATCACGCAAATGGCGGATATCCATTTCCCGGATTTCAGTGCCGTCAAAGGAGATACTGCCCTTCTGGACCGGATAAAGACCTTGAATGAGTCTGGTCAGGGTGGTCTTGCCCGATCCACTACGCCCGACCACGCCCAGCACTTCACCGGGCTGAATATTCAGGTCTATGTTGTCCAAGGCAGGATTTTCTCCCGGCACATATGAAAAGCTGAGATTACTGATTTCCAGACCGCCCTTGATTTCAGAACGGATGCCGCGCCGATCAAACCCCGGTTCCGGCCTGCGGTTCATGATTTCGCCAAGCATATTCACCGCAAGATGGGTCTTCTGGTATTCGTGGACCAGTTCCACCAGCCTGATAAGCGGAGTGGTTACATTCTGGGAAAGCATCTGAAACGCAATCAACGCACCCACAGTCATGGTGCCCTCAAAGACAGAACTCACCCCTACCCAGATGACTGAAACTGTCATCAACCGTTCAAGAGTTTTAATGATGGCCTGTCCGGCAGCTGCCATTTTTTCCACAGAAAAATTACTTGATACGGACTGCGCAGAGCCGTCCTCCCAGCGTTTGTTACGCGAGGGTTCAAGAGCCAGCGACTTAACAGTATTCATACCGGTTATGGTCTCAACCAATAGGGCCTGTCTTTTACCTTCCGCATCATAAAGGCGAAGGAGCCGTCCGTAAAAAGGCCCGAGCATCAGACCAATGCAAACAGCCGTGATCAACGCAAAACCGAGTACGATAAAAGTGAGCTGCGGGCTGTACAGATAAAGAATGGGCAAAAAAACCAGCAGGGCCGTGGCATCAAGCATGGTTTCCAGCATATTTCCGGTCAGGAATTCACGAATCTGCTCCACCTGCTGCATATGCTTAACCACCACCCCGGCAAAGCTGCGCTCAAAAAAATCCAACGGCAAGCGCACCAGCCGTGCAAAGGTATTCATAGCCAGCCGCAAATCAATGCGCGAAGTTGCAAACCGGAGCAGATATTCCCTCAAAAAACGCAGGACGCCTTCAAAAAGCACTGCGCCCACCACACCGATGCCCATGACGTGCAAAGTGGTCACCGCATGGTGGGCCAGCACCTTATCGACTACATTCTGAAAATAAAGCGGGATGGCAAAAGCGAGCAGGTTAAGGACCAGCGCAATAATGACCACCTCGGAAAAAATACGCTTCTCAAACAAAACCTGCGCTCCGAACCAGAGCAACCCGAATCGTTTCTCGCTCTCTTGTTTCACGGGCTTGAAAAGAACAACTTCCCCGGTCCAGATTTCTTCCATTTCAACGCGGGAAACAAACTGCAATCCTTCCCCGGTGAAAAGGACAAGACGGTCATCATTCTTGGTTTCGCCCTGCTCAAAACCGGAAAAAACAAGAGTATCCCCATTACGAAGTATGCCCAGAACCGGGAAGGTTTCTTCCAGACTGTGCAGCCTCTTCCAGCCAATTCTGCGAACTCCGCCCTCAAGGCCGTTCTCACGGGCCATACGCAAAAAACGGGAAATTCCGACCTGCTGGCCGGATAGATCGTATTCACGCCGCAAATCATCTGCCGAGACATTCTGCCCGTGATGGGAAAGCATTGCCGAAAGGTTGGCTATTGCTGAAATATTTAATTCTCTTGTCCGTGCCATTTTTACCTCCCCAGATTGCCTTCGGCGACCCTGCCGGGGACCTTAAACCCTTTTCCAAAAGGGGTTAAGAATCCCAAAACGTTTTAATAGAGATTTGCCGTCTTTTTATTCGAAAAGCGTCTTAGTAAGCTATTTGCGAAGCATACTAAAAAGTTTTGAGAGGATGGGGTCTGGGGAAGGGGAACTTTTCCCGAAAGTTCCTCTTCCCCAGCCGCCGGAGGCAGCTCCCTAGCTTGCCAAAAGTTGAGTTTTCTTTTCCTTGTCACCGGAAACAGAGCTATCTGCACTGGAGGCACTCAGTTTGGAGTAGTCACGGTAGGCCAGCGACTGTCCATTGGCGGGTGCGCTGCTCAGAGAACCGCTTTTAGCTTCTGCTACAGCCTTGGTTCCGGTGAGAAAATTCTTTGCGGTATTAAAATACTTTTTACCTTCCTTGTAAGTTCCTGCCACCCATGTCTTGGCGGTGCTGTACTTTTTCTTAGCCCAGTTGGAGGCGGTAAGAGCGGTATTGCCGACCCACTTGGCGGCGGTGCTGACCTTTCCGGCCAGCCAGTTGGCCGCTCCTCCGATTGATTCCGCCGTTAACTTCACAGTTCCGTTTTTAATCCCCTTGAACCAGTTTGACGCAGTGGACACAGTACTCTTCACAAAAGAAGCTGCTTCATTGTACTTCTTGGTCACAAAAGCGGCCGCGGTCTTGTAGCTCTTGGTTACGAAACTCTTTACCTGTGCTGCTTTTTTCTTAATCCATGAAAAAAATCCCATAATTCACTCCTTTTACGTTGTGGTAGTTGCATCCAACTTGCCTCTGCCTTTAGCTTTCTTAAGGCATCAACCGTGCCACATCAGTTAACAACTTGAATTAATTGGCTTCAGCTTAATTTTGCATTGATTTTGTCACTCGATATTTCATAAACCTATTTGATTTAATCATCCGGTTACGATATTTCGGTAGTACTTGTTGAAAAACTCCCCGCATATGAAACCACCCACAGGACAAACAAATGCCCTATGTTAGCTTTCTTAAAGAACTGGCCGAAGAACTTTCCATCAGCGAATTGCAGAAAAGATTCCTGCAACTGATCCTCAATCTGCAAAACGTGGAGCGTGGTTCCATATGGATTAAAAAAGGCGACCGCATTCAGTGCATCGAAGCGGAAGGGGTGGAAAGCCAGAATGTGATCGGCATGACCATGAGTACCAAAGATACAAGCATAGTCGGCTGGGTGCTTGAAAACAGGGAGATGACCATTGCTGAAGGTGGTGTAGACCAACGCCATTACACCGGGGTGGAAGAAAATTTCAAACTCAAAAGCAAACTGATCCTTTGCTTTCCCCTTTTCCTGACCAACGGAGAAATTTACGGGGCTTTGCAGGTCATCGATACCAGTTCCGGCGGACGGAGACTCAATCTCCAACCCGAGAATATGAAAATCCTGCAAGATATGATCGACATCGGGTCCATCGCCCTGTCCAATGCCCTGATCCAGCACAAGCGGCTGAAACAGGTCAAAGAACTTACCCGGACAATTGACTCAATGTACTCGGGTCGATTCATCATCGGGGTCAGCCAATCCTTTAATGAAGTAATGGAGCTGGTAGACAGCTACGCGGTCACTGACTATCCCATTCTTATTTACGGGGAATCCGGCACAGGTAAGGAGCTCATTGCCAAAGAAATCCACCGCCGCAGCCACCGAAGGGACATGCCGCTCATGGTCCAGAATTGTAGTGCCATTCCGGGCCAGCTACTGGAATCAGAGCTTTTCGGTTACGTGAAAGGGGCATTTACCGGAGCCTCACAGAATAAAGCCGGACTTTTTGAGGCAGCGGACGGCGGCACAGTATTTCTGGATGAATTGGGGGAGATGGAATACGGACTGCAAGCCAAAATGCTGCGAGCACTGGAAGAGAATGAGATAAAACCGCTTGGTTCGCCACAGTCGCGCAAAGTCAATATGCGCATCATTTCTGCCACCAACAAAAACCTTGAAAAAGCCATTGCAGACAGTGAATTCCGGCAGGACCTTTTTTACAGATTGAATGTTCTGCCCCTGCATCTACCGCCACTTCGCGAACGCAAAGAAGACATTCCTTTTCTAGCCGAACATTTCATCAATCGCGAAGCTAAATTCATGAACTGTGAACGCAAAAAGATCAGTCCCGAAGCCATGAAGCTGATCCGCGCCTACCGCTGGCCCGGTAATATTAGGGAACTGGAAAATTTTATCCGCCAGCTCATGGTGCTCTGCCATGATGATGTTGTGGAAGCAAAACATCTACCCGGCTACATTCAGGAAAACCAGTGGTGGTGTGAGGCTCCCTTTGAACATGTGCACGACAATTACACACCTTTCCGGGAAGACGGCTGTGCTGTCTCCAGTCTTGAAATGGAAGGATTGACATGGAATGAGGTGGAAGGGGCTTACGCCAAATTTGTACTGGAAAAATGTGAAGGAAACATTTCACGAGCGGCGAAAGTGGCAAACCTGAACCGCTCCACCTTTGATTCGCGACTCTCCAAGCTTGGGGTAAAAAAAATACCCAACTGATCAGGATAAATCTTTCAAAGCCTGTTCCAACATTTGATGTGCTGTTTCCAGCACATCTGTTATTTCCTGACGGGTTGCGTTTTCAAGATGAATTCCGCAGACCACTGAAACAGTGCAATTGAACGTGCTAGCCAATTCATAGGAAAATTTACGGGCCAGCTCATCTTCTTTATGTCCGCAAACAGTCAACAGGGAAACAGAAGCATCAATCTTTTCCCTGTTCCGTAATCCGGCATGGGGTACGGCCAAAGCCACGGCTCCGATATGCGGATCATCTCCGCCGTAAAGACTTACGTTCAAATCTTTGCCCATATGTTCAATGGTCATTACTAATGTGAAACGGGGTGCTGTTTTTTCAATACGGATCATGAAACAATCCTTTCTATAAATTCTTAAAACAACAAAAGAATATACGGCACTCCCCATCCATGCAAATATTCTTTTTCACTATCGATAACCCCCTTTCATTTTTGAACAGGTTGCTAAATTTTCCTGCGGGAGGTAACTTGGATTTGATAATAAATTCACGCTGAATTCAATTTCCAAGGAGATAATAAATGAAAATTGCCGTAATCGGAGCCGGAGCTTGGGGCACTACCCTTGCAAACACACTTGCTAAAAATGGACACGATACACACCTCTGGGTCCGCGAAAAAGAACTTTGCGAAGAAATAACTAAAACCGGATACAACTCAGTATTTCTGCCTGATTTCAAACTTTCTGCGGACCTGAAATGCAGCAGCGATGCAGAGCAGGTTATGCAGGATGCAGACTACTACCTTCTTGTTGTTCCCAGTCAGTTCCTCCGCAGTGCTCTGACTGACATGAAACGGTTCTTCCCGGAAAACCCGGCTGTCATCTGCGCCAGCAAAGGAATTGAACTGAACACCGGTGCACCTATGTCAGAGGTGGTCCACGAAAGTCTGGAAGGACTGAATCCCAGATTCGCCCATCTTTCCGGCCCTACCTTTGCCTATGAACTAAGTGCCGAACTTCCGACTTCCATCGTGCTCGGCTGTGAAAATGAAAAACTGGCCGCTGAAGTACAGGATATTTTCTCAACCCCGTATTTGCGGATCTACACCAACCCCGATTACCGGGGAGTTGAACTGGGCGGTGCCATAAAAAACATCATGGCTATTGCCGCAGGTATGGCCGACGGCCTGAAATTCGGGCATAACACTCGGGCAGCCCTGATCACGAGGGGTATTGCCGAAATGAGCAGACTAGGTGAAGCCATGGGTGCGCAAACCTCCACTTTCATGGGCCTTTCCGGCATGGGAGATCTAGTGTTGACCTGCACCGGAGACCTTTCCCGCAACAGGCAGGTCGGCCTCAAACTCGGACAAGGGCTGAAACTGGATGAAATCCTGAAAATGCGTATGGTGGCTGAAGGAGTTAAAACAACCGAATCGGTTCACTTTCTGGCCCGAAAACTGGGCGTAGAACTGCCCATAACAGAACAGGTCTACAAAATTCTATATGAAGACAAAGATCCTGCAACAGCGGTACGCGACCTGATGACCCGCGACCTTAAAGCAGAATAATTTTTAAAGGAGTCCTGAATGAAGAAAATTCTATTGCTGACAGCGGCCCTGCTGTTACTCGGGGGATGCGGATCGTGGCACAACCCGAACATTGCCGACCCGGCCAAGGAAAAAGAAATTTTCAAGCGCGACCGGGAATTCTGTGAAAAACAGAACCAGCAAAATGTTCCGGTAGGTGCGCAGACCGACGGGGCACCGCCGGAACCCACCACTTATGAAGCCGAGTTTTCCGAAAACTACGCCTACACAACAACATTTGAAAAATGCATGAAAAGGCGCGGCTGGGTTAAAAAATAAAAAACAGAACTCCCCTTCGTTTAACACAACGGAGGGGAGTTTTTTCTTCCGCAAGATTTCAGAACGTGTTAAAAATTATCCATGTTTCGAAAAAACACATTCCTTCTCTTAAGCAGCACCATTATTGTGTTTGCTCTATGCATGATCAACCTGAGTTCAGCGGCAACAGCTGATGCCCAGCCTTTAGTGGTTTCCGGGCAGATGCACTGGAAACCTTTCCTTATGAAGAACAAGACAGGCCGAGTATACGGCCTGATGTACGAAATTCTTGAAAAGGCTGCCCATGCCAACGGCTACTCCCTGCAATACCGGGATATGCCTTGGAAGCGGGCGGTAATGTCTCTGGAGAAAGGAAAAATTGATATCATATGCGGGATATTCTGGAACAAGAATAGAGCGGAGAAGTTCCTCTTTTCTCCCCCGATACTACGCAATGAACTGCGCATTTTTACCGGTACGCCTTTTAAACTTGAAAAACTCATAGATCTGCAAGGGAAAAGAGGGGATAAAATCAGAGGTGGCAGTTACGGCGAGTATTTTGACACCTTTGCAAAATCTGGAAAAGCAAAATTTAAAGAAGTGACCGATGATCAAACAGCCATAAACAGGCTTGTCAGGGGATATTCCGATTTTTTCATAGGCACATATATCGATACGGTAATTAAAATTTCAGAACAGGGCCTCACTGATAAAATTACCTCTCTGCCCTATATAATCGACACGGTAAACGTATACTTCGCATACCCCAGAAGATCAAAAAAATCAAATCATTACAAAAAGATAAACCAGACAATTGAACAGATGCTTACTAACGGTACAATTGCAGAAACAATCAATTCATATTTCCTAAAAACCGACATCGACCCCGCAAAAGTAATATTCAAACCATATGAATTACGCGGGCATTAGGCAGACATCCGCTTAGCCCTGTACTTTTCAATCAAGGCAATGGCCCGCCCGGTAAGTTCGTTAAATTCTGGTTTGGTTATCTGATCATCCGCTTTGACAGCCTCGCCTTTGTGGTAAAGCCCTTTAGTAATCAGGGATGAAAAGAGAATAACCGGCAGACAGGAAAGATCTGCATGATCCTTAACGTGCTTGGTCAGGGTGTAGCCGTCCATCTGGGGCATCTCAATATCAGAAACAACAATATCAATCACATCGTTGATTGAACCGCCACTTTCCTTGGCTTCGGCATTCATTTCCTGTAATGCCTCCCAAGCTTCCTGCCCGTTGGTATAAAGCTTGACCTCAAAATTAGAAGACTCAAAATTCCTATTAAGTAATGCCCGCACGGAAACGGAATCATCCACCAGCACAGCTGTCATCTTTTCCGGGGCAGTATAAACCTGACCATCGCTTCGCTCTGCCATTTCCGGGTCAAGCTCACCCAGAATGCGTTCAAGGTCGATCATGAGAATAAAGCGGTCTTCAAGATGAACAGTACCGGTGATACAGTTAGTGTCCATGTCCGCAATATATTTATTGGGAGTTTTCAAATCCCCCCAGCCGATGCGGTGAATCTGGGTCACTCCGGTAACCAAGAATCCGGTAATGACATTGTTCATTTCGGTAACCACGATGAGTTCGAATTCCGACTCCTTACGCTCAATGCCGAGCCAGACAGCCAGATCAATTACCGGCAGGATTATATCACGCAGAGACATGGTGCCCAGATAGCTGGGATGAGGTGCGCCTTCAGCTGCTTCCAGCCCGTCAGGAGCCTCAACTACTTCAAGCACCTTTGCCACGTTTATACCGAAATAGTCACGGTCTTCATTTCCTCCGTCAACTTCATCGATAAAAAATTCAATAATTTCGAACTCGTTAGTCCCGGCATCCAATAGTATTTCATTATCCAGCATATGGTGGCTCCCTCAAAATCAATCTCTAATTCCGCCCTACTCCACACAGGCTTAATTCTAGATACCTGTTCCGACCATTTCAAGGTATTACCCTTTTTTTCAAAATAAATACACCCATTCTTGTACTTCTGGAAAACTGCTCCAGTTAATGTGCCTTGTTATTGCTAGGCAACATGTATTGATATACAACTGATCCAAATTATCCAGTACGCAACTCAAGGGGTATTTATGTTAAAAAAATCCGGTCTTGTAAAACTTTTTTGTCTCTGTATGTTCATATTCCTCAGCGGCTGTGCCAGCCATGAGACAAAGCCAGCCGTCCCCATAACAGTATTCAACCCGACCCCCGGAACATTTAATGTTCAGGTTGTACTTTTCGAACTCAAGGGAAACGGACTGCCGCGAAAAGTTGAGGCCGGAGTCGTTCCCATGGAACAAAATATCATCAAATCCATTGAAGGAATCGGCTACAGCTATGCTCCTGACGGTAATGCAAACTACATAATAGAAGCCCGTATAGGCTCTATTTCGCCAAAACTTGCAGCTACCGGAGAATCCCAACGGGTGGGCTTTGCCTATGATGGTTTCTACGGAGATCCCTTTTTCGCAGAATACCCGGTACTGATCAATGAATGGACCCCGGAAATCCAGCGCATAAGAAGCGGGCCAAACAGTTGCTTCATCACCATGCAGATTCTGGTCAAGGAATCAAAAGCCGGACGCGACTCAGTCGTTTACCACGGAACACCCCGCCCCATGGAAGTGCCCTATGAACTGGGCTGCCCATTTTCAAAATGCGGGCAGAGAGTGAACCAAGCCCTGACCAGCTACCTGCTGGATCTTTTTTCCAGATCTGCCCGCAGATAAGCACACATACAAACTTGCAAGAATCTAAACAGATCAATATACTCGCTCCTCTTTAAAAGGAAAGTGGACCCCATGCGGGGGGATAAGGAATCTGCGCCGTTGCCGGATATTTCCGGCCTGCTGCCGCATTTCCAGACAGGAAAGAATTAAAATTCAATGCGTTGAATTAAGAAATAAGGGAAGGTAAGGAGTGGAGATTAATCGCCCATGGCTGGATCATTATGATTCGGATGTAGTAAAGAGTATTGATTTTGTATATCGCCCGTTATTTGAATATCTGGACCTGACAGCTGAGAAATGGCCAAAACGCAAGGCCATTGAATTCCAGAACTGGTCAATCACCTACGGCAAGCTGCAACAGCAGGTCGAAATCATGGCCGCCAACCTGCGCAAGCTGGGCATTGAGCCGGGTGATCGGGTCGCTATCATGTTACCCAACACCCCGCAGATGATCATGACCTACTTTGCCATCCTCAAGGCCGGGGCTATCGTAACCCTGACCAACCCGCTTTACATGGAAACTGAGATCGTCCACCAGCTCAGTGATTCCGGGGCCAAAATGCTGATCACCATCGACCTGCTCTGGTCCAAGGTGGAAAAGCTTCGCGACAAACTCCCGGTACGTAAATATCTGGTCACCAAGATTTCCGACACTCTTAAATTTCCCCTGAACATGCTTTACAAGGTAAAATGCATGCGGGAAAAAAGTTCTCCCAAAGTACCCTACAACGATTCTTCAATCCTCAAGTGGGATATCCTGCTGGCGGGCAAGGAACGTTACAGCGCACCGAACATCAGGCCGGAAGATACCGCCCTGCTGCAATACACCGGAGGAACCACCGGGCTGTCCAAGGGCTGCAACCTGACTCACGCCAACCTCGGCGCAAACGTGCAGCAAGCCCACGCCATGCTCAGTCAGTTAGGAGACGAAAGAGAAATCGTGATGGGCATTCTGCCCTATTTCCACATCTACGGACTGACTGTCTGTCTCAACTTCCCCGTCCTGCTGGGTGCGACCATGGTCCCATTTCCACGCTACGTGCCCCTTGATGTACTCAAAACCATGCACAAGCTGAAACCGACTATTTTCCCCGGAGCCCCGGCCCTGTATATTTCCCTACTCCAACAAAAGGAACTGGATAAATATGATGTGGCCTCGGTTAAATACTGTCTGTCCGGTTCCTCGCCCATGCCGGTAGAAGGAATTAAGCAATTCAAAGACGTTTTCGGGGCAACCATTGTAGAAGGGTTCGGCCTCACCGAAGCCTCACCTTTGACCCATCTCAACCCCCTTAATGGAACCAAGAAACCAGGTTCAATCGGAATGCCTGTTCCCTCCACTGACGCCGCCATCGTGGACATGGAAGTTGGCAGTGTGCAGCTTCCCCCCGGAAAGATGGGCGAACTGGTCATCCGCGGACCGCAGGTCATGAAAGGCTACTACAACAAGCCCGACGAAACCGCCGGGACCCTGCGCAACGGTTGGCTCTACACCGGAGACATCGCCTATATGGATGAGGACGGGTACTTCTACATAGTAGACCGCAAAAAAGACATGATCATTTCCAGCGGCTACAATATCTACCCACGTGAGGTGGATGAAGTCCTTTACAAACATCCCAAAATTCAGGAAGCCGTCACAGTCGGCCTGCCCCACAAGACCCGTGGCGAGATCATCAAGGTCTATATCGTGCTCAAGGAAGGCGAAAGCATGGACCGCGCCGAAATCATAGCCTACTGCCGCGAAAAGCTGGCTGGCTACAAAGTCCCCCGGCAGGTGGAATTCCGCAGCGACCTGCCCAAAACCATGGTCGGTAAAGTTCTTCGCCGTGCCCTGCGTGAAGAAGAAGCCAAAAAAAAGAAAAGTAAATAATTTATTTCAAACTATACCAGCAACTAAGGCCTGTCCGTAATTACTACGGACAGGCCTTTTTGATTTAGACGTTTGACAGCTACTGTTTTCCAGCGCATCATTACTAACAATTACAGACAATTATACCAACACAGACACAATTCAGCCCATCATTTTGCGAGGAATGTCATGCAGAAAAATCTCCAGACCGTGACGATACAAACCGGAATTCCGGGAACAATCACCCTGCTGCAAAAAGGAGTCACCATTCATGCAACTTCGGGTATGAGCATTCGCGACTTCATGGTTGAAGAGATCGGGCTCAGTCCTGATTATGCAGAAACACGGGTACGGGCAATTTTTGTGAACGGTTCCCCCGTGGATGATATTGACGGGGTCAAAATCAAGGATGGTGATGAAGTATCCCTTTCCGGTGCCCTGCCCGGAATCAGCGGTATTGCCATGTGCCGTGACACCCCTATCAGCGGCTTTCGCAGCGACATCAGTGCCAAAACATCTGAAGCTGTCCGTTCCGGTGACGCAATAATCTACTTGAAACTTTTCAATCTCATAGCGAAGGAAGCCGGACCGATCCTGTTGAAAAAGGGCGTAATTGCACAGGCCGAAGATGTACGAAATTTCCTAAAAGACAGTGCACCGGAAGGGCTGCCTGCGGAAGATGGGCCGATTTTGCTGAAAATATAACCTCATATCTTCAAGCAGCTATATTAAGCCAATAAGTTTACTAAAAAAGGGTTAGTCTCGCGTGAGACTAACCCTTTTATTTAATTCAATTTAAAACTAAATCCAATTAGCTGACACTACTCCAACCCAAGCATTTCTTTCATAGCATCCTTCATACCTGTGGTATCAATACCAAGCTCATTGCGCAGCTCAAGCTGGGTACCGTGCTCAATGAACTCATCGGGGATGCCGAGACGCTTGATCTCATGCCCGTCAATGGCATTATTGTCCACCAACAGCTCAACCACTGCGGAGCTAAATCCGCCAGCCTTGGCATTTTCTTCCACAATAAGGATTTTCTTGAACCGTCCGGCCAATTCCAGAATTTCTTTTTCCGGAAGCGGCTTGATGAACCGGGCGTTGAATACAGCAACAGCCTTCCCGTGCTCCTCATCAATTTCTTCCACCGCTTCTACGGCAGGCCAGACCCTTGAACCGACAGTGATGATAACCCCGTCAAATCCGTCACGCAGAAGCTCACCTTCACCGATTTCAAGGGTGCTGGGTGTCTCTTCAAGAATCGCCCCGATACCCACGCCGCGCGGATAGCGCACCGCAGCAGGACCATCAAAATCAATGGCAGTCCTGACCATGCGTGAAAGCTCGGCCTCATCTTTCGGTGCCATGAAGATCAGGTTGGGGATATGACGCATGAAGGACATATCAAATACACCGTGATGGGTAGCCCCGTCAGCACCGACAAGTCCACCGCGATCAAGGAAAAAATTTACATTCAGGTTCTGCAAACAGACATCATGCACCACCTGATCATAAGACCGCTGCATGAAGGTGGAATAAACAGCCACCGCAGGCTTGTAGCCCAAGGTAGCAAGCCCGGCGGCAAAGGTTACCGCATGCTGCTCACAGATACCCACATCTACAAAACGATCCGGGAACTGCTCGCGAAAAGTGTCGGTTCCGGTCCCTTCCGGCATGGCGGCGGTGATGGCAACAATCTTGTCATCCTTTTCCGCCAGCTTACAGAGAGTCTTACCAAAAACTTCAGTATAGGAAGGCAGACCGCCCTTGAATTTCTTGGCACGGCCTGTTTCCGGCTCAAAGCTGCCCACACCGTGAAAATAGGTGGGATTGTCTTCAGCCGGGGCATAACCCTTACCTTTCTTGGTCAGCACATGAACCAGCACGGGCCCGTCCATCTTCTTGACCTGCTCCAAAACATCGACCAGCTCGTTCAGATTATGTCCATCAATAGGTCCGAGGTAGGTAAAATCAAGAGACTCGAAAAGCATACCCGGAGTGAAGAAACTCTTAAAGGAATCTTCACCGCGCTTGGCGTACATGGCCAGATCATCACCGATTTTGGGAACCTGTTTGAGGATGGATTCAAAATCCTTCTTGAAACGGTTCATAACCGGATGGGAAAGCTTACGGCTCAGGAAAGCGGAAAGCGCACCCACATTGGTGGAGATGGACATCTCGTTATCGTTGAGAATAACCACCATCTTGCGCTTCATACCCCCGGCCTGATTGAGGCCTTCAAAGGCCTGTCCGGCGGTCATGGAGCCGTCACCGATAACTGCAACACAGTTACGGTTATCGCCTTCAAGGTCACTGGCTACAGCCATACCGAGAGCGGCAGAAATGGAAGTACTTGAATGGCCCACGCCGAAATGATCATACTTATTTTCCGCCATACGCGGAAAACCGCTGATGCCGTCCTTCTGGCGCAGAGTATGAAATTCCTTGTAACGTCCGGTCAGAATTTTATGGGCATAAGCCTGATGGCCCACATCCCAGACCAGACGGTCATAATCAAGGTTAAAACACTTGAACAGAGCCAAAGTCAGTTCAATTACTCCGAGGGAAGGTGCAAGATGCCCGCCGCCCACGGAAACAGTATTTATTATACACTGACGCAGTTCTTCTGCCAGCTGAGTAAGTTCCTCATCGCTTAGCTCCTGAACCTGCGCAGGATTATTTATTTTCTGTAGAAGCTCGTATTTTCCGCATCCACAGGAAGTATCATTTTTACTCATATTCCCCAGAACCTCACCACTGGTTTCTTAGCACTATGACAATTAAGCGGCATCACAACTGGTTCCCCACTTCCCTCGAATCCAACTGCCGGCGCACACCACTTAACACTGTTAACTTTGCAACGTATAAAAAATTTAATTCATTACGGGTTCTAATTTATCCTAGTAAACCCGGTCCACTATATAGCGAGCCAGTTCTGCGAGGAACTCGGCTTCTTCACCTGAATATGGGGAAAGCAATTCAACAGCCTCGTCAACGTATTTACGGGCAAGTTCCTTACTCTCTTCAAGTCCGATCAGACTGGGGTAGGTGGACTTACCCTGCTCAATGTCACTGCCTACGGGTTTACCGAGAGTAGCTTCATCGCCGACCACGTCCAGAACATCGTCCACGATCTGGAATGCCACGCCGATAAGTCTTCCGTACTCTTCCGCTCTTCGAACATCATCTTCAGACGCATCTGCACCTTTAGCCAGAATTGCGCCTGATTTACAAGCAGAAAGAATAAGTGCCCCGGTTTTCATGGAATGCATGATTTTGAGTTCATCAAGGGTCACGCCTTCGCGTCCGGTGTAGCTCATATCCACGACCTGACCGCCGACCATGCCCGCACTGCCTGCGGATTTTGCCATCAGAGCGATGGCCTCAACCACGTGCTGTGCAGGAGCGTCAGCCTTAGCCATGAAACCGAAAGCTTCAGTGAGCAACCCGTCTCCGGCGAGAATGGCGGTAGCTTCATCAAACTGTTTATGGTTTGAAGGCTTACCGCGACGCAGATCGTCATCGTCCATAGCCGGGAGATCGTCATGGATAAGCGAATAGGTATGAATCATCTCAAGGCTGGCAGCAAAAGGCATTACCGCCTCTTTTTTTGCGCCCAGCATCTTGGCCCAGACCAGCACCAGAACCGGGCGCAGACGTTTGCCTCCGGCCAGCAGGCTATAGTCCATGGATTCCAGAAGATTTTCAGGAATTCCCATATCTTTAAGACATTCACCCAGATATTTTTCAACTTCCGCAGCATGTACCGCGAGTTTTTCTTTAACTGTCATCCGCTGTATCCTCTTCTGTATCAACGTCGAAGTCATCCACTTCGCCGTCAGTGACTATTTTCACTTCATTACGGGCTTTTTCCAGCTGCGAAGCACATTCCTTTGAAAGGGACTGGCCTTCTTTAAAAAGGGCCACACCTTCCTCAAGGGGCAGGTCGCCCTTTTCAAGGGCGGACACTATCGCCTTCAAGCGGTCCAAGCGGTCTTCAAATGTTTTATTATCTTTTTTCAATTTTAAAAATCTTATTTTATTCCGAGCAATTGGTCGGTTGTTTTATGCATTACATAATTGGGGTCCACCAGTTTTCCCTGCACTGATAGGCTCATGTGCAGGTGCGGGCCGGTTACCCTTCCGGTAGAACCTATGCCGCCGATAAGCTGGCCCCGTTCCACCATTTCGCCTTCCTTAACATCTATCCTTGAAAGATGGAAATACATAGTCACCACTCCGCTGCCGTGGTCAATGTAAACGGAGTTTCCAGCGTAGTAATGTTTGCCGACCAGCACGACTTTACCGTCCGCCATGGCTTTGATGGCATTTCCTTTGGCACCCCGGAAATCGAGACCGCGGTGCGGATTCTTAGGCTTACCGTTCAAAATACGCTGCGCACCGTAAGGGCTGGACTGAGATCCCTTGGTAGGACGGGTAAACGGAACAAACCACTTACGGTCATGACTCATGGCAGCCTTGGCTGCCGCCACCTCTTTACGGTCCTGCGCAATTTTGTCGTAAACTTCCTGCGGTGGGGTGACCATTTTCTTGGGCAGGGTCAACCGCTGAATTTTATACTTCTTTTTACGAACCTTAACCGTTCTTCCAAAAGTACGTTCCTTTCCTTCGGATACGGTTTTTATGACCAGCTTGTCCCGGCCTATTTTGTCAGAAAGCACATCAGTGCCGAACATTGCCAGCGCAACAGAACGCCCTTTCCAAGTACGGATTTCAGGCTCCACGCTTTTGCCCTTCCACTTGATGGAAACGGACTCCAGCGGTTTATCCGAAGTCACCCGGACCAGAAACGGCTCACCGAGACCTACGTTCTTAGGGTAGGCCAGAAAGACTGAAGCCAGCGCAGTGGAAGCACAGAGCAAAAGCAGAAACAGAGTAAGAAAAGCAATGCGAAATTGTTTGTATCTGTTCATTTTGTATAAATCTCCACAAATTATTCAGATGTAACCCTTGCCCGGACCTCACCGGATTTTACCCGCACCCGGATGGCATCGCCGTCTGCAACTTCATCAGGGCTGCGCAGAAATGTACCGTTCTTTTCCACGGTCACGAGGGAATAGCCACGCTCCAACAGACTTTCCGGGTCCAGCATGCGCAATGAGGTGGACGAATTTTCAAATTCAGCCAATTTATCTTTCAAAAAAATATCCGCAGCACGGGATAACCTGTTTTGCAATCCAGAAAGGTCATATTCCATGCGTTCAATCCGCTCTTCGCCAAAGACAAAGGCCAAACGATGTGACAAAGCTTCAACCTTATCAGACTTTGCATTCACAAATTTATCCGCAGCTCGATTCAGTCGCCCCCCTTCCTCATCAAAAGAAGTCAGCAACCGTTCGATACGTTGTGCGGGAGAAAGCCAACTCAATCCCTTTTGCAGGGTTTCAAGCCGTGACTCACGCACATTCAAAAAAATTTCAAAACTGCGATTAAGCGAACCGTCCAGTTCGTCCACAGTCTGCATCAGAGTCTCGCGCCGTGGCCAAAGCTCCTGCGCCGCATGGCTGGGGGTCGCCACCCGCTTATCAGCCACGTAATCGGCAATGGACACATCAACTTCATGCCCTACCCCGCAGACCACCGGGACAGTAGCCCGGAAAAGAGCATCCGCCACCTGCTCGGTGTTAAAGGCCCAGAGATCTTCCAGAGAACCGCCGCCGCGAATGAGCACAACAACTTCGGCCCAGCCGTCATCGTAAACAGTGTCCAGAGCCTGTGCAATCTGGCCCGGAGCAAGGTCGCCCTGCACCAGTGTGGGATAAATCCGAATCTCAGCCCCGGTGCCGCGTGCTTCAGCAATCTTCAGGAAATCACGTACAGCCGCACCGGTAGGTGCCGTAACCACCGCCACCCGTTTGGGTGAACGGGGAATTTCCATCTTGCGGTCTTCGTCAAAATATCCTTTCTCAGCCAGTTTGCGTTTCATGGCCTCGAAAGCAAGTTTTAAATCACCGACACCCTGCTCCTGCACCAGTTCAGCGACGAGCTGATACACTCCGCGCGGGGGATAAACATTCATATGTCCGGCAACGAGGATTTCCATGCCGTCCTCAAGTTCCAGCGACCCGCCGGATTCAATTTCCCCGGTCAGAGGATTAACGGACTCTTCTCCGTCACCGCTGCCTGTACGCTGGTTGCCTTTAAACCAGACCACGGAAAGCCCCGCGTCACCGTCAGTGAGCGTAAAATAAATATGCCCGGACGCAGGCCGGGCCAAGTTCGTAACCTGACCCCGCACCCAGATAAAAGGAAATTCCGTTTCCAGAACATCTTTCACAGCGCGGGTAATGTCAGTTACAGAAAATATTTTCATATATTATTTATGTGGTGGTGCTGCGTTGCAGCACCACCACATTATATTATTTGGATTCAAGTCCCCATGACTGCCAGATCTCGGCGCGCCATGCTTTGAAGGCTTCGGTAAAACCTTCGAGGGGCAGTTCAATTTTCTCACCGGTCTTGCGGTTCTTGGCTTCCACAATACCATTCTTAAGTCCTTTGCCGCCGATAACCAGCTGCATGGGGTAACCGATCAGGTCCGCGTCAGCAAATTTTACTCCCGGACGTTCCTTACGGTCATCGTAAGCGGCATCAATGCCCATTTCCATAAGCTCATTGTAAAGTTCTTCTGCTTTTTCATTAACAGCAGCGTCCTTACCGCCAAGGGAAATTACGCAAAGCTCAAAAGGAGAGATAGTCGGCGGGAAGATGGCACCGTTTTCATCGTTGTTCTGCTCAATGGCGGAAGCAACAATACGGGAAACACCGATGCCGTAGCAGCCCATAACCATAGGCTGGCTCTTGCCGTTTTCATCAAGAAAGACAGCTTCCATGGATTTGGAATACTTGGAACCGAGTTTGAAAACGTGCCCAACTTCAATCCCTTTGGTGAACTCGATAGCCGCTCCGCACTCGGGGCAGGGGTCAGCTTCGGTGATCACGCGCAGATCGGCGAACTGTTCGATCTTGCAGTCGCGACCAAGGGAAAGGTGCTTGATGTGGGTATCGCCCTTGTTTGCTCCGGCAATCCAGTCGGTGGCGGCAAGCAGTTCATGGTCGGCGAAGATACGTTCAACCTTGATTCCCACAGGTCCGGCAAAACCGACAGGTGCATCGGTCCATTCCTTGACCTGCTCCTCGGTTGCCATTTCAATTTCGTTACCGCCAACGAGGTTACGCAGCTTGACGTCATTGAGTTCACGATCACCGCGAACCAGAGCAGCAACAGGCTCTCCATCAACGGTGAAGAGCATAGTCTTGACCAGCTTATCCTGACCTACACCGAGAAATTCGCAAACTTCTTCAACAGTATGCTTGCCGGGAGTAGCAACTTCTTCGATAGCCGGACACTCAGCATTAAGCATGGATTCACCGGCAGGAGCAGCAACCTTTGCTTTTTCAAGGTTGGCAGCGTAGCCGCATTTTTCATCCTTGCAGACTGCGATGGTGTCTTCACCGGTATCGGCCAGCACATGAAATTCGTGTGAAAAATCACCGCCGATGGCACCGGAATCAGCCTGTACGGGACGGAAGTTCAGTCCGATACGGGTAAAAGCTTTTTTGTAAGCCTCGAACATGTTCGCATAAGATTCTTCTGCACCGGCTTCATCCTTATCAAAGGAATATGCATCTTTCATGATGAATTCACGGCCACGCATCAGGCCGAAGCGGGGGCGGATTTCATCGCGGAACTTGTTCTGAATCTGATACAGATTGAGAGGAAGCTGCTTGTAGGATTTTACTTCGCCGCGCACGAGGTCAGTAATAACTTCTTCGTGTGTAGGTCCGAGGCAGTAGTCGCGACCATGACGATCTTTCACGCGCAGGAGTTCCTTACCGTAGTAATCCCAGCGTCCGGTTTCCTGCCAGAGATCACCGGGCTGTACCATGGGCATGAGCACTTCCAGCGCGCCCGCACGGTTCATTTCTTCACGCACAATGGCGGCAACCTTGTTCACGGCTTTAAGACCCAGCGGCAGGTAGTTGTAGATACCGCTGGTCAGCTTGCGGATCATACCCGCACGCATGAGCAGTTTATGGGAAACCACTTCCGCTTCGGAAGGATCTTCTTTCAATGTGGGAATATAGTAACGGCTTAAACGCATTTATTGTCCTCTCTTTTCTTTCAGGAATAATTCTATTTCTTTCATAAATTCAGGTAGCAGATTCTCATCGCCCTTGACCTTGCGGATGACTTCGCCTTTACGGAAAATGATGCCCAGTCCGCGGCCCCCGGCAATACCGATGTCGGCCTCGCGAGCTTCTCCGGGACCGTTAACTACGCAGCCCATGACCGCAACAGTAAAGACATCTTCAACACCGCGCAGGTTCTCTTCAACCTTCTGGGCCAGATCAATCAGTTCAATTTCAGTACGTCCGCAGGTGGGGCAGGAAACAATCTCAGGTCCGCGCTCACGAAGTCCCAGTGAACGCAAAATTTCCCATGCAACGCCCACTTCCGCCACCGGATCATGGGTCAGGGAAACACGCATGGTGTCGCCCAGCCCTTCCCAGAACAGGATGCCCAGCCCCACGGCAGATTTAACCGCGCCGCGCACCAGTGTTCCCGCTTCAGTGATGCCCACGTGCTGCGGGTAATCCACTTTTTCGGAAAGAAGTTTGTAGGCGGCGATGGTGTTCAGCACAGAAGAAGACTTAAGAGAAATCTTGGTGTTGTAAAATCCCCGTTTCTCAAGCATGCCCACATGTTCCAGCGCACTTTCGACCATTGCTTCCGGGGTGGGACCGCCGTACTTGGCGAGCAGGGATTTATCCAGCGAACCGCCGTTTACCCCGATACGGATGGGGATGTTATTGGCCTTGGCAGCGGAAACAACAGCGTCCACGCGCTTTTCATTGCCAATGTTACCGGGGTTGATGCGCAGGGCGTCGATTCCGGCATCAATAGCGGCAAGGGCAAGGCGGTAATCAAAGTGGATGTCCGCCACCAGCGGGACCGGGGAGCCTTTACGGATCTGCGGCAGTGCTTTAGCAGCTTCTTCGTCAGGAACCGCAACACGCACGATTTCACATCCGGCCTCGGCCAGAGCATCGATCTGCGCCCGAGTGGAAAGGGCGTCGCGGGTGTCGGTATTACACATGGACTGGACCCTGATCGGGTTGTCTCCACCAATGCCGACATCCCCGATGAACAACTCACGGGTCTTTTTTCTATTGATCATTTTTCACCTGATTCATTCAGTTTGGCAGCTAATTCAAAAATAACGTGCGCGGTAGCATAATACATATTGCTCTGAGAGCCAAGGCTTGCCTCCGGCGGCCAAAGGAGAGGGGAAAACCCTTTTGCTAACGCCAAAAAGTGTTTTCCCCTCTCCTCTGGACTCCTCTCCCCTTTCCCAAAACGCGTTAATAAGCTTCGCGTCTTAAGATGGCAGAATCGTGCGGGATAAAAGCCGCAGTCCGGTTAAATTTTTATTTCACCCAATTAATCTCCGGGCAATCGGCGAAATGGTTTTCACCGAGGAAGGAGCCGGGAGTTTTATTGAACAGACGCGGGTGATAGCTGGTCTTCTTCTGGGCTTCGGGTACAAATGCTGCAAATTCCTGCGCATCCTTGCCCCAGAGCAGCCATTTGGCGTTGGGATTTTTCTGCGCAATGTACTGAAGAAGTGCGGTGGTGTAACCCCGCCATATTTCAGTGTGACTACCGGAATTATCAATCTGACAGGTCAAAGCGGTGTTCAAGAAAAGCACACCCTCTTCTTCAAGATGGGTGAAAAGCTTTTTCGGAGGCAGCACCGGAAATTTACCGGACTCAATATCAGTCCTGATCTTGGCTATACCTTCAACATCATCAGCCTGAAGATAATTCTTATGCAGAAGCTTGAGGATGTTAATCAGCGAGGCATTACGCTTCAGCTCTGCCCAAGCCTTGATGTCACCAACTTCAAAGGCCCTGCCGGTGGCAACGCCCATCTGCGGGTAAGGGTCCTGACCGAGAATGACCACTTTCATATTTGAAAGATCAGTCTTGCAAAAACGCAGAACTTTATCAGCATTGGGCGTAAAATCCTTGCCGATGGATGAACTGATCCTGTCCAGCTCCATCATCCGGGGAAGGGTGAAAAATCCACGCCAGGAATCATCAACATCATAACTGGACAAACAAAAATTAACTCTCATATCTCTATTTCTCTCTTTATATTATACTATACGCCCCTCTAAAAACTTTCCAAACGAAGCGGCGAAGCCTTAATAAAAGTTTTTGAAGAGTCCAGAGAAACTTTTTTCAAAAAGTTTCTTTGGCCGCCGGAGGCGAAATCAAATATCAAAAAGCGCGATAGCGCATCAACTAATTCTTAAAAATATCCCATAGAAGTAAGCTGTTCCAGATTACGCTCTTTTTCTGCACTGCGCCCTGCACGCTCACCATCCCCGCCTTTGGTTGTACAGGGCTGACAACCTAGTGAGCGATAACCCTGATCATAAAGCTCGCAATGCGGAATCTGGTGCATGGTGATAAACGACCAGATATCCATCTCAGTCCATTCGAGGATGGGATTAAGCAAGGTGTGGTCGGGTTCATCACGCACTTCCATATACTTGCGCCCTGCCCTGCTTGGATGCTCGTCACGACGAATCCCGGTAATGAGCAGGTCAATTTCAAATTCTTCTATGGCTTTCTGTAAAGGCTTGATTTTGAGATCGGCGCAACATTTCACCGGGTCCTCGGCAACGGGATAAGTGGTGAGATCAACATCAGGCCTGATAACCTTTACGTCAACTCCCCACTGCAAGGCAATACGGTCCCGGAAGGACATTACTTCGGGAAACTTGATCCCGGTATCAATAGACAATGCCTGCGGAACCAGCACCAGCGAGGCTTCCTTGCCCTTGCTTTTTAGCACCTCCCGCCAGAGGGCCAGCACCACTGTGGAATCCTTGCCCCCGGTCCAAGCCACGGCAATACGCTGCGGCGGATACATTTCCAGCATACCGGACATGAGGCCGGCACTATGTGCCACTTTGGCGTCGAGAGGTGAGGATGCGTTTATTTCAGTCAAAATCAGACTCCTTAACGAAAGTGGTTCCCTTGTTGCCTGAAACAGCTCTTTTTGCAAGCGGCTCAAACCTTATTGCAAACTTAATAATTCTTAATTAAATCTTTATAAACACTGGCCGAAACATTGCTTTGCTTAAGACAGTTTTAAATTTCTTAAACATAAGGAGTGTTTTTATGGTCACGATTGATTCATTGGGAAATTCATCCGCAACGGGCGTATTTCAGCTGAACAAAAATGAACAGGAAGAGCAGAGAAAAGCCATTGATGAACGGCTAAGGGACGGGGATACCGTTAAAATTTCCGCTGAGGCCATGGAACTTTTCAAATCCAAAATGGAAGAATACGGGGCCAGTAATCCCGGTGATCTGACTAAAGATCAGAAGGAAGACTTGAAAGACACCATGGAAAGTTTTGCCGAGGAAAACGGCATTGACCCGGAAAATATGCCCCGTCCGGGCAGGCGTCCCGGAGAAATGCCGCCTGAAGGTGAAGGCGGGAATCCCGGCGGTAAAGGCGACAGGGGCATGGGCGGAGGCAAACAGGCTGCCGCAAGTGGCGCGGCGGGCGGAACATCCTCCAGCTCAAGCACGGATGTAGAAGATAAGGAAGACGAAATCGAAGAACTGGAAAGCGAAATCCAGCAGCTTCGCAGTGAAGCCACCAACGATGAAAAAGCCGCAGAAAAACTGAAGACAAAGGAAGTTGAACTTGCCGCACTTCAAGCTGAACTCGCATTACTTGAAAGCCAATCCGCGTAATTCTTTGTATACGCAGGAATACGAAAGCCCCCGCATCCGATGGATGCAGGGGGCCTCGTTTTATACAGACACTTCTGCTGTGGCTTGATTAATCTTCTGAGTAATCAAGCTCAGCAAGCTGTTTGAGCATTTTGAATCTCTGCTTGCAGTCTTTTTCAAGACCAGCACGCATGGTTTTGGATGCTTCAGGCATCATACGCTCGAGCATTGCGTAACGGTTTTCGCCGGAAAGGAATTCCTGCAAGGTTCCGTCAGGCTCTTTGTATTCAACAACCAGCGGATTCTCGCCGTTTTCTTCGCGACGGGGGTCGAAGCGGTAAAGCGGCCAGTAACCGGACTCAACCGCGAGTTTACCTTCAAGCTGAGTTTTACCCATACCCTTGCGGATACCTTGGTTGATACAAGGAGCGTAAGCGATGATCAGGGAAGGTCCGGGATAGGATTCAGCTTCGAGGAAGGCCTTCATAACCTGATTCTTGTTGGCACCCATGGAGATGGAAGCAACGTAAACGTAGCCGTAGCTCATCATCATGCGACCGAGGTCTTTCTTGGCTGTGTGCTTACCGGCAGCTGCGAACTTGGCAATAGAGCCGAGCGGGGTTGCCTTGGAAGCCTGACCACCAGTGTTGGAGTACACTTCGGTATCCATTACGAGGATGTTGATGTCCTTGCCGGAAGCGAGAACGTGGTCAACACCGCCGAAGCCGATATCGTAAGCCCAACCGTCACCACCGAAGCACCATACGGACTTCTTGGTGAAGATATCTTCCTGCTCTTCGATTTCGAGCAGCAGTTCGTAACTGTCAGCTTCCACAGCAAGGAGTTCACGGAGCTGATCGCCGTATTCGAGGGACTTTGCAGCGTCGTCCTTGTTTTCGATCCAGCCTTTGAGGGCCGCCTTCAGATCATCGGTAATGTCCAGCTCAAGTGCCTTTTCCATCTGCATTTTCAGACGGTCGCGACGGTTGGAGATAGCCATTTCCATACCGAAGCCGTATTCAGCGGCATCTTCGAACAGGGAGTTACCCCAAGCGGGACCGTGACCTTCGAGATTCTCGCAGTAAGGAGTGGAAGGAGCGGATGCACCCCAGATGGAGGAACAACCGGTTGCGTTAGCAATGATCATGCGTTCGCCGAAGAGCTGGGTAAGAACCTTGACGTAAGGTGTTTCACCGCAACCGGAACATGCGCCGGAGAATTCCATCAGAGACTGCTGGAACTGGCTGCCCTTAACGCTGGTGCGAGGCAGGATACGATCCTTGAAGGATACGATTTCAGAGAAGTCGTAGTTGGCAACTTCTTTCTCGGTCTGGGTAGCCAGAGGCTTCATAACCAGAGCTTTTTCCTTGGCCGGGCAGATGTCGGCGCAGTTGCCGCAGCCCTGACAGTCAAGGGTGTTAACCTGCATGCGATACTTGAGTCCTTCCAGACCCTTGCCTTTCGCATCCATGGCTTCAAAGCTCTCGGGAGCAATTTTCATTTCTTCTTCATCTACGAGGACAGGGCGCAGGGCACTGTGCGGGCAGACAAAGGAGCACTGGTTGCACTGAATGCAATTATCCATGATCCATTCGGGGACCTGAATTGCTACACCGCGTTTTTCAAAGCGGGAAGTACCCATGGGGAAACGTCCGTCAGGTGAAAATGCGCTGACCGGAAGTTCGTCACCCTTCTGAGCAAGAATAGGCTTAACAACGTCAGTGATGAATTCAGGTTCGAAGGATTCGACTGCTTCTTCATCTTCTGCGGTTGCCCAGCTTTCGGGATATTTAATTTCAATCAGATTTGCTTCGGCCTGATCAACAGCAGCGTTGTTCATGTTGACGATTTTCTCGCCTTTCTTGCCGTACGCGGTCTGAATGGATTCTTTGAGGTATTTGACTGCATCTTCAAAGGGAATGACGTTTGCCAGTTTGAAGAACGCGGTCTGCATGACCATGTTGATGCGTCCGCCCAGTCCAACTTCACCGGCGATCTTAACACCGTCGATGACGTAGAATTTGAGATTGTTCTGAGCAATCTTGCGACGCAGTTTTGCGGGCAGTTCTGCTTCCAGCTCTTCAAGATCCATGCTGGTGTTGAGCAGGAAGGTTCCGCCTTCACGGATGCCGTCCAGCAGATCGTAAAGTTTTACGTAGCTGGGATTATGACAGGCGATGAAGTCTGCAATTTCAACAAGGTAAGTGGACTTGATGGGGCTTTTACCGAAACGCAGGTGGGATACGGTAATACCGCCGGATTTCTTGGAGTCGTAGGCAAAGTAGCCCTGTGCGTACATGTCGGTTTTATCACCGATGATTTTAATGGCCTGCTTGTTAGCACCAACAGTACCGTCGGAACCGAGTCCCCAGAACTTGCACTGAACAGTACCTTCGGGGGTAGTATCGATGCTTTCGCCCACTTCGAGAGAAAGGCGGGTCACATCATCATTAATACCGATGGTGAAGTGATGTCTGGGAGCCAAAGACTTCATGTTGTCGTAGATGGCCTTGATCATGGCAGGAGTAAATTCCTTGGAACCGAGGCCGTAACGTCCGGCATAAACGGGCAGGTCAATGCTCATTTCCTTCAGTGCGGTGCAAACATCAAGGTACAAGGGATCGCCGATGGCTCCGCCTTCTTTGGTGCGGTCCAGAACGGTGATCTGCTGACAAGTCGCGGGGATGGCGCGGCCGAGATGCTCGATGGAGAAGGGACGGAACAAACGAATTTTTACCAGACCGACTTTCTCGCCCTTGGCAACGAGATGTTCAATTGTTTCTTCAATGGCTTCACAACCGGAACCCATTGCAACAATAACATCTTCAGCTTCAGGGTGACCCACGTAGTCGAAAAGTTTGTATTCGCGACCGGTGATTTCCTTAACTTTAGCCATTGCATCTTCAACATAACCGGGAACAGCATCACGGTAGGGGTTAATTGCTTCAGTGGCCTGAAAGTAGATATCCGGGTTCTGTGCGGTACCACGGGTGTGCGGATGCTCAGGGTTCAGAGCGCGGTCGCGGAAGTCACGGACTTTATCCCAGTTGAGGGCGGCAGCCATATCTTCGTAGTCGATCAATTCGACTTTCTGCACTTCGTGGGAAGTTCTGAAGCCGTCGAAAAAGTGTACAAAAGGAATGCTGGATTCAACGGTTGCGAGATGTGAAACCAACGCGAGGTCGAGAGATTCCTGGACAGAGTTGGATGCCAGCATGGCGAATCCGGTCTGACGACAGGCCATTACGTCCTGATGGTCACCGAAAATGGACAGAGCCTGTCCGGCAAGGGCACGGGCGGATACATGGAAAACTGTGGGCAGAAGTTCACCCGCAATCTTGTACATGTTGGGGATCATCAGCAACAGACCCTGAGATGCGGTAAAGGTACAGGAAAGGTTACCTGCTGCCAGCGCACCGTGCAAAGAGCCTGCGGCACCTGCTTCAGACTGAAGCTCGCGGACTTCCATGGTTGTGTCAAAAATATTCTTAACACCCTGAACAGCCCACTCGTCAGCCAGTTCGGCCATGGGGGATGAAGGGGTAATAGGATAGATGGCTGCGGTTTCACACATAGCGTAGGCTACGTAGGAAGCGGCTTGGTTGCCATCCATAGTTTTCATTTTTTTCGCCATTATAATTCTCCGTGTCTTTATGGTTGGGAAGGCGTGCGCCGAAAAGTGTAACACACGACCCTACGCGTTGCCTACCCGTATTTCACAGCTTCCGGGCTGAACTTTGCAAAAAAGTTGGTCAGCCGTTCAAAATGCCTGAAACCCCTGCACTTCCGGGAGCTATATCCAATCCTGAAAGCAGATATCACCCTTGGAAGTGTATTCAATCACACAAAAAATATTTTAAAAAATCACTCTCCCCCGGCTTCCTTTTTCGCCAGTTCTTTTTCGGCTATGGCCTGAATAGCGGTAATAGCTACGGTGTTGACCACATCACGCACCGTGCATCCACGGCTCAGGTCGTTGACCGGTTTTTTCAAACCCTGCAAAACCGGGCCGATGGCAACGGATTCCGGCTGTGACCGCTGCACGGCCTTATAAGTATTATTTCCGGTATTAAGGTCAGGAAAAATAAGTACGGTAGCACGCCCGGCAACATCGCTGTCCGGCATAAGTTCGGCTCCTACTTTCGGGTCCACGGCAGCATCAAATTGCAACGGCCCTTCCACTGCGATTTCCGGAGCCAATTTACGGACCAGATCCGTGGCCTCCTTGACCTTGTCCACGGAAAGACCTTTGCCGGATTCCCCGGTGGAATAGGAAAGCATGGCTACCCTCGGTTCAATGCCGAAAATTGCAGCGGTATGAGCGGAACTGATGGCGATTTCGGCCAGTTCCTGAGCGTTGGGATTGGGATTCACCGCACAGTCGCCGTAAGCCATGACCCGGTCATTCTGGCACATAAGGAACACGCTGGAGACAATGGAAAATCCGGGTTTGGTCTTAACGAACTCAAAAGCCGGACGAATGGTCTGGGCTGTGGTGGTGATGGAACCGGAAACCATGCCGTCGGCAACTCCGGTATAAACCATCATGGTCCCGAAATAAGTGGGATCACTCATGCGGTCACAGGCATCGTCTCTTACAATACACTTATGCTTGCGCAGTTCTAAATATTCATCCACAAAACGGTCAAAATATTCGGACTTTACCGGGTCTATAATCTCAATCCCGTTCAGACTGACATCAATTGCCGAGGCAACCTGACGAATCTCATCCTCATTTCCAAGCAGGGTCATGCGTACCACTCCGCGACGACGAAGAATGTCAGCCGCACGTAAAATGCGTTCTTCCTTACCTTCCGGCAGGACAATATGCTGTTCATCTTCGCGAGCTTTGTGCAACAGGGTGTGCTCAAACATATAAGGAGTTATCCGTGTGGAACGGCTGGAGACAAATTTCTGCTGCAATTCATGGGAATCAACACAGGTTTCAAAAAGCCCCATAGCCGAAAGCACCTTAACCTGATTTTCCGGGTCAATCTTGCCGTGCAGTCCGCGCAGGATCTGGGCTGTCTTGTGAGTATGTCCCGGTGCGACAAGAATCGGCAAAGGCACTCCCTTCCACCCTTCGATTAAATGATGGATAGTCATGGCCGGACGGATTCCACCGGTAAGCAGGATGCCCGCTACATTGGGATAAGCATCGGAAAGACGTGACGACAGACTTGCGAGAATGATATCGGAACGGTCACCGGGGGTAATGATCAGGCTGCCGTCATTGACGTATTTCAAAAAATTTTCAATCTGCATGGCTGCGACCACATAGTTGTCAATGGGAGTGTCGAGCCTGTCCTTGCCATAAAGAACATTACAGCCCAGCCATTTAACAACATCATTCATGGTCGGATTGCCCAGCCGTTTGTCATTGGGAAGCACGTAGACCAGCGGGTTGCTTTCACTCTTGAGACAACCCCGCAACCGCTCTCCGAGATCCGGGGAAAATTCCTTGGCCGCCCGGTTGACCATGACCGAAATAACATCCAGCCCTTTTTCCTCAAACATGGCTACGGTGCGGTTGGCAAGATCGCAGATTTCATCTTCATAACTGTCCATGGCATTGAGAACAGCCAGAACAGGGCAACCCAGATTGCTCGCCACATCAAGGTTTATCTCAAATTCAACAGCAGCCTCGCCGCCGAGATAATCAGTTCCCTCGCAAAGTACGAAGTCATAATTTTCCTCCAGCTCTTTAAAACGGTCGAGGATATTCTCCATAAGCAGGGCGTGTTTACCGTCATTGAGCAGACGGGTGGCTTCGCTCTGAGTGTAGGCGTAAGTGGTATCGTAATCCTGCGGAAGCTTGAAATGACGCAGGATAAGATCAATATCGTGATCCCGGTCATGAAAATTATCGTGAATGATTGGCCTGAAAATCGCCACCTTGCGCAGGTGGGTCAAAAGCAGCTGCATAACTCCGAGGACGATTGCTGATTTCCCGCTCCGGGCCTCTGTAGCCGCAATGTATAAGCTCTTTGACATTCTTTCTCCTGATTCAGTTACTGCATGGGAATCCACTAATACCAAATCTTTTATTTTTAATCACGCCCATGAGGTAACGGAAAAAGATACGCTTTTTAACCAGACGGTAAAGAAGGTACCAGATGCAAGAAGCAAGAAAAAGATTGGAACGAAGCGTATATCTGCATACGTGAGTTTCAATCTTTTTCGCAGCGCCGCCGCAGATGGTGCCTTATCTGCCGTCTGGTTCGGAGACACCCGGCAGCGGCCACAGGAGGTGCTGATGAGGTCCGCCATGCTGCCTTGAATAAATGCTGCAACCCTTTGTAGCGATAAAAAGGCAAACAGGTAGTGACCCTGCCGGGGAATGTTTGCGGAACATTCGGTGTCTCCAGGTCCGAATTTCGGACGCAGATACGGAACCCGCAACCTTGCGGTTGCAGAAAAAATTCTCAAAAAACGAATTATATCAAATAGCTTTACTGAATTTGTTTCCGGGCGGAACAAACCGCCCGGAAACGTAGGGGGTGTTACTTAGGCATAACAGCCCAGTCTGGGAGGACATTTAAATCGATACCCCAAAGTACCGGAAGCAGATAGACCACGGAAATAGTGATCAAGACCGCGCCGATCATATTGAGCCAGAAACCTGCCGAGGCCATCTGTTTGATGGACACACAGCCGGACCCGAACACAACGGCGTTAGGCGGGGTTGCTACCGGGAGCATGAAAGCAAACGATGCTGCTACGCAGGCACCGACGATGGTTGCAAAGGGGTGCACGCCCATAGCGATTGCAGCACTGCCCATGATTGGGACAAGCAGGGTCGCGGTGGCGGTGTTGGAGGTGATTTCAGTCAGGAAGATGGTGATAACGACCACGATAGCGACGAAGGCAAGAATGGTCAGACCGTCGAGCATGGTCAGTCTGGAGGCGATAAAGGTCGCCAGTCCGGTCTTGGAAAAACCGTTTGCAATAGCAAGACCACCACCGAAGAGCAGGATTACGTCCCAGGGGATCTTAACAGCGGTTTTCCAATCAAGCAGGAATTCACCTTTCTTGAAATTGGTAGGAATGGCAAAGAGCAGCAAAGAACCGAGAATACCGATAGTTGCATCATGCACAAAACCGAAGTTGGGCCAGAGGTCAGCCATGAAGGCAGCTTTCTTGAGGAATCCGCGGGATAACCAGAAAGCGGCTACAAAACAACCGACGATAACAATGTACTTTTCTTCTTTGGACATGGGTCCAAGAGCTGCAATTTCTTTATCGATAATGGCTTCACCACCGGCCAGTTCCAGACCTTTAGCCGGGAACAGGACCTTGGTCAGAATCCACCATGAAACACCGATCATGATTGTTGCCAGAGGCACACCGTAGAGCATCCACTGCCCGAAACCGATCTGCACGCCGTACATTTTGTCGACCATGCCGACCATAACGGTGTTGGGGGGAGTACCGATAATGGTACCCACGCCACCCATGGAAGCGGCATAAGCAATACCGAGCATGAGACATTTACCGAAGTTGGATTCAGGGCCGGAGGTGGCACAAGCTCTGAGTGTTTTGGAATCAAAACCGGTAGCCTGCTGAATAACTGCGAGACCGATAGGAACCATCATCATGGTTGTGGCGGTATTGGAAACCCACATGGAAAGGAAACCGGTAGCAATCATGAACCCAAGGATCATACGGTTCGGGCTGGTACCGACGGTTTTAATTGTATGCAGGGCGATACGCCTGTGGAGATTCCATCTTTCCATGGTCACAGCCAGAAAAAAGCCACCCATGAACAGATAAATAAGATGGTTTGCATAAGGAGCACAGGCCGCTTTGGATTTCATTACACCCAGAAGTGGAAAGAGCGCGATAGGCATTAGAGATGTTGCAGGAATTGGAATTGCTTCAGTAATCCACCAGATTGCCATCAGGGCTGTTACTGCCGCGACTTTCCACGCGTTGGGTTCCATTCCGGATGGAGCCGGCATAAAAATCATGAGCAGGAATACTATCGGTCCCAGAAAAAAACCGATTCTACGTCCGTTACCACTATCTTGTTGATCGCTCATAGTCCCTCACTTGAGCTTATGGCCACCCTTACGGAAGAAATGTCCCCTTCTGCCCCGGCAGTGACATGATTTGTATCACTTTACGGGTTGTCAGCGCATTAGGTAAACAACTGCCTGATCCGTCAGGACCGCCGATACATTACATACAGGACCTCATAACCGTTTTTGTACCCTCCCGATCCCCCACAGGACCGGGAGGGTTAGTTTTCATTATTCAAACAAGACTAGAAATCGAGATTGTAGGAACTGATGAAATCACCCACACGTTCTCTGGAAGCAGCCAGACGTGCGCGCAGTTCTTTCTTGTACTCTTCAATATCGATCTTCTTGCGGGCTACACCGGTATCCATAGCGGCCTGTGCAACTGCTGCTGATTCGAATTCGATCAGACGCAGGTCAAGCGGTTTAGGGATGATGTAGTCAATGCCGAATTCGAGTTTATCCACACCGTAAGCTTCGCAGACATAATCTGGAGCCGGCTCTTTTGCCAGAGCTGCCAAAGATTTCGCTGCTGCAATCTTCATTTCTTCGTTGATGGAAGTAGCATTTACGTCCAGCGCACCGCGGAAGATAAAGGGGAAACCCAGAACATTGTTGATCTGGTTGGGGAAGTCGGAACGTCCGGTACCCATGATGGCATCAGGACGTGCTTCCTTGGCATCGGTGTAAGGAATTTCAGGATCAGGGTTAGCCATAGCAAAAATGATGGGGGAGTCAGCCATAGACTTAACCATATCTTTGGTAACCATGCCCTTTACGGACAGGCCGAGGAATACGTCGGCACCGTTCATGGCATCGGCGAGATCCTTGTACTCTTTGTCGGTAGCAAAGGATTTCTTCTGCTCGTTGAGACCTTCACGGCTGTTATTGATATGACCGCGGGAATCGAACATGGCGATGTTCTCAGACTTGATACCCAAAGACTTGTAGAAGGTGGTGCAAGCAACAGCGGAAGCACCTGCGCCGGAAACAACCAGACGCATATCTTCAATTTTCTTACCGGTAATTTCAGCAGCGTTGATCAGCCCTGCGCCGGAGATGATGGCGGTACCGTGCTGGTCATCATGGAAAACCGGGATATCCATTTCTTTTTTGAGTTTCTCTTCAATGTAGAAGCATTCAGGAGCCTTGATATCTTCGAGGTTGATACCACCGAAGGTGGGTTCCATGGCTTTCACGATCTTGCAGAGTTCATCAGGGTCGGTGACATCAAGGTTGATGTCAAAAACATCAATGTCGGCGAAGACTTTAAAAAGAACGCCTTTACCTTCCATAACCGGCTTACCTGCTTCAGGACCGATATTACCGAGACCGAGAACTGCGGTACCGTTGGAAACAACAGCAACGAGGTTTCCGCGAGCAGTGTAGAGATAGGATTTTTCTTTATCTTCAGCAATTTCCTTGCAGGATTCAGCAACACCGGGGCTGTAAGCCATGGAAAGATGTTTCTGGGTATCACAAGGTTTTACGGGAACGACTTCAACTTTACCCTTTCTACCTTTGGAATGGTAATCAAGAGCTTCCTGTTTAGTGAAAAGAGCCATAAATATTCTCCTTGATTGTCTGCTGTAACTCAGCGGACTTGTTACTCAACACCCGCCGCCTTACGGTCAGGGACGGCGTACAATTCGCCACCGTGGGAATCATTGATGACCAGCAGGGGAAATTCCTCCACGGTCAGTTCACGGATAGCTTCAGGACCAAGTTCATCAAAAGCGATAACTTTCGCATCCTTGATGCACATGGAAAGCAGAGCACCAGCACCTCCGGTTGCTCCGAAATAAACAGCTTTATTATCCTTCAAGGCCTGCTTGACCTCATCATTACGCTTACCCTTGCCGATGCTGGCCTTCTGGCCGAGGCTGTGCAGCCGGGGTGCGTAAGTGTCCATGCGGTAACTGGTGGTCGGCCCTGCGGACCCGATAGGCCTGCCCGGAGGAGCCGGGCTTGGACCGACGTAATAGACCACCGAACCTTTCAGTTCGAAAGGAAGATCTTTACCGGCATCAAGCAGGTCACAAAGTCTTTTGTGGGCGGCATCACGGGCGGTGTAGATGGTTCCGGTCAATTTGACCACATCACCGGCCTTGAGCTGAACCATATCTTCATCAGTAAGCGGGGTGGTAAGTTTGTATTCAGCCATTAGAGTACAACCTCCTCGTGCCTTGAAGAATGGCACTGGATGTTCACCGCCAGCGGCAGGGACGCAATGTGGCAGGGGCGCATTTCGATCTTCACGTCGAAGACGGTGGTCTTGCCGCCAAGGCCCATGGGACCGATGCCGAGCTTATTGATATCTTCCATGAGTTCGGCTTCAAGCTTAGCCATTTCCGGGTCAGGATGAGGCTCGCCCACTTTGCGCATCAGTGACTTTTTAGCCAGCAGTGCGGAATATTCAAAGGTTCCGCCCACGCCGATACCGACCATGGTCGGAGGGCAGGGATTGGGTCCGGCTTCGGCAACCCGCTCGATGACGAATTTCTTGATGCCTTCCCAGCCCTGAGCCGGAGCAAGCATGGTCACCCGGCTCATGTTTTCGGAACCGCCGCCCTTGGCCATGAAAGTGATTTTGATCTTGTCACCGGGGACGATATCAAAATGGATGATGGCCGGGGTGTTGTCTTTGGTATTGGCACGGGTCAGGGGATCGCAGGCCGACTTGCGCAGGAATCCTTCTTCGTAACCCTTGCGGGTTCCCTCGTTGATGGCTTCGCGGATGTTCATGCCTTCCACACGCACATCTTCACCCATTTCAACTATGTAGACAGCCAGTCCGGTATCCTGACAGAGCGGCAGGCCGGATTCTTCAGCCAGTTCCCAGTTTTCCTTGATCTGCCTGAAGACTTCCTTTGCGGCCGGGGAATCCTCAGCAGCAGCACATTCTTCAAAACGCTTGCGGACATCGGCGGGCAGGTAGCGGTTTGCGCTTACGCACATTTTCGCCACAGCATCGATAACCTGTTCAGCTTTAATGGTACGCATGGCTTACTTCCTGAATATTTCTTTGATTGCGGTGATACCCATCTTGCGGCGCAGAAAACCGAGCTGGTTCTGCAACGGCAGACTCTTGGGGCAGACATCTTCGCAGCCGAGGAGGCCCATACAGCCGAAGATACCTTCATCATTACCAATAATTTCAAAGTAATCGCGGTCAGTACGCTGGTCGCGGGGATCAACTACAAAACGGGCCACACGGTTCAGGGATGCAGCACCGAGGAAATCATCACGAAGGCGGGCGGTACCGCAGGCTGCGACACAACAGCCGCATTCGATGCAACGTTCCAGTTCGTAGATCTGTTCCGCAACCTCGTTTTCCATGCGCTCTTCAAGGGCATTGGGATCAAAGGTCTTATTGGTGTGAATCCAAGATTCAGTGGTCTGGTACATTTCCCTGAACCAGGAACCGGTATCAACTGAAAGGTCACCGATCAGCTGATATACGGGCAGGGGCAACAGGGTAATGCGTTCGGGAAGGTCGACAGTCTTAGTCTGGCAGGCCAGACGGGGCTTACCGTTAACGACCATGGCGCATGCACCGCAGATACCGGCGCGGCAACAGAAGTCAAAAATCAGGCCGGGGTCCTGCTCCTCGCGCAGACGGTTCAGCGCGATGAAGAGGGTCATGTTCTCGGTTTCATCCAGCACAAAAGTCTGCATGTGCGGAACCGACCCCTTATCCTGTGGATTGTAACGGAATATATCAAATTCGAGTTGTCTGCTCATCTTTATATCCTTGTCAGGGGTTATTTCTTGAACATTTTGGCTTCAATCTCAGCCTTGTCGGCTTCGATGATGGAACCGCCGCCGTAACCACGGTCTCCCGGAGGAATTTCATAACCGGGTGTGGCTTCTTCGTACTGAAGTTCGGGCATATCCGCGCCCTCACGCCAGTAGGCCAGAGTCCTGTTCAGCCAATTCTTGTCATCACGTGCGGTGTAGTCCTCACGGTTGTGGGAACCACGGCTTTCAGTACGTTCAAGAGCAGCCTTGGCAATACACAGGCCCAGTTTGACCTGACCTTCAATCTTAAGGGCCGCAGCCAGTTCGTGGTTCGCGCCCAGACCGTCGGAAACAAGACCGACCTTGCGGGCTTTATCAAGAGTACCCTGAAGGGTTTCAATGCATTTGTTGAGTCCGGCATCATTTCTGAAAACAAAACAACCTTCCATGAGGGCGTCCTGCATTTCTTCGCGGACCTTGTAGACATTCTCTTTACCGTTGGCACCGCTGCGCAGTTTTTCAATGCGGTCCTGCTCTTTGCGGACAGCTTCGGCAACAACAGCGGTTTTAAAATCGGTCTCATAACCTTTGAGGAATTCAACGATCTTGGTACCGATGATACCACCGGCAACAACCGTCTCAGCCAAAGAGTTACCGCCGAGACGGTTAAAGCCGTGCATATCCCAGCATGCGGCCTCACCGGCGGAGAAAAGACCCTTGAGACCGTAAACCGCACCATCTTTATTGGTACGCACGCCAGCCATGGTGTAATGCTGGGTCGGACGGACCGGGATGAGCTGTGTACGGGGGTCAACGCCCAGGAAGTGATGGCAGATTTCATCAACTTCACGCAGTTTGGTGGAAATGTGCTTGTCACCGAGATGGCGGATGTCCAGCCAGAGATGTTCGCCGTAAGCGGATTTAACACCTTTGCCTTCACGCATGTGATGGGTCATCCAGCGGGAAACAACGTCACGGGAGGCCAGTTCGGCCTTTTCGGGTTCGTAGATGTTCATGAAACGTTCTTCATTAACATCAAGCAGGGTTCCGCCGTCACCGCGACAACCTTCGGTTACCAGAATATCGGTAGGTACGATTCCGGTGGGGTGAAACTGGATGGCTTCCGGGTTACCGATGGGTACAACCCCGGTATCGTGGGCAATGATGTGCCCGCCGCCGTCACAGATAACCGCGTTGGTGGTCGCCTTGTAAATACGTCCGAAACCGCCTGTGCAGATGGAAGTCGCCTTGGAAAGGTACACTTCCAGTTCGCCCGTACGCAGGCAGCGCACAACAGCACCGGTGCATTTGTCTCCGTCATGAATGAGGGAGATGGCTTCTTTGCGGTCGAAAACATTGATTCCGAGTTCGGCACAGCGGTTGTCCATGGTACACATGACCGCGTGTCCGGTTCCATCGGAAGTATAGCAGGTACGCCATTTGGCTGTTCCGCCGAATGAACGGGCGGTAATCAGGCCGCGCTTTTCTTCTTTCTCTTCTTTTTCAAATTTCTCGCCACCTTTGAAATAGAAGGATTTACCGGGAACAACACGGTTCCAGGGCACGCCCCAATGCGCCAGTCTGCGCATTTCAATGGGAGCCGCGTCAGCGAAAAGACGGGCCACTTCCTGGTCACAGCCCCAGTCGGAACCGCGAACAGTGTCGCCGAAATGGACGTCTACATTGTCTCCCTCGCCCTTGGCACAGTTACCCAGTGCGGCCTGCATGCCGCCCTGCGCTGCCGATGAATGTGATCGGCGTGCCGGGACAATTGAGAGACAAATTACATCAAAACCTTCCTGGGCCGCCTCCACAGCCACGCGCTCGCCCGCAAGGCCCGCGCCGATAACAAGGAGATCAGAGTAATATGTTTGCATTTATGAACCCCGTTTAACTTAAAGTGATGAACCTGATCAGGGTGATGATGCCGATAACCATAAAGGTCGCGAAGAGAATAGACTCAAGCTTCTTGGCCTGTTTCCTGTTCTCAGTCCTGATAAATCCCCATTTGACACCGATGCGGTAGAATCCCACGCTCACATGAAGCTCAACGCAGGGCAAAAGAACCAGATAGAAAAGCATCCATCCGCCTTCTCCAACACGGGCCGCCGACTTTGCAGCAGTAATAGGAAGATCATTGAGCACAACCCACATGTGGATGGCACCCATTACGAGGATAACCATTGCGGTCACGGCCTGAACAACCCAAAGCCAGGTGTCACGATGCTTAAGCATCTGTGCATGCTGCCAAATGGTTGCCTGCCCTTCCGGCCGAAAAGGTATCTTTCTGGCCGCCAGCGCGAAATGTAGCAAAAAAGTTAAGAAAATCAAAGGACCACCGACCTGTGCCATGTATGTTGCTTCAAAGAAATGAGCAATGGCATTCATAATCTTGGGCGAAATGACCACCGAGGAGACCAGAATCATGTGACACCACATAAAGGCCACAAGTCCGGCTCCGGTAAGCATTTGCAGCCAGTCGAGGACCGCATCCCTCTTCCCTGGACGCGCCACGTGCATACCTACATTTACAGCCATAATCATCCTCCTTTGACGGGATTTCTCCCGCATTAATGGATTACCAACACGACCTCATCAGCATGAGTACAGTGGTACTGAATCGTTGCCGAACAATGACGGCAACCCCAAACCCACAATTCCATCCGAAAGGCCGCAAGCCCTCCGGAGCCGATTTAAATACCCGGCTTAAAAGGCACAATCCCTTTACAGGGACATACTGTTATTAATGGATATACAAACTTATGCAAAGAGAAAGGCAAAAAATTCAGCCCCGTTTCCAGAGATGAATTATATTTGGTGTGACTATGATGGAAAAATATGGAAAGAACAGGCTGTGAGGATTTTCCTGATAAAAGAAAATCAGGCCCTAAATGATTTCTTACTGAATTGACTTTCGGGAACGAAAAAAACAATTGAAACAAGGCGACTGCCAGAAGACGCACCAAACGGCGCAAGCTTCCCGCTCCCTGATTTTTCACAACGGCGGGTCCCACCCCACACCTTGCGAATATGTTTTGCTCTACAACTGGCATATATCCCTCGGCTCCCTCAGATAACCAGCGGATAATTCAATCAAGTTTATTCCGTACTATCTTCGGGGAGATTTTTTAAAACCAGACACAAAACCTTCAACTGTCAAACAGCGGTTACAGACCGCCTTCCCTCTTAGTTGTAATCTTTCTAACACCCCTTAATTGGCTGGTCAATCAATTTTGAATTTTTTGTTGACTAATACTTGTTTTTTTGTTCACAAGCTCGCGTGTTACGAAATAAAAAAGATTCAAACCCAAAATTCTCTTTTTCAATCCAAAAAGTTGCCCCGATCACAAGAACGATTCTTCTTATCAAAACTGCCAAATCAACCAAACATCTAATTAAATATATTATTTCACCAAAGATTGCCTGTTTCAGCCTTGTTTATTTTTCTATTGAGGATTAATGATTAATTATCAGGAACCTATCAAATACAACCTGTATATATTCTTCACGGTGAACTTGAGAACACTTTATTACGGTGAGTACTCTTTTTCGCAAACCGTCCTGAAACAGCTCAAACTACGGAGCGTATAATGACCAAGAAAGAAAAGATCCTGCTGGCTGCACAAGAGCAGTTCGGAGAACACGGCTACACAGCAACAACATTAAAAATGGTGGCCGACTGCGCAGGGGTTGCTTCGGGACTGGTTTCACACTACTACGGAAACAAAGACAATCTCTTCCTTGAATCCGGAGGAGAGCTTATCGACCAGATGCTTGCCATACTCACCGATAAAGCCAAGGCGGGTAAAAACGGACTGGAGTGTTTGGAAATATTTGTTCAGGCTTATTTTGATTTTACGGACAACCACAGAACCACCTTTCCGACCCTGCTGCGCAGTTCTCCTTTCAGCGATGAATATCCACATCTTGACCGCACCCACATTGCCTCTAAATTCAAGCAGCTCATTGACCGCATCGACGATTATATCAGGCTGGGCATGGAAGACGGGTCCATCCGTGAAGTGTCGCTGCCGCAAACCTCATATCTGGTATACGGGCACATTGTCGGGGCGGTACGAACCGAATTCCTGACCCCTTTCCAGATCGACAATCTTTTTAAAGAAGCATGCCAATTCATAATTCGAAGCCTAGCCAGAACCTGACCCGGTTCAACATTCCCCTGCTGATGGGGGCGGTATTTGCCGCTTCCATGGGTACCGGGGTTTTCACTTTCACCCTGCCGCTGATGAATCTTGACGAGAAAGCCGGCGGCATGTGGCTCGGGAGCGGCTTTGCCGGATACTTCCTTGCCAAACTGCTCATCGCCCCGCTTTCGGGAAATTATGCTGACCGCTTCGGGAGCAGCAAGCCGCTCTTATTTTCCTGCGGACTGGCCGTACTGCTCCCGCTCCTTTATCTCCTGCACCCGGCAATAGAGACTCTCTACACTATTCAATTTATTCTCGGCCTCTGTGCCGGGACAGTACGCACAGTCAGCATGGCCGCCATCGGAGCATCCATGGACGGAGACAAACTTTCTTCACGCTTTGCCATGCTTTCGGCGGTAATGAATTCATCCTTCCTGCTCGGCCCGCTGCTGGGCGGTCTATTATACATAGATAAGGACTACCTGCCCGTATTAGGAACCATGTCCGGCTTCATGGGACTGGCCTTCATCATTTTCATATTCTGCGCCAGACACCTGCCCACCCGCACGCCAGAGCCAATGAAGACAAAAGCCGACTATCCCGGACCGCAACATTTCATAAGTATCATGGCCGCTCTTTTCGGGCGGGGTATGGGCATCGGCAGCCTGATAGCTTTTTATCCGGTGCTGATTAAATCATCCCTGCAACTCAGTCCGGGGACAACTGCACTTATTTTCTCCGTTCCCAGTCTGGCGACAGTACTGCTGCTCCCCGCATCGGGCAGGTTGCTGGCCGGGTTCGACCGCAAACTGACCACCTGCATCGGGATGCATATAAGCGCGCTGGCACTCTATATTCTTGGCAGCTGCTCCACTGCGCCGGGATTCATATTTACCGGAATCCTCTCCGGCATAGGTGCGGCAATCTCCATGCCCGCATCCATGGCCGTATGTTCGGAACTGGGCTGTGCCAAAGGCAAGGCTTTGGGCTTTGCCAATATGGCCGCTAACATCGGCTTCATGGCCGGCCCGCTTTTCTGCGGAACCATGGTCAGCTCCACCGGACACGTGGGAACTCCATTCAAACTGACCGCAATTATCGGAGCTTTGGCTGCCCTTTTCTTATTATATGAAGGGATACGCGCAAAAGGGCACAAGAAAATCGGACTTGCCACAGCTCTATCCAGTGCTTTAATCCTGCTCCTGCTGATTCCACACAACCTGCAACAGAAAAACAACAACGAAATATTCCGTTACAGTGACATTGCCATGGGCACTGTGGTCAACCTGACCATTCCCGATGGAGACAATCCGGCGACCCAAAAAACCGTTCAAGAAGCCGTGACTATCATGCATCACCTGCAAAAAGACCTCGACCACCGCAACAAGCGCGGCTCAGTAGGCCGGGTCAATCATGAGTCTGGCAAAAAAAGCGTGCATGTATCAGCTAAAGCCTTTGATACCATACAACGCGGCCTTGAAATCAGTGAAAAATCAGGGGGGAGCTTTGACATTACCATCGGAGCCATCACCACCACCCCATTCTATTACGCGCTGGATAAAAGCCGTTTTGCCGGACACAAAGAATTGATCAATTACCGGCTGCTGGAAATCGATCCCGCCGAAAACAAAGTCTTCCTGCCCAAAAAAGGGATGGCCCTTGATCTGGGCGGCCTTGCCAAAGGCACCATCATTGATGCTGCCGCTGATCATCTGAAATCAGCTGGAATCACGACCGCCATGGTCGAGGCCGGAGGAGACTTCATGGTCTTCGGTGACCGGGAATGGACCATCGGCATCCGCAACCCAAGGGGCAACGGAATCATCGGGCATATCAAAATAAAAGACGGCGCAGTCTGCGGTTCAGGTGATTATTATCAGTTCATCACCCCGGTCTCCAAAAAAGAAAAAACAAGAAAACATCACATCTTCGACCCTGCGCTGCTGCAATCATCCGCTGAAAGTATAGCCACCACAACCATCGCCCCGGATGCAGAGACAGCCGACGCACTGGCAACCACAGTATTCATCATGGGCCCGGCAAAAGGGATTGAATTTATGAGGAAACATTTCCCGAACTGCTCGGCCATGTGGATTCTGCCGGATATGAGCATTGTAAGCACAAATAATTTTCCTGAAATCTTAAAAAGAATAAATGCCAATTAATTCAAATGCATAACGTACCAGACCATTCTGCTTAAATATTTAATTAACAAAAAAATTAATTTGTCTTAAAATAACGCTTGACCTGCGAATGTTTTCTCCATAGAACCCTCTTCAGCGTGCGCCTGTAGCTCAGCTGGATAGAGTGCCGGACTACGAATCCGTAGGTCAGAGGTTCGAATCCTCTCAGGCGCACCACGCAATGAATACAAAGGGTTACGATCACATGGTTGTGACCCTCTTCATTTCAAAAGTGATCTTCGGTAAGATAATTCTTCGGAGTCACAACGATCTTAAATTTTATAATTCTTCTTTGTTCTTTTTTTTCATTTTTATGAAATTAACACTTGACCAACTCGAAGAATACACATAAATACTCATCTTCGGTGTGCGCCTGTAGCTCAGCTGGATAGAGTGCCGGACTACGAATCCGTAGGTCAGAGGTTCGAATCCTCTCAGGCGCACCACTACGATAAGTCAAAGGGTTACGATCAAATGATCGTAACCCTTTTTTCGTTTCAAAATTCGCTTTCACCTTGCCCTGCTGTGCCCCGCACAAAAAATCGATTTTTTAAGCCCTCAATAGCAATACTTTCTTGTCCCGCTCTCTGAGCAATGATATATTTTAAAATGAAGGCACCATCCCCGTTCAAAACAAACGGGTTGTGCTCAAATCATTTTAACAAATAGAATCGGTAAGTTCATGAAAAGTATTGTCACCATCTTCTCCCGCTCCATACTGACTCTCTGCTTTTCGTCGATCCTGATTTTCGGCGGGATGACCGTATATTTTATGATTTCCGACTATCAGGATGAATTGCAGGAAACGGAAACTGAAATAATGGGCAGCGTGGAAAATTCCCTGAAAAAAGAAGTTTCACGGATGCAGGCCTATATTAAGTTCAGCCGGGATACAGCCAGAGCCGCAAGTCTCAAAAGCATCAAAACTTCCATTCTGGAAGCACACAGCCTGGCCATGAATATATACGAGACATACAAGGGCACCATGCCTGAAGATGAGCTTAAACAACTCATCAAAACAACATTACAGGCCATGATTCATGAATACGATGACTCATATCTTTTCATTATCGGGATGGACGGAGTATTAGAACTGCACACAGAAGCACCGGACATAACCGGAAACAATGTTTTGGGCACGAGAACATCCGACAGCAGATATATTCTTAAAGAAATGATTAGCCTCGCCGAAAGACGGGGCGAAGGCTACATAGATTATTTGTGGACCAAACCCGGTGATTCTAAGGTTCCGTATGAAAAGACCTCCTACATAAAACTTTTCACCCCATACCAATGGATACTGGGCACAGGTAATTACCGGGATACAATTACCCGCCACACTCAAGAGCTTATTCTGAAACGGCTGAACAAGTTGAACTCCGGCGGTGACGAATATTTTGCCGGTACTTTCGGCGGAATCTCCCTGCTTGGAAAAAACAAAGGCAAAAGCATTATGGAGCTTAAAAGCTCGGATGGAGTGTATATTGTTCAAGAATTCATCAAGGCCGCGAAGTCAGGAGGGAAGTTCATTACCTACAGAAGCCCTTCAATCTCATCCGGTTTCAAAACATACAAAAAAACAAGCTATTGCGAAGCTGTTCCGGGCTGGAACTGGGTTATGGGAGCAAGCATCAATATAGACCAGCTGGAAGATACACTCCAACAAAAAACCGAACAGCTCTGGAATACTTTATTGCTGCAACTGACTGCTGTTCTGGCTCTTATTTTTCTGCACTCTCTTCTCGTTCTAATCTTTGCTGAACGATTCAAACGGGTATTGGCTGAAAACTTCAGTTCATTTGAAAACTTCTTCCGCAAAGGCACTGATTCCACATTGAAGATTGACCGCTCACGAATCGACTTCACTGAATTCGACAAAATGGCAGAGCTGGCCAACACAATGATCGACAGCCGGGAAACAGCTAAAAGCGAACTCCTCAAATCAGAAATTACATACCGCGAAATATTCAACGCCACCAAGGATGCCATCGGAGTTCTGGATATCAATAAAAAAGTTTTCATAGATGTGAATCAGACCTTTCTGGACTTCTTCGGCATGGAGAGGGCTGAAGCTGTAGGGATGGGGCCGGAAATAATAAGCTTCAACAGCCCGCCTTACGATGGCAAATACGCGGCAGAATTGTTCAATAAAGCCCTTTCCGGGGAATCTGTCCATTTCGAATGGATGGTTAAAAAGAAAACAGGAGAACCTTTCTGGACTGACAATCTCGCACGGGTGGCATCCATAGGCGGGCAGAAGAAACTTCTCATAGTGATGCGTAACATTACTGAACGCAGAAAAATGCAGAAGCTCATGGTCCAAACAGAAAAAATGATGTCCATCGGCGGACTTGCCGCAGGCATGGCCCATGAAATCAATAATCCTCTCGGTATCATCATGCAGGTGACCCAGAACATCATCCGCAGGACCTCGCCGACGCTCAAAAGCAATCTTCCCGTTGCGGAAAAATGCAATATAGATCTGGATAATCTTCGAAATTACATGGATAAAAGAGGAATAAACGAATATTTAAGCAGTATTCAAGAGGCTGGGACCCGCGCTGCCGCAATAGTGAAATCAATGCTCGAATTCAGCCGTAAAAGTAATTCATCAAAATCTTCCGGCAATATTGAACCGGTGATTGAAACTGCCCTGTCACTGGCTGCCAATGACTATGATTTCAAGAAAAAATACGATTTCAAAAAAATTAATATTATCCGCGACTTCAATTCCTCTCCCATGTTCAACTTCACAGAGATGGAAATAAGTCAGGTAATTCTCAGCCTGATAAAAAATGCCGCTCAAGCTCTTATGGAAGAAAAAAATGAGCACAAAATACCAACCATAACCATCAGGACCTCTTCTGATGAAAACTTTGTGCGGGTGGAAATAGAAGATAACGGTCCGGGAATTGACCAGAAAGAACTCGAAAGAATATTCGAACCTTTTTATTCCACCAAAGATCCGGGAGTCGGAACCGGTCTTGGTCTTTCGGTATCCTATTATATTATCACCCAGAACCACGGAGGAACGATCACAGCTGACTCTAATCCCGGTGAAGGAACCAGATTCACTATTATCCTGCCCATATTGACATAAGGGTTGATCTAATTCAGCCCTTCCAGAAGCATATCAGCATAAATCTGGTTTTTGCTCTTGCCCAGATCAGGAAGATATTCATCACCTGCAATCATTGCCCAGACAAGCCTTGCTACCCGTACAGGGGCTACGTCTGTGTAACTGTTCCCACTCTGACGCAATTTTTCATGCAAAATACGGGAGACATTTGCATCACCGGTAAGATCGAAAATAACTTCTATTTCTATACCAAGCGCAATTATCTCGTTCAACTCCATGACAGGAACGGACTTTTCCTCGGCAAGCTTACGTCCCGGAGTATCACACATTTCACAGACCGCTCTTAAATTCATCACACAATCACTGGATAGAGTTTTTTTAAGAAAAGCAGTCCCCACTCTCCCCAGCCCGATTATCGCAATATTATGATTTTCCAAAACTATCTCCAAAACAACTTAAAATTACACCTTCAATTCTCCATATAACCATACATGGTTAACGACATCTTGCAAACAACACCTGCCGAACAGACAATTCCATAAAAAGCATGTTATTATAAAAAAAGACCATACTCTGCACGATGACTGCGCGCAAAAAAAATGGCATTATCTGCGTGGTAATCAAACGTAATTAAATAAATTTCACATAAAGACGAGGATTCCAAAATGGATAGAGGACCTACCCCGTTCAAAGACAAAAAAAATATCATCATCGCCCTGCTGCTCATGATCTGCATCATTCAGGCGGCAGGTTTACTTAAAACAAAACACGAATCCGTTTCCGCAAGAATGAATGCGGGAGAAGGAGTTAAGGTCACTGACGTCAGCCTCGACAGTCAGGGGTATTCGCAGTTGCTGTTGGCCTTTGACATGCCCATCGGCCCGGAAACCCCATCTTTTGCCCTGAAGAAAGTACCGGCCACAATCACCCCGGAAGTAAAAGGGGAATGGCGCTGGATCAACCCCTATGCCCTGCGCTTTACTGCCGATCCTGCATTCAAGGGCGATACCCGTTTTACCATTGAACTTAAGCCGGAAAATTTCCTGCTCAAAGGTCAGATTCTCAGTGGGGAAAAGACCTTCTCTGTGCAGACCGGAAGTTTCGGGGTCAAGGAGATCGGTTTGCGTACCGAACCTGTGGCAGGCCAAGGACGCAAGGTACGCATTGAAGGGCATATTAATTTCAGCAATTACGTAACCCCGGAAAATACCCTCAAAAATCTCTCCCTGAGCGGACCGGACGGCAAACAGATTCCCTTAAGCATCACCACCAATTATGATGATTACTACCAGCGTTTTGTCAGTGCGCCCGTAGAAAAAGAGATCGATCCGAAAACATACGTATTAAAAATAAACAAAGACCTGCCCGACGGACGCGGAGCCATGGTGCTGGGCAAGGATTATGAAAAGAAAATCGAAGTGGTTTTCGATCCGGTGCTGGGCTATTCTGGGTACAAGGCTGCAAGTTCCCTTTCCGGAGCAAGGGTTGAACTGGGCTTTTCCAGTCCGGTAATCCCGGCGCAGGGACTTGAAATGCTGAACATCAAGCCCGCTATCAACATTTCCGCTGCCGCATCAGGCAAAAAGCTGATCCTTTCCGGCCCCTTTAAACCGGGCAAAAAATATTCCATCACCCTGAAAAAAGGACTGGTCGCAGCAGACGGAGCCCTGCTTGAAAAAACAATCACCGAAAACATAACCATCCCGAATATCGAACCCACTGCGGATTTTTCCTCCGCCGGTATGTTTCTCTCAGAATCCGGCTACAAAACCCTTGGTATTAAAACCGTAAACACCCGTGAAATAAACGTAACCGTGGACCGGGTCTTTCCTAACAATCTTTTCTCGCTCTTTACCCATTACGGATACATGGCCTTTGACCCCAACACCTACGGCGGCGGAATCTCCGCAGCACTGGGCAACCGCATTTTCTCCGGCAAGGTTAAAACTTCCGGCAAAAAGAACGTACTCAAAACCACCCCCCTCTCAGTAAAAAGTTTTATTGCCGAGGGTGGCAAAGGTCTTTATCGCATTGCGGCCACTGTTCCGGGCAAAGGGCGCGGCGTGCAACGCTGGGTCATGGTTACCGACCTCGGTGTGGTTGCCAAACAAGGCGACAAAGAAACCCTGTTCTGGATTTCCTCACTTTCCAATCTCAAACCAATGGTTGACGCAAAAGTACAGCTGATAAGCAACCGCAATCAGATTATAGCTTCCGGAACCACCAATTCACGGGGCATGCTGGTCATCAAGAAAAAAGATATGTCCAAGGACCTCGGCCGCCCGTACATGGCAGTAGTCACCCGCAAAAACGACATGACCTTCATGCTAATGGACCGTTTTGCCACAGACCGGGCCGGACTGGATATTGCCGGGCAGCGGATCTCTCCCAAAGGCTTAACCGCTTTCACCTACGGGGAGCGTAATCTCTACCGTCCCGGCGAAACCGTGAAAGGCGTAGCTGTGGTCCGCGACCGCAAGCTTAAGCCGCCCAAGAAAATGCCCGTGGTCCTGATCTATTCCGACCAGCGTGGACGGGAACTTTTCCGCCGCACAGTACATACCGACAATCAGGGCATGATCGAATTTAAACGGGCCATCCCCGATTACTCGCCAACCGGACAATTCAACATCAAAATGCTGGCAGGTAATGAACGCATCGGTAACTTCCGCTATTCCGTGGAAGATTTCATGCCTGACCGCATCAGCGCGGAAATCATCACCGCAAAACCAGCTTCCGCAGGGCAGAATCTCAATTTCGAAGTGGAAGGCCGCTATCTGTTCGGTCCCCCGGCTGAAGACCTTCCGGTAAATGCACGGGTGATGCTTGAGCCTGCTCAGTTTAATCCTGAAGGATATGAAGCTTATCGCTTTAACACAGATGAAAGTTCCTTCAAACCTCGTGAGATTTTGAAGACTGAAGCCAAGCTGGACCAATCAGGGAAATTTGCTTTCTCTGCTTCTATCCCGGCAAGCCTCAAATCAGACTCCGCCATTCAAGCGCGCATGACCGCACGGGTCAGCGAAACCGGAGGACGCGGAGTTACTGCAACAAAGACCGATCCGGTACTCATTTCAAAGTTTTACCCCGGCCTTAAAAAACTGACCAAGCAGGGCTACGAGCAAGGCGAATCTGTCAAGCTCGACTACGTGACCCTGACCCCGCAAGGCGATAAGACCAAGGCCGGAAAGCTGCTCATGAAGCTTTACCGCGACCGCTGGCAGACCATTGTCCGGGCCACCCCGTCCGGTTCTTATAAATATGTAACCGAGCGCGATCCGCAATTGCTGGAGACCCGCGAGATATCAGCTAAAGAAGCTACTGGGTCATTCAGGCTCAGCCCGCCGGAATTCGGCAGCTACCGGGTAATTCTCAGTGCCCCCCAGTCCGGTGTTTCTGCTCAGGCTGACTTTTTCTGCGGCGGCTGGGGTTATTCCCCGTGGGCTTTGGAAAATCCGGCCCGCCTTGAGATCGTCCCCACCCGCAAAGGCGATTACAAACCCGGAGAAATGGCCCAGTACCAGATCCGCACTCCCTTTGCCGGACGTATGCTGGTCGCCATTGAAGACAATTCCATTCGCTGGACCAAAACCCTTGAGGTAAAAGGTAACACCGCCACCATCAAGGTTCCGGTACAAAAAGGAATCAGCCCCAATGCATACGTGACCGCCACCCTGATCCGCTCAGTGAACAAACTTGAAGCAGGTTCCAGTGCGCGGGCAGTGGGCGCGGTGCCTCTGTTTGTGGATCGCGAAAGCAACAGACTCGGTATCGATATAACCTGCCCCAAGACCACCCGTCCAGAACGGACCGTGGCCTTGCAGGTCCAAACCAAACCCGGTGCCAAACTTACCATTGCCGCAGTAGATGAAGGCATCCTGCGCTTATCCGGGCAGAAAACACCCAGTCCCTTTGACTACTTCTACGCCAAGCGTGCGCTTGGTGTGCGCTGGTCCGATACCTTCGGTCTGCTCATGCCCGATGCCGGACCTATTAATAAGGCTGTTGCTGGCGGCGGCATGGAACTGGCTATGATGAAGCAGTTCGCTGGCAGTTCCGCCATCCGCAGGGTCAAACCGGTCACCTTCTGGTCCGGGATTATCACTGCGGACAAGCATGGTAAGGCCATCTTCAATGCCGAGATTCCCGAATTCAGTGGTGCTTTGCGCATCATGGCTGTTGTCAGTGACGGCAGGAAATTCGGCTCGGCCTCGAAAATCATGACCGTGCGTTCACCGCTCATGGTCACCCCGACCCTGCCCCGCTTTCTGGCACCGGATGAAATATTCGATATCCCGGTCAACGTACGCAACGACACCCCGGAAGACGGCAATTTCAACATTGCAGTCAAAACCAGCGGTGCCATGAAAACTGAAATGGGACTTGAAGGGTTCATAGTTCCGCAATCCAGGCAGAAGACCGCTTTCTTCAAAACCCAAACCGGGGCGAACCTCGGTCCGGCAGCCTTCAAATTCTCAGCTGAGGGCAATAGTGAAATAGCCGAAACCAGCATTGATTTGAACATCCGCGCGGCTCTGCCTGTGCAGCGTTCATCTCAGTCCGGTTTCATAAAAGATAAATCAACCAAACTTCCGGCAAACCTTGAAGGTATGCGGGTAGGTACTGCCGAGCGGACCCTGCTTATCGGTAACCAGCCCATGCTTCGCCTTGCCGGGAAGCTCGATTATCTGCTTCATTATCCTTACGGATGCGCGGAGCAGACTGTCTCTCAAGCATTCCCGCTGCTGAAGTTCCCGGAACTGGCCCGCGAGCTTTCACCGCAGTCCTTTGATAAAGAATCCCCGCAGTATATGGTTCAGTCCGGACTGAGCAGACTGTCCATGATGCAGACCTCCGACGGCGGTTTTTCCATGTGGCCCGGCGGACATCGTTCCGAGCCGTGGGTATCCGTCTACGTGCTGCATTTTCTGCAACAGGCCGCCATTTCCGGTTATCAGGTTGACAGTATGCTCCTGGACCGGGCCAAGCGTTTTGTTGCCAACAACTACGCTGACACCATCCGCGATGGCTATTCCTACCGTCTGCCCTGCTACGCCCAATATGTGCTGGCCCGTTCCGGCAAGGTCATGCACGGCCCCATGAACTACCTGCGTGAACAAAAAGCAGCGGACATGGATAAGCTATCCCTGACGCTGCTTGCCGGAGCCTTTGCCGCTTCCGGTGACATGGCAGCTTATCGGGAACTAATCTCATCCAAACCAGCCGCAGTAAAAGGCAAGGACAAAGATCAGCTGTTCAGTTCCGAAGTGCGTGATCTAGCACTTGAACTTTTAGTACGCATGGAAGCTGACCGCAAAGACGGAGCCATCCCGCAGCTTGCGAGCAAGCTTTACAATCTCATGGCTGACGATGGGCGCAACGTTACTCAGGACAACGCTCTTGGGTTCCTTGCGCTGGGCACTTTCTTCGGGCAGACCAAGTCCGCGCCGCATCCGGCAGGGAAGATCATGAGTGGTGGTAAAGAACTTGCTTCTTTCGAAATCAACGGAACCGCACAGGTGACAGTCAAAGACAATGCGGATCTTTCCATTGAGCTTGATTCCACGCCCGAAGAAGGAACATTTGTCTGGGCTGTCAACAGCCGCGCAGTACCGACCATCGAAAGTTGGAAGCCTTATTCAAACGGGCTTGAGATCAAGCGCAAGTTCCTGACTCGTGACGGTGAACCACTGGACATAAATTCCATTAAGCAGGGCCAGCTTGTTGCCATGCGCACTGTGGTCAGCTCCACAGCCAAACCTGTCTCCAATGCTGTGATCAGTTGTCTGCTACCGTCCGGTCTGGAGCCCGAGAACACCAAGCTTGCCACCCGCGAAGATTTACCGTGGATCGACAAAGGCAATGTTCGCCCGGACCACGTAGATATTCGCGATGACCGTATATTGGTATTCTCTTCCATTCCCGCAAAGGGCAAGGTCGAGAACGTAACCCTGCTCCGGGCTGTGACCCGTGGGGAATTTAAAGTTCCCCCGGTACAGGTGGAAGGGATGTATGATCCTGAAAAGTCCGCAGCTACCGAACTTGGTAAGATGATTATCAAATAATTTGCCTCCGGCGGCTGGGGAAGGGGAAACTCTTGCAAGAGTTTCCCCTTCCCCAGACCCCATCCCCTTCAGAAACTTTTAATAGTACCGTTGGTTAAGTTCATATCGTGATGAGGAAGAGAATTTTATTTATACTTGGTGGAGTCGTATTCTTCCTGATCGCGTCTTTTTTTGCGCTCGATCTACTTTTTCCGTTTCCTGAGCACAAGCTTCATCCTCCTGTTGCCTCAGTTGTTAGGGACCGTGAAGGAAAGGCCTTGCGTATTTTCCTGCCCCCGGATGGGGCGCGACGCATGCATGCGGACTTTTCTAGGATTTCCCCAGTCTTGAAGAAGACACTGATTGCTTCGGAGGATCGATGGTTTAAATATCATCCGGGAATTAATCCGGTTTCAATCCTTCGCGCGTCGATTGCAAATATATCAGCCGGACACGTTGTCTCCGGGGCCTCAACTATCCCCATGCAGATTGCCCGCATGGCTGAGCCGAAAAAAAGAACTCTATGGGCCAAGACCATTGAGGCTTTTCGGGCTTTGCAACTCAAGTTGCATCATTCAAATGATGAGTTGCTGGAAATATATCTGAATATGCTGCCCTACGGCGGAAACATCGTCGGAGTTGGCGCGGCTTCCCATTTCTATTTCGGTCATGGCCCGGACACTCTTTCACTTGGTGAATCTGCCTTACTGACCACCATTCCGCGTGGACCTGTATTTTATGATCCGCTACGCAATCCGCAGCAAGCTCGCGCGGGACGTAACCGGGTTATGCATCAATTGGCGAAGAAAGGAGTATTCCCGCCAGATGAAATTGAACGCAACTTGAAGCTGCCCTTGCCGGATTCAGTTCGCCCCGTTCCCCTTAAAGCTCCCCATTTTTGCCGCATGGTTTTAGAGCGCGGCGGTCGAGTTCCTGAAACAGTTACCACTCTTGATTCAACTTTGCAGCAGGGTGCGCAGGAAATTATCAAGAACCACGTAGCCCGGTTGCGCGGAGATGACATCGACAATGCTGCCTGCATAATCATCCATATACCCACTCGTGAAATTCGGGCATTGGTCGGTTCGGCGGACTTTTTTGAAAATGGGTTCGGCGGGGCAATTAATCTGGCAGACAAACAGCGCTCTCCCGGATCGACCCTCAAATCTTTTATCTATGGTTTGGCTTTTGATCAGGGTAAGCTGGTGCCGAATTCATTTGTCTATGATATCCCGGTGGATTACGCCGGATATTCCCCGCAAAACTACGACCGCATGTATCACGGGCAGGTCACGGTCAGGCAGGCCCTTGCCAAGTCCCTAAACATTCCGGCAGTAAACACTCTCGCCCGAACCGGAGTGGCGGAATTCATCGAGCTGCTAAAAAAAGGCGGGATCAGTACCCTTGATAAGGCTGCTATGGAATACGGATTGCCCCTCGCGCTGGGCGGCTGTGAAATCAAGCTGACCGAATTGACGAATCTTTATGCATCTCTGGCTGATGGCGGGAAATTCAAACCATTTAGCGTCACTGCCGGGGAAAACAATATCAGCACGCAGATTCTTTCCCCGGAATCAGCATGGCTGGTCCTTGAAATGCTTTCCTCGGTAACCAGACCGGAAATGAACGAAACATGGATGCTCACCCGCGACATGCCCGAAGCTGCGTGGAAAACCGGAACATCTTTTGGGCATCGTGACGCATGGGCTGTAGGGATTTCAGGAGATTACGCCATCGGCGTCTGGGTAGGAAACCCGGACGGCAGGCCGCGCAAGGGTATTTCAGGAGCTGTCCATGCCGGGCCGTTGCTCTTCGACCTGCTCCGTCTGGCTGCACCGGGCGGAAAACTACCCGCGCCCCCGGAAGGCTCCGGCATCAGCGAAGTGGAAGTCTGCGCACACAGCCGCCAGCTTCCCGGTCCGTTCTGTTCCAAGCGCACAACCATGCGTAGCCTTTCCGGCAAAACAAGGCTGCACCCTTGCGAAGAGTGCCGCCAGATTTTCGTGGACGGAAAAAGCGGTTACCGCATTTCCGGGGAATGCCTCGGACGCAAGGGCATCAAAACAAAAATAATCCGCACCATCCCGGCCAAACTGGCAAGATGGCGGGCTGAAAACAATCTTGAAGTACCGCAGCTGCCCCCACTGGCCCCGGATTGCGACCTGATTCCATCCGGCATCGCCCCCAAAATTATCTCCCCGGCAGCCAATACCCCCTATCTGCTACGCAAGGACACCCCGCTGAAATTCCAGCAGATAGCCCTAAAATCCGAAGCAGGCCCGGACAGCGGAACCCTGCACTGGTTCCTTGATGGACGATTGGTAAGTCAGGGCAAATTTGATGAAAAACTGTTTACTGAAATAAGTGTCGGGAAACACAGGATTTCAGTATCAGATGAGATTGGGCGGGTGGATGCTGTAGAGTTTGAGGTGCGCTAGCCCCACCGATCCCCCAAAGCACGTGAAGCAATGCAGCACCCCGCTGCCATGGCGGACCATTCGATAATTTCCGGTAATGATATGGTGCTGTTGAAGTCGCCGAGATGCGGCCCGGTGGTCAGGGGGATATCTTCTTTATTCTTTTCGATGGAATATGCCTTATCCGGTTCCATGCCGCATTTGATGAGATATTTGCGGAACTCATCATCTTCTAAAATTTCCTGATCCACCACGCGCATGAATTCGAACATGTGACGATCCACGCCCATTTCATTAATCATATCCTGCACCAGTTCAGGGATGTGCAGGTCAATTTCATTATGGAACTTTCTTCCGGTGAAGCCGTGGTAATATTTATCGAAACAATGTTTCACCACACGCTCAAAAAAATCAGCATCAAAGAGATGACGGGCATCAATGGGTTCGTTATTCGCATCAAGCCCGCAAAGCTGCGGCTCCTGCGCCCGAAACCAGCTGCCCAGCACCAGCAGGATGGACATGAAATGCGACCCGATAGCCCAATAAAAGGGATCGCGCCCCGGCTTCATGACCTGAAAATGCTCAAAATCCCGCAGACCGGAACGTCCGAAATTCGGGTAACGGCAGGAATCAAGCCAGCGGTCCAGCCTTCCGAACCTGCGCCATTCGTAAACGCCTTCATCCGTGCGACGGGTGGCCTGCACCCGGTTATGAAAAAGGGGAATCGGCGCATCATGCACTACGCCCTGCCCTGCTAATTGTCCCAGCAGAAAAGAATTACGGCCCATGATTTCCAGCATTTCATCAGCTGAACTGCGCTTCTCCTCACGGTCATCATTGGGGTAAATAAAATAATCACTGTGGGCATGATAAGCCATGGCGTAAAGTTCTTGGTGCAGATTTTCCGGTGCCTCTGCTGGCAATCCTTCCAGCTTGAAAACCACGTGCCCCCCGATGGTATACGGACAGGGACAATCAAAACGGACATTATCGGCCCCGGATTCATTGCAAAGCCGTTCCATCCAGCGTCCTTCGAGATGCAATCCTTCTGGAACTTCTCCTTTACGCAGGATCTTAATAGCAAAAATACGGTTCTCGCCCTCCGCCTCCATGACCGCGCTGCGTCCTGAAAAGGCAGGTTCGCCCACAACTCCGGCATTCTTGAGCAGAACTTCCCATTTTACAGAAGGTGCAAAGCCGGAAAACGGTTCCGGGGGATCAGGCAATGGGATCTCAAACGGCAGCACGCCCAGCCCGCCGGAAGCTTCTACGGCAGCATATTTTTTACAACTGGAAGCTGCCTGAATCTGCAAATGCAAAGCAGAGTGCGAAACAGCACAATCCGGGCAACCGTGACCAATGGCGGCAAGGGCCTTGGCACATTCCCGATAAAGCAGCTGCGACATGCGCTGGGAGCTGTAACGTTGCTCCATAAGTACATCCGAGACCGCGTGGACAATTTCATTATCCGCACATTCCGGTTCTTTCTGGAGCAGTGCCCGCAAATTACGGACATCCATATAGGCCGCGCTGAATTCCCGTTCCGGGGTCAATCCCCGCGCGTATGCTGTGGCTTCGTCTTTTCTCAATTTATCCCTCGCGCTTTTGTGCAGCAAAGAGTTATACGAAACGCTCCTTTAAAGCCAGCTAAAGGAATTGCACCTATCAGCCACACAAATCCATTAATCTCAAACAGATAAATTAAATCTATTTGTCGCAACCCCGGAACTGATTTATTCAAGAGAGGTTTGGCCAGACCCTTTTTCAACAATAAATCCGGGAGATTTGACCATGGAAAAAGCTTCGTACACCGACATGTGGGAAAACCTGAACCTCGATATTGAAGCCCATGAGGGGCTGCTGGAAGTTCTGGGTAAATTTTACGGCGATATCTATATGAGTCAGCAGGGCCGTTTGCAGGGCATGGAATATCTGGATTTAGTGCTTTCAGAAGTCCACGGACTGCGCATTCAGGAATTGGTGGATGCCCAAAAAGAAGGCCGCAAAATCATCGGTACCTTCTGTGTTTTTGTCCCCGAAGAACTGACCCTTGCGGTGGATGCCATCCAAGTTGGTCTCTGCGCCGGAGCTGATGCCGGAACCGAGGCAGCGGAGACCGTTGTGCCCCGCAATACCTGCGCCCTGATCAAATCATTCATCGGCTTCAAGATGGCTAAGATCTGTCCCTACACTGAATCCTGCGACCTGATCATCGGTGAGACCACCTGCGACGGCAAAAAGAAAGCTTACGAAGCATTCGGTGAAATGGCTCCCATGTACGTCATGGAAATCCCCCAGCGCAAGGAAGCTTCCGACCGCGAACTTTGGAAAGCCGAAGTTATGCGCTACAAGGAAAAGCTGGAAGAGCTGACCGGGAAAAAGATCACTGCTGAAACTCTCAAGAAATCCATCAAAACCGTCAACGACAAGCGTCGTGCCCTGCAACGGCTGAACACCCTGCGCGCCGCTGTGCCCACCCCTATCTCCGGGCGTGATGTACTGCTCATCAATCAGGTCAGCTTTTATGATGATCCGGTGCGCTTCACCAGCTCCATCAACGCCCTTTGCGACCAGATCGAAGAACGCATTGCCAAGAATGAAGGGATTGTTCCTGAAAAAACTCCCCGACTCATGCTGGCAGGTTGCCCAATGGCTGTACCCAACTGGAAACTGCCTTACATCGTGGAAAGCTCCGGCGCGGTGGTTGTTTCTGAAGAATCCTGCATCGGAACCCGTAACTCCCGCGATCTGGTAGATGAATCCGCCGAAACCGTGGAAGAGATGATCGACGCAATCTGCGACCGCTACATGAAGATAGACTGTGCCTGCTTCACTCCCAACAATGAACGGCTCGAAAACATTACCAAACTGGCTGAAAAAACCAAAGTGGATGGCGTAATCCATTATTCACTTATGTTCTGCCAGCCCTACACCCACGAAACTTTCAAAGTAGAAAATGCGCTTGCCGATTCCGAAGTGCCCATGCTGGCAATCGAAACAGACTACAGCATGGAAGATGTAGAGCAATTAAAGACCCGCGTTGAAGCATTTGTCGAAATTATATCTTAGTATTAAAAGGGGTAGGTGTTTTACATCTACCCCTTTTAATAGGAGTTTACATGATTGCAGGTATTGATATTGGATCACGTTCCATGGAACTGGTTGTTCTTGATGGTGATAAAATCGCCCTCAAACGCAAACTTCCCACGACTTTTGATCCATCTTCGCAGATCAATAAAATTCTGGACGGCATAAATCTTAAACGCATTGCCGCCACCGGATACGGGCGCAAACTGGTCACCGAAGAACTGACCGGATGCGAATGTCTTTCACTCACTGAGATTAAGGCATACGCGCTGGGAATTTCGGATCTTTACCCGGAAGCGCGGACCATTCTGGATATCGGCGGGCAGGACACCAAGGCCATCTCCCTGCTCGGCAACGGCAAGGTGGCAAAATTTGAAATGAATGACCGTTGCGCTGCCGGGACCGGGAAATTTCTGGAACATCTCGCAACTGTTTTCCAAATTCCCATTGAAGATTTCGGAAACTATGCGCTGGAAGGTAGTGAACCGCTCCAGATCAACAGTATGTGTACTGTTTTTGCGGAAACCGAAGCCACTTCACTCATGGCGCAGGGAAAAAATCCACGCGACATTGCCTTGGGGCTGCATGGATCAATCGTACGCCGCACAACAAATATGCTGAGCCGGGTTGGATTGAAAGGACCGCTGGTCTTTGCCGGAGGGGTCGCCAACAATCCCTGCGTTGTCAATATGTTAGAAGAGTCATTAGGCATAAAACCGCTCATTCCCGAAGACCCTGATTTTGCCGGGGCACTGGGCGCGGCTAGGCACGGAAAAGCGCAATAAAAAATATATGAATAAATCGTTTGAAAATTACGCCTTTTCCCGTTAGGTTCCCATTGTCCACGGCACTATAAAAAACCTACCTTGCCGGGATCAATTTGCCCTTTCAGGAGATACAAGAGCATGTCCGAGAAAAACTTGGAAACAAATGGCGAAGAGAACTTTGCCGAACTGTTTGAAGCCTTCCAGTCCGAATCCAACGACAACCTTCAGGTCGGAGACCAGATCAAAGGAACCGTCATTTCCATCACCAAAGATTCCGTGTTTGTTGACACCGGGTCCAAGGTAGACGGAGTTGTCGACCGCGATGAACTGACCGATGAAGAAGGCGAACTGACTGTTAAAGATGGAGACAGCGTGGAACTCTACGTTATCTCCATGAACAACAATGAAATCGTTCTTTCCAAAGCCATGTCCGGCGCGGGCGGTCTCAATATGCTTCGTGAAGCATACGAGAACAAAGTCCCGGTCGAAGGCAAGGTTGCAGAAACCTGCAAAGGCGGTTTCAGAGTAAAAATGATGCACCGCAAAGTGTTCTGCCCGGTCAGCCAGATCGACACATCCTTTGTCGAAGATGCTGAAGCTTTTGTTGGCAGCACCCACAATTTTCAGGTCATCAAGTTCGAAGAAAACGGTCGCAACATCGTTGTTTCCAGAAGAGTTCTTCTCGAACAGGAACAGGAAAAAGTCCGCGAACAGTTTGTTCAGGATGTTCAACCAGATGCAGTCCTCGAAGGTAAAGTCACTAAGCTGATGCCTTTCGGCGCATTTGTTGAACTAGCACCCGGCGTAGAAGGAATGGTTCACGTTTCCGAACTGAGCTGGTCCCGCTCCGCCAAGCCGGAAGACATCGTCCAGCCCGGTGATGAAGTAACCGTACGCATCCTTGCCATGGAGCCGCGCAAAGACGGCAAAGGCCTCAAAATCGGCCTGTCCCTCAAGCAGCTTCAGGCTGACCCCTGGGATGAAGTTGGTGACAAATTCAAGGCCGGAGACAAAATCAGCGGTACAGTTGTACGCTGTGCTGATTTCGGTGCTTTCGTTGAAATCGCACCCGGCATTGAAGGCCTCGTGCACATTTCCGAAATGAGCTACACCAAGCGCGTTCACAAACCGGAAGACGAAGTTTCCCCCGGTCAGGAAATTGCCGTCATGGTCAAGGACATTGATCCGGTCAAACGCCGTATCGGTCTGTCCATGAAAGACGCTGCCGGTGATCCTTGGATGGATATGGAAGACAGTTTCAAGGTTGGTCAGGAAGTAGAAGGAACTGTTGAGAACCGCGCTGAGTTCGGTATCTTCATCAACCTCGCTCCCGGAATCACCGGCCTGCTGCCCATGTCCCGCATCACCCGCTCCGGCAAACAGGCCGAGCTGGAAGCACTCAAGCCCGGCGACAAGGTGACCATCTCCATCGAAGAGATCAACACCTCTGACCGCAAGGTGACCCTCACCGCAGGTGACGCACAGAAGGCTGACGGAGATAATGACTGGAAAGAATACACCAAGTCTGCTCCCAAAAAGTCTGCACCCCGCAAATCCGCTCCCAGAACTTCCTCCACCTCCGGTGGCTCCGGCGGTTTCGGCGGCCTGCTCGGTGACAAGCTTCAGGCAGCCCTGAAAAACAAAAAATAGTCATTCCAAAGGCCGGACATTCTTTTGGGAATGTCCGGCCTTTTTTTATTTTATTATGAATAACAACAACACTGTCATCTGCTGGAGAGATTGCTGAACAGGATTTAAGGAGGTGAGTTCACGCCTTCAAAGCATCCAATCCGGCAAAACCGTCAAGCTGGAAATCCGCCCGGACCAGCGATCCAACATTGATATTATCTGTAAGGTCAGAAAATCTGAAATCATTGCCGAAGAACCTATCCACGACAATCTCATCCTGCTGACTTTACGCAAAAAATAATTTTCACTCTCTTTCAACTGCGCACATGCAGTTCATCATGACAAGGATTCCCCCATGTCTCCATTAATGATCATGTCTCCATTTGTATTAGTCCCCGCTATTTTTTTCATTGCCGGACTCATGCAGGGATTAACCGGATTCGGTTGCGCCCTCATCGCCATGCCCTTGCTGGCCTATGTTGTTGATATTAAAATCGCAGTACCGGTGTGTACGCTTTGCGGGATTTTCATCAACCTGAACATGACCTACAAACTGCGCAAAAGCCTTGATCGCAACAAAATACTTCCCCTCATCATCGGCAGCGTGCCCGGATCTGTTTTTGGGACTATGATGCTAAAAGAAGTTAATGGCGACTATATCCGTTTGTTTCTTGGCCTCCTCATCGCCGGATTCGCAGCATATTCACTTATCGCCAAACCAATCAAATTGAATATCAGTGACAAATGGGGATATCTTTCAGGATTCATGACCGGAGCCATAGCCGCCGCAGTCAGCGCAGGAGGCCCGCCTACCATCATATACACTTCTCTTCGCGATTGGGACAAAGACAGCTTCAAGGCAACTCTGGTCAGCTTTTTCATGGCCGCAGGCATAATGGCAGCCGTCGGCCATCTCTTAAGCGGGCTGACCACCATTTATATTTTTAAGCTCTTTCTGGCTTCCACCCTGCCCATTGTGATGGGAACATTGGCAGGCGGCATGATTTCCGGACTGCTTTCGGAGGATTTTTACCGCAGAATCGTCATGGTACTGCTTGTCATCATGGGATTGATGCTTATATTCCAGAACGTCTAACTATGAAATTAAGCACGGGAGATTAAATGTTCGCTAAGATTTTTCTGGGTTTTGTACTCATTCCCCTGATCGATCTCTACATTCTGGTACAGATCGGTTCTGAAATCGGGACCCTCAATGCCATTGCCCTCTGTCTGCTGACCGCCTTTGTCGGTGCGGCCCTTGCCAAATCGCAAGGCGTAGCCACCATGCAAAAAGTGCAGGAAAACCTGAATAAAGGCATCATGCCCGCCGAGGACATACTCGACGCGGTACTTATATTTCTGGCCGGACTGGTCCTGCTCACACCGGGCTTCATGACCGATATATTCGGCCTACTCATCCTTTTCCCCCTCACCCGCAATTATTTCAAACGCATGCTCAGATCCCAGTTTGAAAATATGAAGAACAATCCCAATATCCATGTGGTCCACCATAATTCAGAATTCACCGCCTGGACCAATCAGGAACAGCCCAAACGACGCATTGATGACCATGATGTCATTGATGTGGAAGTGGAAGACAAAAAGGATGATAAGCCGCTGCAATAATAACGGCTGCAATTCGACTCAAAAAAAGTCCCGCAACACGGAAAGTGTTGCGGGACTTTTTCATATCAAATTTAAAAAAAAGACCTAATCCTGAATCACATCCGCAAGAATAAACGTCCCCGGAAAGCCTTTTCCAAGAGAACCGTGCGCTTTACGGACATTTGCCAAGGTCTTGTACATACCAAGCTGAACCTTGAAAATCTGGGCACTGTCGGTGACAACCCGGACAGTGCGGGTATTGTGGAATCCGGCCTTATTCAGCCTTTCAATGAGACGGTCGGCATTGGCCTTTACTTTATAGGCTCCGGCCTGAATGTAGAATGCGCCGTAAAGCTTCTTGTGCACAATGACCGGAGCAGGAGCGGCCGCAGGCTTCGGTTCTGGTTCCGGGCGGTAGGGCTCAATAAGCACCTTGACCTTACCGGCATCAATAAAACCAAGTTTCTGAGCTGCGGCGCGGGAAAGATCGATAATGCGATCCGGCACAAAAGGACCACGGTCGTTAATGATCACTGCAACTTTCTTCTTATTGCTGAGATTGGTGACACTTACTTTAACGCCCAGCGGCAGGTAATTGTGGGCGGCGGTCATTTTTTCCATGTCATATGGCTCACCGCTGGCGGTAAGCTTTCCCTGAAATTTTTCCCCATACCATGAAGCCATGCCTTGCTCTTTATAATCTGCGGGAATCACAATTGTCTCAGCCCCGGAGGAACTCCCTTCCGTCCTGTTCTGAGTTTCATCCTGCGCAAAAGACGGAACCGCGACCATCAGCAGCAAAAGCTGTACAAACAAAAAACATCTAATCATTTATCTCTCCTGCCCATTTTATTACAATGCATGTTACCATTATGCAGATTTCGGGACGGTGGCAAGCTTCTATAACTTTTTCATTTCACGGCGGTGTTTCTCTTCGTTGTACTCGCCAAGCTCATACATACGAATTTTGTTGCTGCGTGGAAATTCCCTTTTAAAAAGGGTCTTCAGGAGTTTTTTCATGCCCTTGATTGCAGACTCATGCTCCATTGTTTCATAGCCGTCTTCGTAAATAATGAATTCCTGCTCTCGAATATGCAAAATTAAAAGGGAACGGTTGCGTTTATAAGTGCGCAGGTCTATGCAATGCCCCACGGGAAGTTTTTTAAGCTTCCGCAAAACCGATTCAAGTGCTGTAGCTTTATCAATCATGGACTGAAGCGTACAGCGACCAAAGGAGAACTGTCAAACATGAGCAATGATACCAAGCCTATCCGTAAAGGCGATATAATTGAAACCAAAATTGAATCACTGGCTTTCGGGGGCCGTGGCATCGGACGCTACGAAGGCCTGACCCTGTTTGTGGAAGGAGTTGTTCCGGGTCAGACAGTTCGCTGCGAAATCACCAAGTCGAAAAAACGGTTCGCAGAAGCACGGCGCACTGAAATCATCAGCCATGTTGAAGAAGAACAGACTCCGGCCTGTAAACATTTCGGTTCCTGCGGCGGCTGCCTACATCAGGATATAAAATACAGTGCACAGACATTCTGGAAAGGACGTCAGGTCTGTGAAACACTGGAACGCATCGGAAAAATAGCTGATAACACTCCGGGCATGGGCGATGAAGCCCTGCCTTCTCCCTTGGAATACGGCTACCGCAACAAAATGGAATTTTCCTTTCACGGCATCGGCGATGCCCTGAAACTGGGATTTAAACGACGCGGCTCTGAAACTGAAGTGCTCAATATCCACAGCTGCCCCCTGCTCCCGGAACAATGTGCCGACATCCCGGCACTGGTCCGTGATTATTGCGCCCGAACCGGGATCGGCACCTACCGCCACAACCGGGGCGGATACTGGCGCAAGCTGGTGGTCCGTTTCTCCCACTACAGCGGGGAAATGATGATCCATCTGATCACCGAACCGGCAAAATCCCATCACACCATCAAGGGGCTGGGTAAACTCCTATTCGACAACATTCCGCAACTTAAGAGCTTTGCGCACTCCACCCGCAAAGGACGTGCGGACCTCGCCACCGGTGAAAGACTCATTTCGCTGACCGGGCTGGATTACATTACCGAAACACTGACCCGTGCCGACGGCAGTGAAATTAACTATCGTATCACTCCCAATGCCTTTTTCCAGACCAACTCTAAAGGAGCGGAGATTCTGTACCGAAAAAGTTCAGAGCTGGCTGCTCCCGGCCCCAACGATGTGGTCTGGGACCTTTTCTGCGGGTCCGGCGGCATCGGCATGTTCATGGCCAAGGATGTTGGTAAACTCATCGGCATTGAGGTTTCCGAAGAATCCGTGGAATCAGCAAAAGAAAACGCTACGCTCAACGGACTGGAAAACACGCAATACATTGTAGGCAACCTTGCTTCCGAAATAGGGCTGCCAGCTGATCTGGACCGCCCGGATATGGTCATCGTTGACCCTCCGCGTTCCGGAGTGCCTGAGCCATCTTTAAATAAACTGCTTGAGCTGAGACCTGAAAAGATTCTCTATATCTCCTGCAACCCTGCAACTCTTGCCCGTGATGTGGCTAAAATGGATGGCAGCTACAGACTGGACCGCTTTGCAGCAGTAGATATGTTCCCGCATACGGCTCATGTGGAATCCATCGCGCTGTTGACGAAAACAAGCTAAACAGGTCAGGATATTTTATGGCTGAGACTGAAACACATGACACCCTGCTAGGGGAACTGCGCAGGCTGAATCTCTACCCTCCTGAAGAACGGCAGCTTGCGGAATTGCGTTACAAAATTGACGGCAAATTCAGCAGGGTTCAAACTTCCCCGGACGGTATTGAATCAGCCAGATACGCCATGCTGCTTTACGGTCTCGGCCTGAAATCCATTGAACTGCAAGCTGAGCAGAGCGGTAAAATATCATTTGCGCCAGTCCCGGATGATACGACCGAGGACATCTGTCTCGACAATCTCGCCATGATGGGACCTTGCGGCAGAAACCTTGCCGCCCTCCTGCTCTGCAATCGGTTGCTTCCGTTTTCACGGATAAAGGACTGGTTCTCCCGGCAAAACGATCACACAGCCATTGCAGTAGCTGACCGCATGCTCACTGTGCCAAATGACGATGTCCCGGAAAGGATCAAATTCGCAAAATCCATTCTTGATCTGGCAAAAGATCTGGACCTATCCAAGAGCATTGATTTCTTTGAAAAAAATGGGACCCGCAAAGGACAACTTTCATTCAGCTCGCTGGCCCGGTTCATGGCCGGCAACTATGGTGAAAACTGTCGGAAACAACTGCGCGAACCGGAAAGCCTTGATGAAATAACCCTCTGCACGGACAGCATGCCCCCCTACCCGGACGGGGAAATGGTCAGTGATGTCTCTTTTCACCTGAAAACCATGGACCCCATTATCATGGAAAAGGTGCTCCGTGCAGTGGAAAGGCTCGCCGATGAAATTGATGACGAACTGCTTAAGGAAGTTCTGCCACTGGCTAAGTCTCCTTCCCTGCCCTTAGCCAAAGCGGCCATGGATTTTTTGACTAAATTCGGGGACAGTCGCAGAGGCAGGATATTTGCCCAGATATTCAATGAAACGCCCAAACTACGTGCGGAACTTATCAACCGGGTTCCGCTGCTGAACAATGATAATTTTGCGCGCTTCATGAACGAAATTCTAGAAGGATTTCGCACCCCGGTGCTTGCGGTTCTCTATTCAACAATAAGTGAAGAGGACCCTCAATGTTTCGGAAGTCTTTTGAGCGAGGTACTCAAACAATCCCGCAGTAAAAAGAAAAACAGCCTCAAGCCGGTGCTGGCCCGAATAATGGATACCGACACCCTCGCTGAACCGATCAGACCGGAAATGATTGAAGGAAAGACCGTCCCCGGTGTTGATTTCGTCAAACAGGGCGGCCCCATTGTGCTCAACATTGAGAACAAGGAGCAGGAAAAGACCGGATTCAAGCGAATTTTCGGAAAACCGATAGCACAACAATCCGACGGCATGCCGGACGTATATACAGATGGCCAGATCACCAATCAAAGGCTGCACAAACTCAACAAATGGAAAAGCCTTTCCCGAGGGCTGACCTTCCAGACCTCAACTTTTTCAGCCTGCGAATTCAAAGAATCATTTATGGAGGAGTGCTCTTTTAAGGGATGTACCTTTGAAGGCTGCACCTTCAGCAATGCTGTCTTTCTTGAATGTGAATTCCATGATTGCAATTTCAGCAGTTGCTCCCTTGATGAATCCACATTCTATGACTGTACGTTTGAAAACTGCTTTTTTGAAACTTCCCATTTTGATTCAGCGGTATTCTTTCTGAGCAATCTCAAGAATTGTCAGTTCAATGCGGTTGCCACTACCGGTACATATTTCTGCCGCACAAGATTTACACGAATAATGTTCCTAGCCTGTGATTTCCGGGAAGCTTTTTTTTATAAAGGAATGATCAGGGGATGCGATTTCAGCTTGTCTGATTTTGAAACCGCATTGTTCAGGGATTCAGGAATCCACGGTTCACATTTTACGCAATGTAACACCAATACCTGCCGGGCCATGAATGTAAAGTCGGAATCACCGGAATTACTGAGAGCCATGGGCAAAACATTTGCGGCAAGGCTCTCTGCAAGGGAAAAAAAGAAAAAAAGATCCGCAGGATTCGGCGACATCAGCGAGTACGGGCGCGGGATTTTGCACAAAGCCATCAAACGCTGGTATGTACTTAAAGATATTGAACATTGCCACAAATGCTTTGCAGACAACAATAACAGAAGGCTGAAATGGTCTGAGTCAAAATTAGAAACTGACAGCAAAAAATTACTTAAAATTCTACCAGCCTTGCTGCACACGAACGTATTCGAAATTAAATCAGGAATGGACCATCTATGCATGGGCTCCAGAATCTGCGGTTACGAACTTTCCCCGCTGACGATCAAACTTCTGGAAGAATTCTTCCCGGAAATAAAATATGACATCGGAGCGAAATCAGCCATTCCCGTTGAAGCTTTCATGTCTATCGGCAGTACCGGTACCATCGCCCAGACCCCTGATTCAGACCTAGACTGCTGGGTTTGTTGCAACTTTGCGGGCAAGACAGCCGAAAACAGGGAAAAACTGAGCATAAAACTTAAAGCCATTGAAAAATGGGCCATGAATGAATTCGGCCTTGAAATCCATTTTTTCATCATGGATACCCGCGAAATACGCAACAATCTTTTCGGGCTAAGTGATGAAGAAAGCTCCGGCTCAGCGCAAAGCGCAATACTTAAAGAAGAATTTTACCGCACTGCCCTGCTGTTGGCCGGCAAACCGCCTTTATGGTGGTTCACTCCTCCCGAAACCGGGGAAAAGGGATATGGAGACACTAAAAAGAAAGTCGCCCTGCTCAAAGATAATGATTTTTACGTAGACCTCGGCAATATACCAAGCATTCCGGTTGAAGAATTTTTCGGGGCATCCCTCTGGCAGATCGTCAAAGGCATTAAAAGCCCCTTTAAATCAATTATGAAATTCGGTCTCTTGGAGCTTTATACTTTGGACAGCAAATACTCCCTGCTCTGCGAGAAGCTGAAAAAGAACATTATCAGCGGGAAACGCAGTATCAAACGGGTTGATCCCTACATGCGCCTTTATCAGGATCTGGCTGAATTTTACAAATCACACGGGCAAGAAGAATACATCTGGCTGACAGCCATGGCCCTGCGCTTAAAATGCGGACTTGTCGGAAAAAATGATGTTCAGTCCATCCCGAACCGTCCCGAAGAAATTGAATTGCTGGAATTCACCATGAATTTGTCCGGTGATGAAGCCAGCGGAGCCTTTGAAGACTTCAAAGACCTTTCCGATTTCAGTTCCGTGGCAGAGCTCGGCAGGCGGATAAACCAATTCATGATCAACACCTATATGAAGGTACGGGGAAAACAGGATAAAATCCCCGGCATGTCCATAACCCCGGAAGACCTGACCCGCTTGGGCAGGGTCATCTTCTCAACCTTTGCCAAGCGCAAGGACAAAATCCTGCGCTTATCCCTGCCCGGCCCCAGAACCCACTTTTTCAATTCCATTAATATTTCCCGCTCTGAACAGGAAAATATCTGGAATGTTCACGGAGAATACCCTGATGAATCCGGGGCCAGAAATATCCTGACCCGCATTGAATCGGGCCGGAACCTTCACTTCATGCTGGTCTGGCTGACCTTGAACGGTTTGTACAATCAGGACATGCAGGTCAAAACCGATATAAGTTCCGGTCCACTGCGGGAACGTGAAATAAAGAAGCTGTTCAGCGAACTGATGCTGTTTTTCCCGCCCAAGGTAACTTTCAATATCCCTATTGAGGAAACCTTGAATGCAGAACGCATGGTAAGAGGATTCTTTATTGTGAACCTGTGTTCCCCGCCTGAAAGCAAAAAAATTCAGGAAGTGCATTTTGTATACAGCACCAACTGGGGTGAAGTTTTTTGCAGACCGCTCAAGGTCAGTATGAAATTACTCGAAACACCGGAAAAATATTTGCAAGAGGAGCTTGGCTCACTTTGCGACGGGGAAATTAAACTGGGACAGTTTGTACCTCAGAATTCTGAATGCCCGTACCTTAAGATCCCGGTGGTCTAGGGCTTCAGACAATATATAAAACCACCACCGGATAAAACAGACGCAAGGAAAACTCCAATGCCCATAATTCGCAAAAGCCTGCTCCAGCTGATTTTTTCCGGTTCATTCATGAAAAGATGGAACGACAAGCTCCGGCCCATGGAACTGGTGGAAGTGGACAAGCAGGCCCACAAAATGATCGCCGCATGGATTCTCTTCGTCCTCAATGGAGACAAGCTGGAGCCGAGAGAAAGAATCAGGCTGGGCAATGAAATAGTTGAAGGCGGAATCTTCGAATACCTCTTCCGCATGGTCATTACCGATATCAAGCCTCCGGTTTTCTACCGCATTAAAGAAAATCCCGAACATTACCATAAACTGTCCAAGTGGGTCCTTAAGCAACTCAGACCGCGCCTAATGCCGCTGGGTAAAGAGTTTTTGGAAAGACTGACAGAATACCACCTTAACCCGGATGAGAACTCTCTTTCACGTCAGATTTTAGATGCCTCGCACATGTATGCCAGCTATTCCGAATTCAAGCTGCTTAAGCATCTCAACCAACCGGACGATGAACTTACCGGAATTGAACAAAATTTCATTGACCGTTTAAAATCCTATTCCGACCTTGAAGGTGTAAACGAGTTACTGAATTCGGAATCAACGCCCCTGGGCAGATTCGCCGACCTTTGCGGGCGGCTGCGTTTTCAGACCCGCTGGTCCCAGACTCCGCGCATACCGGAAACCTCTGTACTTGGACATGTATTCATTGTGGCCACCTTTGCATGGTTTTTCAGCCTTGAAAAAGGGGCCTGTCAGTCCCGAAAACAAAATAATTTTTTTGCAGGGCTCTTCCACGACATCCCGGAACTGCTGACCCGCGACATAATCTCCCCGGTCAAAAAGTCAGATCCCACCATCGGCGAGCTGATCAGGGAATACGAAGATCAGGAAATGGAAAGACGGATTATGGCCCCGCTTAAGGAAAACGGGTACGACCAGATAGCAGATAGGTTAGGATATTTCCTCGGGGTGGACACAGGGTCGGAATTCGACGCCGCAGCCATGGTCGGCGGTTTTGCAAAAAAGATATCCACTGAAGCACTCGATGCCCGGTACAATGACGATTCCTATGATCCCAAAGACGGGGAGCTGCTCAAGCTCTGCGACCATCTTGCCGCCTTCATGGAAGCGTATAACGCCCTGCAAAACGGGATTACTTCCCCGCATCTGCATCAGGCGTACTGGCGCATCAGCCAAAGCTACATGGAAGATCCGGTAGTCGCCGGAATCCACGTGGGCCCGCTGCTGGCGGACTTTGAGTAATCCGCTTTTGCATGAATTCGTGAAATATGGTTTAACTATGGTGAATGATTACCAGCTGAATTTGTTCAACCGCTAATTAAGTTCAAAAGGAGAAGTCGATGCTGCTGAGAAAAAGAGCATGGGATATAATGAATGAAGAATTTTCCACAATTGATGAATCCGCAAGCCTTTCCGAGGCGGTACGCTCTCTCCGGGACAGCATGAAGGAAGCACCGGACAACCATATTGTGGTAGTGAAAAAGAAAAACGGTTCCCTGCGCGGAGTGGTCTCCATCTGGACCATGCTCAAGGCGGTAGAAGATCTGGTGCTTAAAGACGAAGACCTGAGCCTGTCCGAAGAAGCGGATTGGGACCGGGCCTTCAAAAGGGCCGGAACTGCATGCTGCTCCGCAGCACTTGATGGTCACATCGAAGAAGACGTTGCGATTCTCAAACCCACCGACCCCATGCTGGTTGTACTGGAAATTTTCCGCAAAAAGAAAAGAACCTGGGCACTGGTGCAGGAAGGCGGAAACATCATCGGCGTAGTACTGCTAAGCGACGTGTATCGCGAAGTCACCCGCGATCTGGTTCAGCAATTTTAAATTACATTTCTGCTTCGCCGCTTCGTGTAACAATCTGTTATCATAATAAAAACGGCCCTGCTTCTTTTATGGAAACAGGGCCGTTTTTATTGCTTATGAAATAAATCTATTTCTTCAAAGTAAGTGCCCAAGCCTGGATATTCTTGGTGACTTCCGGGTCATAACCCTTGTCTTGTGAAATGGCAGTGGCAGCCTTGAGCGGATCAATTCCTTCAGCAAAAGGACGCTTGGTAATCATGGCGCAATACGAATCGATTGCGGCGATAATGCGACCCAGCTGACTGATCTCACGGCCGGATTTTTTCTGGGGATACCCTTTGCCGGTCAACCTTTCATGATGCTCAATAACGCAAGCCTCGATCTCCTTATATTTAAGGTCGAGTTTGCTGAGCATTTCATAGCCGAGCATGGGATGTTTATCCACTTTCTGACGCTCATCCGTGGTCAGCGGCTTAGGCTTTTCACGAATAAACAGAGGAATCTTGCTCATACCCATATCGTGCAGGAAAAATCCGGCGGTCAACCGATCAAAATGGGTACGGCTGATATCCCCGCTGGCAAAATTTTTGCCTTTCATGCGGATAAAAATTGCAAGGGCAAGTACTCCGCAATTCACACTATGCTGAGCAAGGGTGTGCTCCTTGTGCAGCCTCTTGGCAAGAGCCTTGATCCGGTAGGGATCATTCCACAGATATTCAGTAAGAACCATCAGATCGGTCCAGAGCTTATCGGTAACAGCCGCAACAGGCTGATCCAGAAACTCACTCATGCGCATGGTCAGGGCTTCCATAAAAATATCCGCAATCTCGCTTTCCTTAAGGTTGCGGTCAATAAGCACGAGGTCCAGCTGATAAGCGATATGCTTTACGTATACCGGGTGGTCCTTACGGGAAACAAAGATAAGACCTTCTTTAACCAATCCGGCAAGCTGCTCAATCTGCTCCTTGCTCAGCCTTCCTCCCACCTTGTAGTAAGGCGCGATTCGGCCCACTTCCTCCATGAACATAAAAATATCGAGAGGCGGCCTGAACTTATTGAAACTCTGAAGAATATCGGGACTGATCTGGTAATATTCCTCGTTCAAACCATCGGGAACATCCATTCTACCTTTTGCATTCATAGTTCAACCTTATCCCCATCTCTTATAAACGACTGAAATAATTAGAGTTAGTAAGTAGAAATATGTACGAAACAAAAATTCCCACCCAAAGTTCCCCCCTGCGGGATCTTATTGGATAAAAAGGAACCGAATCTTTGTTTTCAATTGCCCTATAGCACTCATATCCATATTCGTGAAGCCTGTGTCTGACAGGTTCCAATTTTTATCTATTATTTTTAAAAAAAAGATAAACTTTTTTTGTTCATTTATTAATTCTTTCTAAACTCCGTATATATAAGCTTTTAGGACAGGCAAAAACCTTCCGAACCATTGAAAACAGCCTGTTTTCGACCCTGTTATTTCATTGAGGGGCCTTGACTTTTTCCCTATTTTCACACACAGGTGGTGAGACGGGGGGAATTGGTGGTAAATCTGTGTGATTGAGTGGTAAAAAAATGAAGTTCAGAGGTCACGCACATCGCAGCATGGATGCCAAAGGCAGACTGATGCTTACACCGGAGTACCGGGATCAGGTTTATTCTGATTCCCCGGACGGTCGCGTGACATTAACTATTTTCGAAGGAAACATAGTCGGCTTCACACCACCGGACTGGGCAATACTTGAGGAAAAACTCACAAGTATCAAAAGCCCCAGCCGGAAGCTCAGAAATTTCATCCGAATAATCATTTCAGGTTCCGAAGAAGTCTGCCTCGACAAACAGGGCAGAATCACCATTCCTTCCTATCTGCGAAAAAGCGGCAAGCTGGACAAGGACGTGGTCCTTGCCGGAGTAGGCGACAGATTTGAAATCTGGGACAAGCGGGAATTCGAAGCCCTGCTTGAACAGGATTTTGATGATGTCTCCGATGAATTGGCTGAATGCGGAGTTGAACTCCCGTTCTAGCCTGTTTTTGCTGTTTCGCGCCACTGACGCATCTACATACTGATTTTTTAAACTTGATTTTCAAAACCGCCATTGGTTTACCATGCTCCCCCCAGAGTTACGGTCAAAACCGACAAATGTTTTGGATCAGGAAATTATGGAAAGCAAGAAATTAAAGCCTGAACAGGTCCACACATCCGTCCTGCTGAACGAAGTCATCGACTGGCTGGCTCCTAAACCCGGAGGCCGCTACCTTGACGGAACCCTCGGCATGGCCGGGCATTCCAGTGCAATCCTTAAAGCCGCAGGCGAAGGAGCCGAACTGGCCGGACTTGACCGGGACGAACAGGCACTAGAACTGGCAGGAGAACGGCTTGCACCTTTCGGTGAGCGCGCACACAGGTTCCACCTTGCTTTCAGCAAGTTTGAAGCGGCCCTCAATGAACTGGGCTGGGACACCGTTGACGGCGTTGTTCTTGATCTCGGCGTATCCTCCCTCCATCTGGACCATGCCGAGCGCGGGTTCAGTTTCATTAAGGACGGACCGCTGGACATGCGTATGGACCCGGCAGGCGGAATGCCCCCGGCTTCTTCTATAGTTAATAAAGGCTCCTATTCAGATCTGAGCAGGATTTTGAAACTGTACGGTGAAGAACCGCTGGCTTCCAAGATCGTCAAAGCGATCATCGCAGCCCGGGAAGAAGAAAAAATTACCACCACCCTGCAACTGGCCTCCATTGTGGAGAAGGCTTATCCGGCCAAACGCAAGGCATTGTCCCGAACTCATCCGGCGACAAAAACTTTTCAGGGATTGCGTATTGCCGTGAACTCCGAACTTGAAGAGTTAAAAACTTTTCTTGACCGGATTCCGGAAAGACTCAGTCCCGGCGCGAGGGTTGCGATCATATCCTTCCATTCTTTGGAAGACCGCATCGTAAAGAAAACCTTCAAAGCCCAATCGCAAAGCTGCGACTGCCCGCCCATGCAGCCCATGTGCACCTGCGGGAAAGTTAAGCTGATGAACGTGCTGACCAAAAAGCCTGTCCTTCCCACCGAGGAAGAGATGGAAGTCAACACCCGCAGCCGCAGCGCAAAACTCCGCGTAGCCGAAAGGACCGGGGAGGACGGATAAACGGCCATGAAAGCTGATTCCAAAGGAATAGCCATGGCCCTGACCCTGACCATGGGATCGGCACTCATACTAGGGCTGGTCTCGGTCTGGCTGAACATCGAGCGGGTCGACAAAGCCTACGACCTGAGACGTATGGAAAAACGGCTCGATGAACAGGAAGCTCTGGCCGCAAAGCTGGAAGTAGAAAGAAACAATCTGCTCTCTCCAATAAGATTGAGGGAGCTGGCAAAAAAATACGGTTTCGGACCGGCCTCACAAGGGCAAATAAGAAGACCGAAACCATAGCTGAATAACAGGGAGCCCCAAGCAATGGCTAAAAGGAAAAAAGAAAGCCTGAAGGCGAGCAGAACAAAGCTGCTCTTCGTCATGGTCCTTTTCGCCCTTGTATGGACAGGTCTTTTGGGCAGAGCGGCATGGCTGCAATTGTTCAAGGGAGCTGATCTTTCACGCATGGTTTCCCGCCAGCACCTTGCTGCGGAACTGGAACGCGGTGAACGCGGCTCCATTTATGACCGCAACGGCAACCTGCTGGCAACCAGTGTGGAAGCTTCTTCCGTGTACATCCGCCCGGTCAAGGTTACCGATGTGGACGGCACAGCTTATAAGCTTTCGAAAATTCTCGGCATCCCGCAGGCGAAGCTGAGAAAAAAATTGTCCCGCAAGTCGAACTTCATCTGGATCAAGCGTCAGCTCAATGACCGCATTGCCCAGAAAATTGTGAAGGCCGACCTGCCCGGCGTATACCTGACCACAGAATACGTAAGGCTTTATCCCAACAACTACCTTGCAGGACAACTGCTCGGTTTTTCCGGGATCGACGGCAACGGACTTGAAGGACTTGAAAAGAAATTTAACGACCGCCTTGCCGGACGCAAGGCACAGTTCGTTGTGCAGCGCGATGCCTCCGGGCGCAGGCTGTACCTTGATGCCATGGGCCGTGAAATGGACGTCCGCGGCAAGGACATCCACCTGACCATTGATTCACACCTGCAATCGGTAACAGAGAATGCTCTGGCCGAAGCGGTGAAGAAATACAACGGCAGATGGGGTTCCGCCATAGTTGTTGAAGTTGCAAGCGGCGATATTCTGGCTGTTGCCAACTGCCCGCGCTTCAACCCTAATATTTTCCGCACCAGCTCCCCCAATATCTGGAGGAACCGTGCGGCTCTTGACGTTTATGAACCGGGATCAACCTTTAAGTCGTTCCTCATGGCTGCTGCTCTGGAACACAAGGTAGTAACCCCGGAAAAGCTCTTTGACTGTGAAAACGGACGCTGGAAGATCAACGGCAAGTACATCAAGGACACCCATAAGGAAGGGTGGCTCCCGGTGCATAAAATCCTGCGTTATTCAAGCAACATAGGATGTGCCAAAATCGGTCTGGAATTGGGAGTGCAGAACTTCCATAAATTCATCAGCGATCTTGGATTCGGACACAGAACCGGACTGCCCATTCCCGGTGACCGCAAAGGCTTGATCCGCCCGGCCGCCAAGTGGAATGAAATCGACCTTGCTGCCGGATCATTCGGGCAGGGAGTCGGGGTAACAACAGTACAGATGGCAAAAGCTTATCTGACTCTTGCCAACAAAGGGCTTGAAAAGCCTCTCAACTTGGTGCAATACCCCCGCTCCGAGCAGGATGAAGCACCCAAGCGCATCTTCAGTGCTGAAGTAGCGGAAAAAGTCCTCTCCATGATGCGCGAAGTTGTGCAGGACGACGGAACCGGACGCAAAGCCAGAATCAGCGGGACCACCGTTGCGGGCAAAACCGGAACCGCCCAGAAAGCACACAGCAAAGGCGGATACGGCACTGAATACATCGCTTCCTTTGTAGCTTTGGTTCCGGGATACAACCCGGATTACATCGTCTACATGATGGTTGATGATCCTAAGCCTAACCATTACGGCAGCACTGTAGCAGCCCCGGCGGTGAAAAAGATCATGACCCAGACTCTGGCTTACTACGGCAAGCTTCCGGAACATCGTAAGCCGACACCGGTCATGGCTGCGGGACAGACTTTCACAGCAATGCCCAAGAAGGCTTTGCGGGCTACCCCGTTTAAGATCAGCGCGTCCGGGGACAAGGTCCCTGATTTAAAAGGAATGCCCATTCGCAGGGCAATTGAAATATTGGTCCAGAAAGGATTTGTCCCCACACTGAAAGGTCAGGGGATGACAGTTACCAAACAGCTTCCTGCCGCAGGCGACAAATGGCCTGAGGACAAGAAAGCGGAAATGGTTCTCTGGGTTTCTTAAAGGAAATTTTATGTCGAAAACAGTACTGAACAAAACCAAATGGGACGCACTCCTCGCCAAGGTCAGCGAAGGATTGATGGTCCGTACAGATTCACGGGAAGTCTGCGAAGGTGATTTATTTGTCGCCATCTCAGGGCCTCTTCGTGATGGTGCTGATTTCGTAGCGCAGGCACTTGAGAACGGTGCCGCCTATATTATTTGTGAGCAAGATGTAGCAACCGGTTCCGCCGAGCTGATCACCCACCCCTCCCCCCGTGAAGCTCTGGGTGAACTGGCCATGACCTATTTCAAAACAGCTGACAGTAAAATCAAGCTGGTGGGCATAACCGGAACCAACGGCAAGACCACCACAACTTACCTGATCGAACAGCTGCTTTCTTCCTCCGGAATGAAAGTGGGCGTAATCGGCACAGTAAGCTACCGCTGGCCCGGATATGAACAGGAAGCACCGCTGACAACACCCGGCTGCTGGCAACTGCATGAAATGCTCGCCAAAATGGCTGAAGCAGGCGTTGAAGTGGCTGTGATGGAAGTATCTTCGCATGCATTGCACCAGAACAGGGTCTGCGGACTCAGCTTTGACGCCGCGGTAATCACCAACGTCACACAGGACCATCTCGATTACCACGGAGACATGGAAGAATATTTCAAAGCCAAATGTCTGCTCTTCCAGCATTATCCCAGCGCACTCAAACGGGGCATCATCAACTTTGATGACCCTTTCGGCAGACGGCTGCTGGAATGCTATTCCCCGGCAATCGGTTACGGCATGGATCAAAGCTGCGCCACCGGCTGCAAATCCCTGTGCGGGGAAATGGTCTCCTGCTCCGGAGAAGGCATGCGTCTCAAAATGACCTGTGACGGTGAGCAGTGGGAAATCGAAACCGACCTTATCGGTAAGTTCAACGGTTCCAACCTGCTGGCAGCACAGGCCATCGGTCTGCATATGGGGCTCAGCCCGGAACAGATGGACGTGTTTAAAGAGTTTGACGGTGTTCCCGGCAGGCTTGAGCGGGTCCGTAACGATCAGGGACTCAATATTTTCGTGGATTACGCCCACACCCCGGATGCACTGGACAACGTTCTGCGTACCCTCAAGGATCTTGATTTCAGCAGGGTCATCAGTGTGTTCGGCTGCGGTGGAGACCGCGATCGGGCCAAACGTCCGCTCATGGCTGAAGCAGCCTGCCGTTATTCCGATGTGGCAGTGCTGACCTCGGACAACCCGCGCACCGAAGATCCCATGCAGATTATTGAAGATGTACGCCCCGGCCTCAAAGGGTGCGATCACATCATTGAAGAAGTTGACCGCGCCGAGGCCATCAGAAAAGCGGTTGTGGAAATGACCAAGGACGACGTGCTGCTCATCGCTGGCAAGGGCCATGAAACATATCAGATTATCGGAACGGAAAAACGGAACTTCAGCGACAGCGAAGAAGTTTCAAAGGCGATCAAGGAGATTTACGGGTGAAGCTGACTTTGTCTGAACTCGAAGAACAGCTCATGGGGAGCAGTGATCTACCCTCTGCGGCAGACATCGATATAGCAGCCGTGCGCATTGACAGCAGGCTGGTAGGTAAAGGCGATGTCTTCTTCTGCATTGAAGGGGAAAATTTCGACGGCCACAACTTTGCCGAAGCGGCTCTTGAAGCCGGGGCGGTTGCGGTTGTTGTTTCCCAATTCATGCCCGAACTCGCAGAGAAGCCGATCATCATGGTTCGCGATACTGTTCAGGCCCTCGGACGGGTTGCCACATACTGGCGTATGAAATCAAAGGCCCGCATGATCGCCGTTACTGGTTCGGCAGGCAAAACAACCGTAAAAGAAATGCTGGCCCACGTACTTTCCGGCGATGGATCTGGAACTGGGTCCGTACATAAAAATTTCATGAACCTGAACAACCAGCTAGGCCTGCCCCTTTCCATGCTTGAAGCAACCGGAGAGGAGACTTACTGGGTTATGGAGCTTGGCATCAGCCTGCCTCACGATATGGGTGAACTTGGCCCTATTGCCCAGCCGGACATGGCAATTGTCCACAACATCGGTCCCGCACATCTTGAAGGACTGGGTTCACTGGAAAATGTGGCTGTTCAGAAATCATCACTTTTCAAATACATCCGTCCCGAAGGCAAAGCCCTGTGCTGCAAGGATCATGAGCTGCTCTGGAAGGCAGCAAATGAAATCACCACGCCCGTTGCTTTTTCCTCTCAGGATGAAAATGCAGAATATTACAGCACCCTGCTACACACCCTGCCTGACGGTTCCGGAAGATTTCTAATCAAGGCCGGGGAAGAAACAGCTGAAGTTGTCCTGCCCACCTGCGGTTCCCACTTTGCGGAAAACGCAGCCGCCGTAACCTGCGCCGCTCACCAGCTTGGCATGGAACTGACTGAAATTGCCGAAAGACTGGCAACAGTAGAACTGCCCAAACAAAGATTCCACTGCCACACCCACGGCAAATGGACACTTATCGACGACTCCTACAACGCCAATCCATTATCCATGAACCGGGCCATCGACACTGCCAAACGCATTGCCGGAGAAAGGCCGCTGGTATTGGTACTGGGCGATATGCTGGAACTGGGCGAAGAAGCCGGATGCGCACATTGCGACCTTGGCACCAAGATCGCCGCAACAAAGCCGGACGCAACTTTTTACCATGGCATACACTACGCCGAAGTAGCCTCCAATACCAACGGATCTACCTTGGTTCCGGTGAACAAACCTGCTGAATTTTTGAATGGAATTAATGAACTGGGTCTCAGCGATGCGGTAGTCCTCTTTAAAGGGTCGAGGTCCTGCCGCATGGAAGATTACTTCCACGCACTTAACAATGACATCAATGGGGAGACCGGAGGAAACAAAGTATGATCTATCATTTTCTAGTCCCCCTGAGTGCTCAACTCGGTATCCTGAATGTGTTCCGCTACATTACTTTCAGGTCCATCTACGCCCTGCTCACTGCACTGGTTATTACCATTGTACTCGGCCCCATTATGATGCGCTGGTTGCAGAAAATAAAATGCGGTCAGTACATTCAGGACGAAGTAGGCGAAATGCACAAATGCAAGGCCGGAACTCCGACCATGGGCGGGTTGCTGCTGGGATTCGGTGTACTGGTTTCCACCCTGCTCTGGGCTGACCTGACCAACATTTACGTCTGGCTGACCATGCTGGTCTTTGCCGGATTCGGGCTGGTTGGTTTTGTGGACGACTACACCAAGATCAAGGGTAAGCAAAACAAGGGCATTTCCGCTAAAGCAAAACTTTTCGGCCAGTTGCTGGTAGCCGGGACAGCAGTAGGGTTGCTGATCATGCAACCCGCTTATTCTACTGAACTGGCGGTACCATTTTTTAAGAATTTTACCCCGAACCTCGGCTGGATGTATCTGCCTTTCGCCCTGCTGGTCATGATCGGAGCTTCCAACGGAGTCAACTTAACGGATGGACTGGACGGGCTGGCTATCGGGCCTTCCATCACCAGTGCCACCTGTTATGCATTTTTCATTTACATTGCCGGACACGTGGGCATGGCCAGTTATCTAAATGTGCCTCATGTTCCCGGCGTGGGTGAGGTCACCGTCTTCTGCGGCGCACTTGTGGGCGCAGGACTTGGTTTCCTCTGGTACAACGCCTATCCGGCGCAGCTTTTTATGGGTGATGTGGGATCACTCAGCATCGGCGGCGTGCTCGGTTTTGTCGCCGTACTCTGCAAACAGGAATTACTGCTGATCATTGTCGGCGGGGTTTTCGTCTTCGAGACCATCTCAGTAATCATGCAGGTTAGTTATTTCAAGGTCAGCGGCGGCAAGCGAATTTTCCGCATGGCACCGCTGCACCACCACTTTGAACACAAGGGAATTCCGGAATCTAAAATTGTAATCAGGTTCTGGGTCATCTCTATATTAATGGCCCTTATGGCCCTGAGTACCCTGAAGATCAGGTAAAGGATGTTATGGACAGCACATTTGTAGAACAGGTCACCTCGACCCGCATGTTCACCGGAAGGTTGGCAATTGTCGCCGGAGCCGGAAGATCAGGCCTTGCCGCAGCAAAACTGCTGCACAAGCTCAAGGCTACCGTGCGCATTATGGACAGCAATGAAGACCTGAGCAAAGACATCCTTGAAGGTCTCGGACCTGACGCCCAGCTGATGACCGGACCGTTCTGCGAAGAGCAATTCGCCGGGGCCGATGTGATTGTTGCCAGCCCCGGTATTCCGGCCCGCAAAATTGCACCGTTTATCGGTAACCTACCGGAACGGGCCATCATTTCCGAGCTTGAACTGGCTTCATGGTTCGCCAATGAACCCAAGATTGCCATCACCGGAACCAACGGCAAAACAACCACCACCGCGCTGATCAAGCACATTCTGGAACAGGCCGGACGTAAAGCATTCGCCGGGGCCAATTACGGCACGCCCCTTTCCGAGTTCATCGCCAATGATGAAAAGGCCGACGTGCTGGTCCTTGAAGTTTCCAGCTTTCAGCTCCAGAACTGCCGCTTGTTCAGACCGCAGGCCGCTATCCTGCTCAATATCGCGCCCAACCACCTCAACTACCATGAGGACATGGACGAGTACCTTGCAGCTAAGCTCAAAATTTTTGAACGCCAGAGCGAAGATGAACTGGCTATCCTGCCCGCGCACATGAGAGACGAACTTGATCCGTCCAGTTTCACCAAGGCTGAGGTCAAATGGTTTGACGGCTCCAGCTTTGACGAACAGCCCAATCTTCCCGGCAAACACAACTGCCTCAACATGGAAGCGGCATGGCTGGCACTGGAGAAAATAGGGCTGGACCGTGAAGAGTTTGAAGCCGGACTTAAAACTTTCGTCGGCAAACCGCACCGCATTCAGGATCTCGGTTCTGTGGACGGCGTCCGCTTTATAAACGACTCCAAAGGCACCAACCTTGATGCAGTCCGCGCAGCCCTGAACAGTTTTGAGGGTCCGGTCCGTTTGCTGCTTGGCGGCGTATTCAAGGGCGGTGATGTGCGCGAAATAATCCCGGCAATGCGCGGCAAAGTAGCCGAAGTGGGATTATTCGGAGCAGGACGTGAACATTTCGAACCTGCTCTCAAAGATGAATTTATAATTTCATGGCACGAAAACCTTGAAAAGGCCGTGCGCGAACTTTTTGCAAACTCCAAAGCAGGCGATACCATCCTGCTTTCCCCGGCAACAGCAAGCTTTGACGCTTATACCGGGTACCCTGCCAGAGGCGATGATTTTAAGCGAATCATGGAGGAACTGTCTTGAATAAGAAAAAGAACCTCTCCGGCAAACCTGAACGGTTAGATTACTGGCTGCTGGCTGCGGCACTGCTGCTGGCCTGCTTCGGACTGATGATGGTCCTTTCCGCCAGTGGAATCATGGCCGAGCGTTTCTTTGACGACAAATACCTCTTCTTCAAGAAGCAGGCGGTATTTCTCGTGGCCGGAACCTGCATGATGTACATCTGCTCCCGTCTGCCCAAGGCCTTTTTCTACAACATGGTCTACGTCTGGCTCATGGCTGCTTTCGTGCTTTTGCTTCTTTGCGATTTTTCACCACTCTCAGTGGCAGCTGGCGGAGCTAAACGCTGGATCGCATTAGGCCCGTTGCGTATTCAGCCGCTTGAGTTTTGCAAACCCGCACTGGTTCTTTATCTGGCTTATTTCTTCTCCCGCAAGCAGGAGCTTATTAAGACCTTCAGTGTAGGCTTTTTGCCTCCGTACGCCATTACCGGAGCACTCTGTCTTTTGCTGATGATGCAGCCGGACTTTGGAGGCTCAGTCTTCTTGTGCATGATCCTTTTCTTCATGAGTCTTGTGGGCGGAACACGGGTCAGCTATCTGCTGACTTCACTGGTTTTCGCTGGTGGTGCCGGATACATGCTCATCACCAGTTCTCCGTACAGGCTCAAACGCATGACCGCATTCATTGATCCTTTCAAGTCCGCACATGAAGAAGGGTACCAGTTAGTACAATCTCTTTACGCTTTCGGATCAGGTAATGTTTTCGGACAAGGACTGGGCGCAGGTAAACAGAAACTTTTCTTCCTCCCCGAAGCACACAACGACTTCATCATGGCTGTTGTGGGTGAGGAACTGGGCTTTATCGGCGTATTGGCCGTATTTGCGGTCATCGGTTTTCTTGTCTGGCGCGGATTTAAAATCGCGCTGTCACAGGATGATTTGCAGGACCGCTTTACTGCCTACGGACTGACCATCATGCTGGCTCTGGGCTTCAGCCTGAACCTTGCTGTGGTCATGGGAACCGTACCGCCCAAGGGCGTGCCCATGCCTTTCGTCAGCTACGGCGGATCAAGCTTGATGGTTTCCTGCATCTGCACCGGCATCCTCCTTAATTTATCCAGGGGGAAAGTCTGATGAAACGCATCATCCTGACCACCGGCGGCACCGGTGGACACGTTTTCCCTGCACTGGCCGTTGCTGATGAGATCAAAACCCGCTTTCCCGACTGCGAGATTCTCTTTCTCGGCGGCAAGGGACCGGAACGGAAAATGGTTGAGCGGGCGAGAATCCCCTTTAAGGAACTTCCTGCAAAAGGCGTTCTGGGCGGTGGCATCAAAAAAGTTTTCAGTTCGCTCTGGATCGTATCCGCGCTGGTTAAATCCTTGAAGGAAATTACATCCTTCAAGCCTGACGCAGTAATCGGCTTCGGCGGATACGCAGGATTCTGCCCGGTACTGGCAGCATGGATGCTCGGCGTCCCCACAGCAATCCACGAGCAGAACAGTATTCCCGGAGTAACCAACCGTATTCTGGGCAAGATTGTAAAAAAAGTTTTCGCCTCCTTTGAGGATAGAAACGGATCATTCCCCGCAGCTAAAACTATTGTGGTGGGCAATCCGGTCCGTAAAGAGATAATTGGTTCCGGCCAATGTGCAGACAAAAAAGCGGTTCTGGTCTTCGGCGGAAGTCAGGGCGCGGCAGCCATTAACGATGCTGTCATCTCCGGACTTGCCAAGCTGAAAGAAACAGGCATCAGTCTGCGCCACCAGACCGGAGAAGCCGACTTTGAAAAAGTCCGCAAGGCATACGAGGAGAACGGCATGAATATCGATGCAGTCTCCCCGTTCATTCACAACATGGGCGAAGCATATGCCAAAGCTTCCCTTGTTGTGTGCAGAGCCGGAGCATCCACTGTTTTTGAAGTAGCGGCAGCGGGTAAGCCAGCCATATTTATCCCCTTTCCGCATGCCACTCACGACCACCAAACCGGGAACGCCCGTGCTTTGGCTGATCTGGGCGCGGCTGAACTTATTCCGCAGAACAAATTGAACGGACAAAGGCTGGCAGACGAAATTATTAAACTGATTGCGGATCAGGACAGGCTCATAGAAATGGGAAGCAAGGCCCTTTCCTTTGCCCGGACTGATGCGGCCTCCGTTATCGCGGATGGCGCCCAAGATATTATTAGAATGAAAACAGTGAGAGGTGCAGCATGATCGCAGCAGAAGGACCTAGTGTACCCTTAGTAACGGATGCCGAATGTCCCATCATGCGCAGCAGGGTCGGCAACATCCACATGATCGGTATCGGCGGCTCAGGCATGAGCGGCATTGCCGAAGTATTGATCAACATGGGCTTCACCGTGACAGGTTCCGATCTGGCAGCTGGTGCGCCTGTGAAACGTCTGCTCAAGATGGGAGCACAGGTCTTCATCGGGCACGGTGCGGATAACGTTACCGATGCCGATGTAGTGGTAAAATCCACCGCAATTTCCGATGAAAATCCGGAACTGGTCAAAGCCCACGAACTGGGTATTCCTGTAATTCCCAGAGCGGAGATGCTGGCCGAACTTATGCGGTTGCGCACCGGAATCGCGGTAGCTGGAACCCACGGAAAGACTACAACCACCTCGTTGCTGGCAACAATTTTCACTGAAGCAGAACTGGACCCCACAGTCATCATCGGCGGCAGGCTGAATACCTTCGGCAGTAATGCCCGCCTTGGTGACGGACAGTTTCTCATTGCTGAAGCAGATGAATCCGACGGTTCATTCCTCTGCCTCTCGCCCATCATCACTGTGGTTACCAATGTGGACAAAGACCACCTTGATTTCTACGGCGGGCAGGAAGCAATTGATGAAGCATTCCGCAAATTCATGAACTCAATTCCCTTCTACGGAATGAATGTGGTCTGCGGCGATGATCCGGGTGTGCAGAGGTTGCTGCCCTCCATCAAGCGTCCTTGTTTGACTTACGGCCTTGGCAAGGAAAACAGACTGCGCGCGGAAATCCTGTCCTGCGAAGTACGTTCCCTGTTCAAGGTCTACCTTGATGATGAACCTCTGGGCGAAGTTTCCCTTGCCCAGCCGGGCAAGCACAATGTGCTCAATGCCCTCGGTGCCATCGGTGTGGCTATTGAATCTGGACTGTCAAAAGAGCCCATTATGCAGGGCCTCTCCAACTTTATGGGCGTAGGTCGCAGGTTTGAGAAAAAGGGTGAGAGCAAAGGAATCCTCGTGGTGGATGATTACGGTCACCATCCCGCAGAAATTCAGGCCACCATTGAGACCGCCAAGTCCTGTTTTCCGCAGCGCAGACTGGTTGTGGCTTTCCAGCCGCATAGATTCACCCGCACACAGGCCCTGTTCGGCGAATTCTGTAAGACCTTTGAAAAGGCCGATGAACTGCTGCTCACTGAAATCTACCCTGCATCCGAAGACCCCATTCCCGGCGTAAACGGAATGTCACTGGCGCAGGGTATCAGGCAGGTCAGCGATACCAAGGTCCGCTTTTACCCGGACTTTGAAATGATGCAGAACGAATTGCCCAATATCCTTAAGCCCGGTGACCTTTTCATCACTCAAGGCGCGGGATCTATTTATACTGTCGGCGAAAAGTTTTTAAAATATCTGGAAGAGGACGGCGAAAAAGTTCTCAAACCGGAAGAAATAACAGCTTTGTAGCGGAAAGATTTATATGACACTGGAACTGCTTCATAAACCGGGCATGGCTCAGCTCACCTCACTAGGCATTGGCGGAAACGCCCGTGTTCTGGCTAAGGTGCGTGACGAAGCCGGGCTGGACGAACTTTCCCGCTTTGTAGAGCGCGAAGGTTCTGATCTGCTTGCCATCGGTGAAGGAAGCAACATTCTTGCCGGGGACGGGGAACTTAACCTCGCCCTTGTACAAATGGCCTGTGAACGCAAAGCAGAAGCGGAAATATCAGGCACAAGCGTGCGTGTTCCCGCTGACATGCGTTTGCCGGGACTGCTTTCAGTACTCATTAAAAACGGTCTTTCCGGCATGGAAGGACTGGCCGGTATTCCCGGCTCCGTGGGCGGTTCTGTCGCCATGAATGCCGGATCATACGGAACCGACATGCAGTCTTCCGTAAAACGTGTCCGGCTCTGGACCCCGGAAAAAGGACTTTTCTGGAAAGATGCTGCTAATTTGAAATGGGGCTACCGTCACTTCTCTACTGGAACAGACGAATTCTTTCTGGTCTGGGAAGTGGAATTTGAGCTGGCTCCATCAACTGAAGCAGAAGTCCGCAGCAGGATCAAAGATACTTTTGATAAAAAGAAAGCCACCCAGCCGGTCACAGCAAAAACCGCCGGGTGTGTTTTCAAGAATCCGGAAGGTTACAGCGCGGGCAAGCTGCTGGACGATGCCGGATTCAGAGGCAGAAACCTCGGCGGCATGGGCTTTTCCGAAATGCATGCCAACTTCCTTGAAAACAAAGGGAATGGCACCGCAGCGCAAGCATTGGAACTCATGTCTCAGGCAACCGAAGCCGTGTCTGATAAGTTCGGCGTCACTTTAAAGCCGGAGGTCATAATACTGTCATGAGCGTAGCAGGACTGAACAAAAGCAGGCTGAACCTTGCCAAATCAGGCAAGAAACGCACAGGCCGCAACAAAGCCAAGAAGCGCAAGGATTCTTCGCAGTCGTTCTCCCAGACACTGGGGATGCTGCTGCGCAAGCTCTGCATTTCCGGGGCCTGCCTGCTTGTACTGGCTATTGTGGGTATCGGTTGTCTTGCCGGGTATCGCTGGGCTACAGCCCTGCCCTACTTTGCATTGCAGGATATCAAGGTCAGCGGAAACCACCGTTTGAGCTACGGGGAAATTCTTTCCATCGCCGAGGTGAGTCTGAACAAAAACAGCCTTGCGGTGAACATCAGCGAAGTGGAAAACAAACTCAGCGACAACCAGTGGGTCAAATCAGCCGCAGTAAGAAGGCAACTTCCTGGCAAGATGCAGATTCAAGTGCGCGAGAAAAAGCCCCGCTTCATGGTCCGCCACAACGACGCTCTTTATTATTGCGACAGCAACGGCGAGCTTATCGCTCCGGTAGCACCGGGCAAATTCAGCTCTCTGCCGTTTCTTAATATCGAATCTGAAGCCATGGACAAGGCAGCCATACTGCCGGAATTCATGAACATGCTCAGCAAACGGGAACTGCCCTTTGATCCGGGACAAATTGCTTGGATCGACATCAAAGGCGGCAACCGCATGGAAATTTTTATGGACAGGCTCGGCCTTACGGTGCTGCTGGGTCTGGACAACTGGCAAGAACAGCTTTCACACCTGAACACAGTATGGAACGACCTCAAGAACAGGGGAGAGTTCAGGAACGTGGCAGTCATTTCAACCGGGAAAAACAGGGTCTGGGTTGAAAAACGCAGTTCCGGGAAATGATTGCCGCAATTGGCAATACCCCCGAATTTACAAGGATGATGAGGAGAAAAAATTATGTCCAAGTCTGATCTGATCGTCGGCCTCGATGTCGGCACCACTAAGATCTGCGCGGTTGTGGGAGAACCCACCGCGGACGGAGTCGACATTGTCGGCATCGGCACAGCCCCGTCCACCGGACTACGCAAAGGCGTGGTGGTCAACATTGAGCAGACAGTACAGTCCATCAAGAAGGCTCTTGAAGAGGCTGAACTCATGGCCGGCTGCGAAATCCGCTCCGTATACGCAGGTATCGCAGGCAGCCACATCAAAGGTTTCAACAGCCACGGCGTAATCGCTGTTAAAGGCGGCGAGGTAACCCAGAAGGATGTGGACCGGGTTATCGATGCAGCCAAAGCTGTAGCCATTCCGCTGGACAGGGAAGTGATCCACACCCTGCCGCAGGAATACATTGTTGACGATCAGCGCGGCATTGCCGATCCGCTGGGCATGGCCGGTGTGCGCCTTGAAGTTAAGGTCCACATCGTCACCGGCGCGGTAACTTCGGCGCAGAATATTATCCGCTCCTGCCACCGTTCAGGACTGGACGTTTCCGACATTGTTCTTGAATCACTGGCTTCCAGCAAGGCCGTACTTTCAGAAGAAGAAAGGGAAATCGGCGTTGCCATCGTGGATATCGGAGGTGGTACCACTGATCTGGCAATCTTCGCCAATGATTCAATCAAACATACTTCTGTTATCGCCCTCGGCGGTAACAACCTGACTAACGACATAGCATTCGGGCTGAGAACGCCCATGGGGTCTGCGGAACAGATCAAAGTCAAATACGGAACCGCGCTAACCGATATGGTCACCACTGACGAGACCATTGACGTGCCTTCCGTAGGTGGACGAGATCACCGCAAAATGTCCAAGAGGGTGCTGGCTGAAATCTGCGAACCGCGCTGTGAAGAAATCATGGCCCTTGTGGACCAGGAACTGGTCCGCAGCGGCTACAAAAACATGATCGCAGCCGGAGTGGTTCTCACCGGTGGAACATCCCTTGTGGACGGAATGCAGGAACTGGCGGAACAGATTTTTGATCTGCCGGTCCGCATCGGCTATCCCGCAGGCATTGGTGGCCTGAAGGATGTTGTCAACAGTCCCAAATTCGCCACAGCAGTGGGACTGCTCATGTACGGCGCGGAAAAAGAAGGCAGCTCCGAGCAGGTCTTCAGAATCCGTGACGAAAATGTTTTCAACCGCATTCTGGGCAGGATGCGAAAATGGTTCACTGACATCGCGTAGCAATACGTATCGCCGTTGAAGGTCGGCGATTAGTCCAGGTGAACACAGGCATGAAGTTCTTTTCCGACCCCGATCACGGAAAAGTTATCAGCAAAAAGTTAAACAGGGGAAATCAAAATGATGATGGATTACATGGAAATTGAAAACGACGGTCAGGCAAAGATCAAGGTTATCGGTTGTGGTGGTGGTGGCGGTAACGCTATCAACAACATGATTCAGTCCGCACTCTCCGGCGTACGCTTTATCGTAGCCAACACAGATGCGCAGGACATCAACAAATCACTTGCTGAATACAAAATCCAGCTCGGTGATAAACTGACCAAAGGCCTCGGCGCAGGTGCCAACCCGGATGTAGGTAAAAACGCCGCCCTTGAATCCGTTGACCAGATCCGCGAACTGGTAAGCGATTGCGACATGGTCTTTGTTACCGCCGGTATGGGCGGCGGAACCGGTACCGGTGCTGCACCCGTTATCGCTGAAGTAGCAAAAGAAGCCGGTGCGCTGACTGTTGCCGTTGTAACCAAACCATTCTATTTCGAAGGCAAACGCAGATTGTTGCAGGCAGAAAAAGGAATTGAGGAACTCAAGAAGGTGGTTGACTCCATCATCACCATTCCCAACGACCGCCTGCTCCAGCTTGCCGCCAAAAAAGCAGCTTTCTCCGAAATGCTGAAAAAAGCTGACGAAGTCCTCTACTACGGCGTCAAAGGTATCGCCGACCTGATCACCGTTCACGGTCTGATCAACCTTGACTTCGCAGACGTACAGGCTGTTATGTCCAGCTCCGGTCTGGCCCTTATGGGAACCGGTATCGCACGGGGTGAAAACAGAGCCCGTGAAGCAGCCATGAAGGCCATTACCAGCCCGCTGCTCGAAGATGTATCCATTGAAGGCGCAAAAGGCGTACTCATCAACATCACCTGCTCCCCTGACATGACCATTGATGAAGTCAGCGAAGCAGCCAATATTATCTACGAAGAAGCACACGAGGAAGCACAGATTTTCTTCGGTACTGTTTTCGACGCTGAAGTTGGCGATGAAATGCGCATCACAGTTATTGCCACCGGCATTGACACCGCAGGCGAACAGCCTGTTGCACCGCCCGTAGAGCAGCAGTCTTTCGGTCAGCCCCAGCGTCCGAACCTGACTCCAAGAGGCATGGCTCCAAAAAATCAGGAAGCTACCAATGTACGCCAGATGGGCAGTGCCCACGCGGAAGAAGACCGCTCCATTCCCGCTTACCTGCGCCACACCGCAAGCAAGCCCACTGAAGCGGCTGGAAATCCCGAGCCTGTTCAGCTCAAGCCCAAACAGGCTGCAAACTCCGGCGGAGAAGAGTTCATCTTCCACGATGACGATGACTTTGAAGTTCCGACCTTCATCCGCAAACAGGCAGATTAATTCCTGTTTGCGATGAATATATACCGGAAACAGTACGGACCCAACGGTCCGCACCGGGAATAACCCGTGTCCGTAACTGATGAATTCTTCTATTACGGAAAGGAAGAACCCTCGCCTGAAGAAACAGGAGGCCGTCTGCCCACGGCTCTTGTTTTCGCCGGACGGAAGGGGTCTGCACTCTCAACCTTAGGTTGGCAGGCTGTCTACCGTCTACTTGCTCCGGACGCGGAACTTGCGGTGGAAAGATTCTTTCTTGGTGAACCGGGTCAACCGTCTGTTTCCATGGACAGTGACAAAGAACTGTCCGAGTTTCCCCTGATCGGTTTCAGTGTCAACTTTGAGGAGGAATACCTCCACTTGGTCAGGATGCTGAAAGATTCGGGCGTTCCGCCACTTGCTGCGGAACGCCCGGACTTCCCGCTGGTCATGGGCGGAGGTCCGGTGGCCTTTCTCAATCCCGCACCAATTGCCCCCTTCTTTGATTTCTTCTGGGTGGGCGAAGCTGAAGCGGGATTGAAGGAATTGTGCCTCGAACTGAAGCAGCATATCTTTAGCGGGGGAAGTAAAAAAGAATTTCTGGACCTGATCAAAGATCGGGACGGCGTCTACGTTCCCGGTATGACCAAAGGTCAGGTCCGCAGAGCGGTGCTGCCCCCCGGACCGGTTTCCGAAGGTCACGGGGTTCCCCTTTTAAGCGAACCGGCATATTCCTGCTTCATCAGCCCGGAGGCTGTTTTCAAGGACATGTTCCTTGTGGAAGTAAACCGGGGCTGCCCTTACGGATGCCGATTCTGCGCTGCCGGATACATCTACCGTCCACCGCGCCACGCATCCATCGACCAGCTCAAAAAGATAGTGGAGCTTGCCGACCCGCCCAAAGTGGGATTGGTAGGAACTGCCCTCACCGACTGGCCGGATCTGATCCCCTACATTGAATGGCTTAAAAAACGTAAGACAAAATTTTCCCTTTCATCTGTACGCGCTGACGGACTGACCGAGGAACTTCTCGACATCCTGCGCGCTGCGGGTGTGCGCACTGTGACCCTTGCCCTTGAAGGTGCCAGCAGAAAACTGCGTGACGCTGCCAGTAAAAACCTTGAAGAAGAAGATTTCCTGCGAGCCGTGGAACTCTGTGCAGCCAAAGGGGTCAATCATTTGCGGGTCTACGTCATTGTAGGCTGGCCCGGCGAGACAGACGAGGACTACGACGAGCTGGCTCTCATGCTTGAAAAAATGGATGAGGCCCGCAAGCGTGGTCAGGGCAAAAAGAAAAAGCAATTTATGCGCATTACTTTCGGAGCAAGCTGCCTTGTGCCCAAGCCGTGGACTCCCCTGCAATGGGCACCCATGCCTTCAGAGAAAGAACTCAAGGCAGTGCTTTCCAAGGTCAAAGGACTGACCAAGAAATACAAAGGCATAGCATTTTCCGGAGACTCCCCCTTTCAGGCCCGTTTACAGGGCATCCTTTCCCGTGGCGATGAATCTCTTGCCGATTTTATCAGTTATGCAGCAGAGCACGGCGGCTGGAAAAAAGCATCTAAATTCTACGAAGGCAATCCTGAACGTTTTGTTGACCAAGTACTTGATAAAGATTCACCACTGCCGTGGGATTTTATCGATACCGGAGTAAAAAAATCTTACCTCTGGCGAGAATGGCAACGATTCCAGAAAGCCGAAAAGACCCCGGTCTGCCCGCCTGATGGTTGCGCTGAGTGTAAAAGCTGCGGCATGCACCAGTGGCTTAACGAAAAATAGCCCGCTCTCCAAGACTTGTGCAAATCAATTGCACAAAACCTTGCACATTCAATTTAAATTCCCTGATCAAAATCATTATTTATTGAAATAACTACTTTTGTACACTAATTGCATACTATTGCGGTATAGAATTTAAAGGAGAGTTTTTCATGAAAAAAATGATTTTGATTTTGGCCTTTCTGCTGCTGCCCACAAATGGATTTGCCGGAATGGAAATAGGGCCGCAGAAACTTACTATCCCTATAAATGAAGTAAATGACGGCGAGGCCCATTACTATTCAATAAATATGGACGGAAAAGAAATTCGTTTCTTTGTGGTCCGCAGCAAGGACGGAACCATCAGGGCGGCCTTTGATGCCTGCGACGTCTGCTACCGTTCCAAAAAGGGATATTCCCAGCAGGGGGACTTTATGGTCTGCAACAACTGCGGCATGCGCTTCCATTCCACACGCATAAATGTGGTCAAAGGCGGCTGCAATCCTTCACCGCTGGAAAGACGGACTGAAGGTGATAAGCTTGTAATCTCACTGGATGCTGTCAGATCCGGGGCCATATATTTCTAAGGAGCGCAACACATGAACCTTTTCACTATCCCCCTGCGTAACCTTGGACGAAGACCCTTGCGCACAATACTGCTCTGCGCGGTATTCACCGTGGGAGTAATGTCCGTGGTTTCCATCCAGCTTCTTTCCACCGTAGTGGGCAACAGCCTTGAAGAAAAAATGAGTAAATTCGGGGCCAACATACTGATCACCCCGAAGACCGAATCCCTCTCGGTCAGCTACGGCGGTCTGGACCTCGGCAACGTGGCCTACGGATCACATGAGCTTGACGGGACTCCGGTACTGAAATCGATCCGGTCCATTGAATTGAAAGAACGGCTCAGTGCTGTTGCGCCCAAATTCGCTGCTATTTCGAAGATTAAAGGTCAACAGGTGGCAGTGGTCGGGGTCAGCATGGCTGATGAATTAAGTATCAAAACACACTGGTATCCGCTGGGCCGCTTCCCGGAAAATCAAAATGAAATCCTGCTCGGTTTCAATGCCGCCCGCAAATTAGGAATAAAACCTGAAGAAACACTTGAGATAGAAGGAAACAAACTCCTGACAGCCGGAATCCTCGACCCCACCGGAACCGAGGATGATAACGTGATCTTTATGGATATCGACCTGCTGCGTAACAGCGTAGGACGGCCCGGAGCCGTTCATTTCATTGAAGTAGCCGCACTATGTGCCGGATGCCCCATTGATGAAATAGTACAGCAGATCGTCAAAGTAGTCCCCGGTGCGGAAGTGAAAGCCCTGCAACATGTGGTTAAGCAACGCATGTCCGCCATCAGCTTTGTAAATCAAATGGCTTGGACTGTTAGCGGAGTGATCCTGCTCACCGCCTGCTTCATGATCGGACTTTCCATTTTCTCGGCAGTAAATGAACGCAAAACCGAAATCGGTCTCATGCGCTCGCTGGGATTTTCCACAGGATCGGTCTTTTCCATCTTCTGCCTTGAGGCACTGCTCATGGGTTGTATCTCAGGAATTCTAGGTTATCTGGGTGGTTTCTTTGCCAGCGGAGAAATCCTCAAGAACCTGAATATGGGGGAAGCAGAAATAGTTTTTGACCCACTTGCCTTCGGAATCACTTTTCTGGCTGTTTCAGGACTGGCTGTTCTCTCAGCCACTATCCCGTCACTTCGCGCTACCCGCGTTGATCCATCAAGAACCCTTGTTTCACTGTAAGGACAACTATGCTTAAAACAGAATCAATTACCCATAGTTATGGTGAAGGTCCCACAGCTGTAACTGTACTGGACGATGTTTCAATCACTATCCCTGAAAATGGATTCACCTCCATTGTCGGCCGCTCCGGCTCCGGTAAATCAACCCTGCTAAGCGTTATCTCCAGCCTGCTCCGCCCTGAACAGGGAACAGTTTACTTCAAAGACCGTGAAATAACTTCTCTGTCCGGCTCTGAAATCGACAGGCTCAGGAAAGATGAATTCTCCATTATCTTTCAGTCGCACCACCTGCTCCCTTACCTGACCGCCCACGAAAATGTACTCCTGCCCTTTCTGGACAGTCTGCGACCAGCAAACGAACAACTGCTGGAGCACGGACGGACCTGCCTTGAGCGGGTCGGCTTAAAGGGTAAAGAGAACCGCCTTCCGGGACAGCTTTCCGGGGGCGAGCAGCAGCGGGTAGCCATTGCAAGAGCTCTCGTAAAGTCACCCTCAATCCTCTTTGCCGACGAACCGTGCGGCAGTCTGGACAAAGCTACAGGCAATGAAATCATGGGAATCCTTCAGGATCTCAATGATGAGGGATTGACCATTGCCATGGTCACCCACGAGCGGGTCCATGCCAGCATGGCTAAGGATACTATTTTACTGGAAGACGGCAGAACTCTTTAGAAACATTAAGTTTTATAAGTGCATTTTTACATTTATAATGCACAAGATGTGCAGGCTTGCGCAGATCTTTGCATATTCATTTTCAGACTAAAAAAGTATACATTTAACCATAAATTCAAAAGGTTTAACATCTTACGTAAAATGGCACGGCCTGTGCTTTAGGAGAATTACGAGACAACAAGAACTCATACAACTCCAAGGAGAGAACCATGAAAAAGAAAATCGTGATTCCCGTAGTAGCAATTATGGTAATGGCCATGGCCGGAACAGCAATGGCCCGCGGGGGCAACCACAGAAACGACCACAATGGATACCATAACGGTCCCCGCCAGATCTTCGAACAGCTTACCCCTGAAAAACAGCTGGAAGTAAAAGCCATCTTCCAGAAGCATCAAGACGAATTCCAGACCATCAAAACCCAGATGTGGGCTAAGCGCACCGAATTGAACGCACTGGTCGATTCCGGCAAGGCCGACCAGAAAACTATCAGCAAGCTGGTCAAAGAAATGGTAGAACTCAGGACCAAGGGCTATGACCTCCGCAAACAGGTCAATGAAGAACTCGAAGCAGCCACCGGCATTGATATGCCCATGCGCGGTTTCGGAGGCGGTCGCGGCTTTGATGACGACGGTACCCGCAAAGGACGCAGACATAACAATGACAATAGAGGGCACTGGAACTCTTAAGCTAGATAAATAATTTCATCATCCCCTGCATAGAAATAGAACACTCCTTCCCCCTGTTATAAGGAGGCCCCTCCCCGGGCCTCCTTTTTTAATTTTAATAAAGTACTACCAATCTCTTTCCACGCTTTAAATCTGTCATCTTCTAGAAGATTTAAGCTTAATGCAGGTGAGCGTGCACTTCTTGTGCAATCACCTGCACATACACTTTGCACTTACACCTATCCCAACTCTTGCACAAAACAGCATAACACACTGATTATACTAACCTTCCAGTTTTGGCACGCCACATGCTTTATGACAGACTGAGAGGGCAACAACTTTTAACCGCATCAGGAGATCATATGAAGAGAAAAACTCTGATTCCGCTGATCGTCGTGCTGGTTCTGGCAGTAGCTTCTGTCGCCATGGCACGCAACGGTTACCGGAATACCGGCTACCACAATGGTAACTGGGCTGCATATGAGCAACTGACACCTGAAAAACAACAGCAGGTGCAGGACATCATCAAAAAATATGAATCCACATTCCAGACCCTGAAAAGCGATCAGTGGGCAAAACACACTGAACTCAACGCTCTGGTAGAGTCCGGCAAAGCAGACAAGGATACCATCCATGCTCTGGTAAAGGAACTCACCGAAGTACGGAATAAGCTTTACGCAGAACACAACAAAATGGCTGAAGAAATAGAAAAAGAAACCGGCCTGACCTTCCCGCCCATGGGGCAGGGATTCGGTAAGGGCGGCAGAGGCTGCGGTAACTCTCGGCAGGGCAACTGCCCCGCCGGCGGATGTCCGGGCCAAGGTTCCTAAAACCCTTTAAATAACGTTCATCTACACTTAATTACAGGAAAACGGGTAAAAAGGAGGACTGCTTGGTCCTCCTTTTTTTATTAAATAATCTTCCACATTCAGGACTATTTAAGCTACTAATATCAGAGCAAATCAAAGGAGAATTGTATGTTTAGAAAAATCACATCCCTGACCAGCTTCTTTTCGTTCATAGTCCTGATTATTACCAGCGTAGTCCTATATATTGTACCACAGGGCCGCGTAGCCTATTGGGCGGACTGGACCCTTTTCGGCCTGAGCAAGGAACAATGGGGCGACATCCATATCTGCACCGGAGTTCTTTTCCTTGTTATCTCCATCCTGCACATCTGGCTGAACTGGAAGCCCATCCTCGCCTACCTCAAGAAAAAGGCCGGGGATGCAAATTTCACCTCACCCGCATTTTACATAAGCCTTGCCATCACACTTTTCGTGACCTTCGGTACTTTGGCCGAATTGCCGCCTATGAAGCAGGTATTGGAATTCAGCAAATACTTTCAGGCCAGAGGCGAAACAAAGTACGGCATCCCTCCATACGGGCACGCCGAACTCAGCCCGCTGCAAATTTTCTGCAAACGCATGGGACTTGATGTGGACAAAGCTGCGGCCTCCATCAGAAATGCCGGAATCGAACTTGAATCCACCAAAGAACCCATCAAATCCATTGCCAACAAGGCTGGTCTGACCCCCAAGGAAGTTCATGAAATCATCCTTAAAGATCAGCCCGGCAAAAAAAGTTCCGTAAAAAAAGATACCGACAGTGCTCCACAAGGACAGGAACAGTCCCACTCTGCGGGAACCGGAACCGGAATCGGGCGCATGAGCCTTGAACAATATTGTGCGAAATTTAATCTGGACCTGAACACTTCTTTGGGGATTCTGCGCGAAAAGGGTGTAGTTATTGACAAAGACACCCCCATCAAGGAAATTGCGGGGGCACTTGGCCTTGACTCTCCGCGTGCCATAAGCACCCTGCTCAATCCGTAAACAGAACCGGACGAAATGGAATTAAGCTCACAAAAATCGCATAAGCTGCCTCTAGCTCTGGCACTTCTGGCCCTGATACTCCTCGGGGCCGGAAGTTTATACCTTACATGGCACAACCTGCGCCAGATGCACCAGACGGTATTCGAGCACATGCTGCTCTCCGCACGCTCCATTGCACGCGGACTGGATATTCAACTGGTGGAAGGAGCCAGGCGTATGAGACAGCCGGGAATGCACAACAGACGCATGCCTGATGAGCTGTTGCCTGATGCACGTGAATTATTCAGGGAAATGGTCGCACAGGGAGACCTGCTTTATATCGCGCTCTACGGGCCGGACCACAAACCCATGCTGGTGGTAGAACAGGACGGAGACAACAACCCTGCCTACGTACCGCCCTCCGGTCTATTCAACATGATCACCAAAATGCGTGAATCCAGCACTCCGGTCATGATCAAGGGCAAAGCAGCCCTGCTTTACGGCACTGTGGGCCAGCCCATTCTGCAACGGCTGTACGGTCACAAGAGACGCGGATTCATGCCCCCGCAGGAGCGGGAGACTTATCTGCTGCTGGGACTGAGCGCGGAAAAACATTTGCGCCAATTCAATCAATACCGCCGGGCCGCACTGCTTCAGACCGGATATATTTTTCTGGCCGGACTGGTCCTCTGGCTGCTGGCTGTGGCCTATTTTCAACGACGAGAAGAAGGAAAAAAACTGACCCGGCTGGAACGATTTCAAGCCAACCTGCTCGACAACATGCCCGATGGACTGCTGACAATCTCCACGCAGGGAGCCATCCTTTCGGCTAACGGTTCCGCGCATAAACTTCTGCAAAGTCCGGCAGATGAAGTTCTAGTAGGCAAAAACTGGAACGATTTTTCCTACGAATCTTTGCAGAATTTCAAACGGGGTAACGTTGTCTGGGAACATGTCCTGCTTGGCGGCAAGAACCTTGAGCTGATTTTCTTACCATACTTTGAAAGCAGAAAAGAACAGCGGAACATGATCATTATCCGCGACCGCACCGATATCGCCGGACTGGAAGAAGACCTTTACGAAGCCCGCAGACTGGCCTCCATCGGTTCACTGGCAGCCGGAGTGGCCCATGAAATCCGCAATCCTTTAAGTTCCCTGCGCGGATTCGCCCAGCTCTTTGCGGATAAATTTCAGGATGAACAACCTTACGGTACTTACGCAACCACCATGCTCACCGAAGCGGATCGTTTAAACAGAGTAGTCACCGACCTGCTTTACCTTTCCAAACCCCATGAGCTGAACCCCGAATCCCTTGACCTGTATAAACTCTGCGAATCCATGCAGACCCTCATGGGCTTTGATCTTGAACACAAGGGAACTGAGTTGCAGAACGAACTTAATGCCGAGCGCGTATATGCCGACCCGGACGGAATCCGGCAGGTGTTGCTCAACCTGCTGGTCAACAGCCTTGACGCGGTTCCCTCTGAAAACGGCAAAATATCGATCATTGCCGAAGAAACCGAACACGGGGTCTGGATCAGCGTCTGTGACAATGGTCCGGGCATGCCCGAAGATATACGCAAACACGCCCTTGAACCATTTTTCACCGACAAGCCCAAAGGAACAGGTTTAGGGCTTGCTATTGTCAATACAATCATGCGCGGCCATAATGGACGGGTTACTATTTCCGAACCGGACACCTCCGGACCGCTGGACGGTACCTGCGTAAAGCTATTCTTCCCAAAGCCGCGTAATGAAGGATCTGAATAATGAATGCCATAGGAAAAAACGTACTCATAGTTGATGATGAACCGTCACTGCGCATGCTCATCCGGGCTGTGCTGGAAAGTGACGGCTGGAATGTGCATGAAGCCCAGTCCGGTGAGCAGGCCCTTGAAATGCTGCCCGGACTGACCTTGAACGCGGCCCTGATCGACATGCGCATGGAAGGCATGGACGGTATGGCCCTGCTGGGAGAATTAAACAGCGTCATGCCCGGACTTCCGGTGATCATGCTTACCGCATACGGCAATGTGAACTCCGCAGTGGTGGCCATGAAACACGGTGCCTTCGACTACCTGACCAAACCCGCAGATAATGAAGAACTGAAGGCGGTCATGACCAAGGCCCTTGATTACTCAAGGCTGGTGGATGAAAATGAGAAGCTCAAATCCGCTGCCGGAGCCACTGAAGAAATGATCGGCAACTCACAGGGCATGCTCCATGTAAAGGACCTCATTGAACAGGCCGGACCTTCTGAAGCGACCATCCTTGTGCTTGGTGAATCCGGCACAGGTAAAGAACTTGTAGCCGAAGGTCTGCACCGGGCCAGTCTGCGGGCGGACAAACCGCTGATCAAAGTAAACTGTGCGGCCCTTCCGGGAGATCTGCTTGAAAGTGAACTTTTCGGTTACATGAAAGGGGCTTTTACCGGAGCCAACACCAACAAGCCCGGACGGTTCCAGCTCGCTTCAGGTGGCACCCTTTTTCTTGATGAGATCGGAGAAATGGACCCGGTTCTGCAAGCAAAGATTCTGCGAGCCTTACAGGAGAAAGTAGTAGAGCCTCTGGGCAGTGTATCCCCGGTGGAAACAGACGTGCGCATCATCGCTGCCACCAACCGGGACCTGAAAGAAGAAGTGGCAAAAGGAAATTTCCGCGAAGACCTCTATTACCGACTCAGCGTCCTTGAAATTCGCATACCGCCCCTGCGGGACCGTGTAGGCGATCTACCATCACTGGTGGCCTACCTGCTGGAAAAACTGGGCCGCAAGAACAACAAGAAAGTGCGCTCGGTCAGTCCGTCTTTTCTGGATGTGCTGGACCGTTACGATTGGCCCGGCAACGTCCGCGAGCTGGAAAACGTGCTGGAGAGGGCCATTATCCTCAGCCGCAGTGAAGTGCTCGGCCCGGAACTGCTGCCTCCACAGGTACAGAACCCCGTACCCCGGCAAGCAGATCCCCCTGCCCAGCCGCAACAACAGGCCCCGCAAACTGCTCCCGCCACACCTCCGGGTGCCACCACCCTTGATGATGCAGAGCGTCAGGCCCTGATAACCGCCCTTGAAGCCAACCAGCATCACCGGGAACGGACTGCGGACGCCCTTGGCATCAGCCGCAGAACCTTGCAATACAAATTGAAAAAATACGGGCTTACCCGTCGATAACCAATCCCTAAAGCCAAGCACCCAAGCCCGGAAACGTTTTGTTTCCGGGCTTTTTTATGAACTGGAGCAATTATTCCCGATTATCTCCATTCTCATCCCATCACCCCCTGCAATCTATTCTGAGCTTTGCTCAGCTCTCATTCATTGCTGAAAGGGCGTAATACCCAAGCTATCCGAACAAAAATCAATCTTATTTGACACAAGCGTATATTTTATCTACCCTTAAAACTCGAGCTTAATAATTTTTAAACTCGACACGGAGGCGATTTAATCCTTTTTATCGCAACCGTAACATTCGGCAGAAATGAGTTTTTACTTCACCCAAAAGCAGCTTATACAAACTGCACTTTACTAATGTAAAAACCATACTTTCCAAAAACAACATCAAACACAACTGCAACAAAACAACACTGCATAGAATAATGCGTTCTAAACAAAGATACTACATAAAACCGACCGGCACGCCCGTTCAGGAAATCAACCCTAATTCCGCCCCGGAAAAAATTCCCCTCCTCTTCTCTCTTTCTCTCATCAACACACCTTCCAATTAGTTTTTACTGCCCTCCTTGAAACGGGAGGACAGTGTTTAGTTTTATTTAACGGAGAAGTCATGGAAAAAATCAGAGTCGAAAACCTCTATAAAATCTTCGGTAACAACCCTAAGAAAATCATTCCGATGCTTGAAAAGGGATCTACCAAAGATGAAATCATGGAAAAAACCAAACACGGTGTAGGCGTTAACAACGCTTCATTCGGTGTTGAAGAAGGTGAAATAGTTGTGGTCATGGGTCTTTCCGGCAGCGGAAAATCCACCCTTGTCCGCTGCATCAACAGGCTAATTGATCCCACCGGCGGAAAAATATTTATTGACGGGGAGGACATCACCACCCTGAGCAAAAATAAACTGCGCAAAATCCGGCTTGAAAAGCTGGGGATGGTTTTCCAGAACTTCGCACTTTTCCCGCACCGCACTGTTCTGAAAAACACCGAATACGGACTGGAAATAGCAGACACGGATGCTGAAACACGCAAACAAAAGGCCATGGACGCCTTGGAGCTGGTGGGCCTCAGCGGATGGGAAGATTCATACCCGGACCAACTTTCCGGCGGTATGCGCCAAAGGGTAGGACTGGCCCGCGCACTTGCCCTCGACCCGGACATCCTGCTCATGGACGAAGCCTTCAGTGCACTGGACCCGCTTATCCGCCGCGACATGCAGGATGAACTCATCAACCTGCAAGAACGCATGCACAAAACCATTGTCTTCATCAGCCATGACCTTGACGAAGCCCTCAAGCTCGGTGACCGCATTGTGCTCATGAAAGACGGTGAAATTGTTCAGGTAGGCACACCCGAGGAAATCCTCACCGAACCTGCCACTGAATACGTTCGCCGCTTTGTGGAAGACGTTGATATCACCAAGGTCCTCACTGCTGAATCGGTTATGAAAAAGATCGATGCTGTGGCCTACATAAAAACCGACGGCCCCAGAGCCTCCCTGCGCAAAATGCGTAAAAACAACATCTCCAACCTCTTTGTCCTCGACGAAAAGCACAAGCTCATCGGCATGCTCAATGCCGGGGACTGCGCCAAACTCGTGGAAGCCGGAGGTAAGGACATCAAGACCATAATGCATACCGACCTGCAGGCGGTTGATCTGGATTGCCCGGCACAGGAACTGTTCAACATCATGCAGGACCGGACACTCCCCCTGCCGGTCATCAGTTCAGAGAATAAACTTAAAGGGGTCATTGTCCGTGGTACCCTTATCGGTGCCCTTGCAGAAAGAGGAGGCAACTAGAATGAATGTCCCACGCATTCCCGTCGGGGAAGTTATTGAATCGTCGATTGATTTTCTGGTGGAACATTTTTCATTCGCCACCAAAGCCTTTTCCGCAGTGCTTGAAGCCGGTCTGGATGTAGTTGAAGGTGCCATGAGAGCCTGCCCTCCGTGGATGTTCATCATCATTGTCACAGCCATCACCCTGCGACTGACCAAAAGTAAAAGGACCACTATTTTTGCTGCCGCCGGTTTGCTGTTGATCTGGAACATGGGACTCTGGAAAGCTACAGTCAGTACCATTGCGCTGGTTATTGTTTCCACCCTGCTGGCACTTATGATCGGAATTCCCATCGGCATTCTGGCAGCCATGAACAAACATGTTGACCGGGTAGTGATGCCTGTACTTGACGTGATGCAGACCATGCCGGCTTTTGTATACCTGATCCCGGCCATCCCGTTTTTCGGGCTGGGCAAGGTTGCCGCGATTTTCTCAACAATCATCTTTGCCATGCCCCCATCCATCAGGCTGACCTGCCTTGGAATCAAGCAGGTGCCTGAAGAATTGGTGGAATGCGCCGAGGCATTCGGCTCCAACCGCTGGCAGAGACTTTTTAAACTCGAACTTCCCATTGCAACTCCGACCATTATGGCCGGGGTCAACCAGACGGTCATGTTGGCCCTCTCCATGGTGGTCATCGCCGCCATGATCGGGGCTAAGGGGCTTGGCGGAGAAGTCTGGAAAGCAATCCAGAGATTGCAGATGGGCAAAGGATTCGAGGCAGGAATCGGAATCGTCATCGTGGCCATGATCATGGACCGCGTACTTCAGAACATTGGATCCGGCAAAAAATAGCCGGGGCCGAAACTTTTATCGGGAGACTACAATGAAAAAGGTGCTTACTTTAATTCTTGCGGCCCTGCTTGTTGCGGCTTTTGCCGTACCCTCTTTTGCAGGTGACAAAAAGAAAGTAAAACTGGCTTACGTAGAATGGGATTGCGCTACAGCAACCACCAACGTGCTTAAAGCTGTTATTGAAGAACGGTTGGGCTACGAATGCGAAATCATCCCCGTTGCCGCAGCAGCTATGTGGCAGGCAGTCGGAACCGGAGATGTGGACGGACTGGCTACAGCATGGCTGCCCGTTACCCACGCAGATTACCTGAAACGTGTTCAGAACAAAGTCGTGGACCTCGGCCCGGTTGTTTCCGGTGCTAAAATCGGCTGGGCTGTTCCTTCTTACGTAACAGTGGACTCCATTGCCGACCTCAACAAATACGCTGACAAATTTAACGACAGAATCATCGGCATCGACCCCGGTGCAGGCCTGATGCGTCTTTCCGAAGATGCTATTGAAAAATACGGTCTCGACAAATTCGAACTCATGGAAGGCTCCGGCGCAACCATGACTGCCGCCCTTGCCGACGCTGTTAAGAACAACGAATGGATTGTGGTTACCGCATGGTCCCCTCATTGGATGTTCGGCCGCTGGGACCTCAAATACCTCAAAGATCCCAAGAAAGTGCTCGGTGAATCCGAAACCATTAACACCATCGTCCGCAAAGGCCTCGATAAAGACATGCCTGAAGTATACTCTTTCCTCGACAAGTTCGAATGGAAAGACGCAAACCAGCTTCAGATGGTAATGGCTTGGAATCAGGAAAAGGGCACTGATCCTTATGACAACGCCAAGCGTTTCATTAAGGAAAACAAAGCGCAGGTTGATTCCTGGCTGAAATAAGAAATATCCTTATAGCCAAACGACAAGGCCTTCCGGAAAATTTTCCGGGAGGCCTTATTATTTTCTACGCAGATAGCTTCCCCTCAAACCTCTTTTAATATATTATAAAATTCAGAAATTCAGACAAATCCAAGGCGGTTGACCATGACTGAACACATCCCCGTCCCTGAAGAAATCATGCAGAAGGCCAGTGCATTGATGGAGGACCGTTTTACCCGTACTGACCGGGAGCAACCAGTCATGGCTACGCTTTTCGAACTGGGTCTGACCCATGTTGCCCGTGACCTCATGGAAAACCCGGAACTATACAAACCGCAGCCGGTATTACCAATGCCCAAAGAAAAGTTCGCAGAGGTGGACCCGATCTCGCTCATGCGCACCGAAATCAAGCTGCCCTCCCTGCCTCAGGTTTTCATTGAAATGCGTCAGACCATCAATGATCCGGCAAGCTCTGCTTCCGATCTGGCAAAAGTCATTTCAAGAGACACTGCCCTATCGGCCTTCCTGCTGCGCATGGTCAACAGCGCGTTTTACAATTTCCCAGCACAAATCGATACCATTTCAAGGGCTGTGGCTGTGGTCGGTACCAACCAGCTCTCCACCCTTGCCATGGGGACATCGGTGATGGATATGTTCAAAGGTTTACCGGCTGACATCATCGATCTGGAACTTTTCTGGCGACACAGTTTCGCCTGCGGGATTATAGCCAGCCAACTCTCCAAGACTTTCAAACAGGGCATCCCGGAAAAATGTTTTGTTGCCGGACTGCTGCACGATATCGGACGCCCTGTACTTATGATGGCCCTGCCTGAGCGGGCAATTGCAGCCACTGCCATTTCACGTAACAAAAAAGCCCTCATGTTCAAGGCCGAGCGGGTTGTTACCGGATTTGACCACGCCGAACTGGGCAGCATGCTGCTGCGCAAGTGGAACCTGCCCTTTTCACTGGTCAACGCAGTACTCAACCATCACAATCCCACCAAAGCAGCCAAATCGCCGGAAGCCCTTTACGTTTACTTCGCAAACATCATTGCCAAGACCATGGGAATCGGGGGAAGCGGTGATTTTTTTATCCGCAATGTGAACAATGAAAGATGGGAAAAACACGGCCTGACTCCTGAAAAATTACGTAAACTTGACGCTGAACTGGGTCCTGTTCTGGATGATGCCTTTGCCATTCTGAAAAATATGGCCGCATAAATTTTTCCACTCAAAATTAAAACTCAACATCTTACATACATCTATAAATCTATCACTTCGACACAGTGTAAACGGGCACTCACGGGTTTGACAAGGCTCTTTAAAGAAAGTACTTGAGCGGGCATACCAAACGGAGGATTTACCATGCACGATAAAGTCGAAGCCGCTCTTGATAAGGTCAGACCTTTTCTTCAGGCTGACGGCGGTAACGTAGAACTCGTAGAGGTAACTGACAAAGGCATTGCCAAAGTACGTTTGCAGGGAGCCTGCAAGGGTTGCCCCATGTCCCAGATCACCTTGAGGAACGCCATTGAGCGTACTCTGCTCAAGGAACTTCCAGAACTCAAAGGCGTAGAGCCTGCTGAATAAAATCTTTCCGGTCGGAGCATGCTCCGGCCGGTTGGCAAATAAAAAGACACGCAGGGCACACAAACTCAGCTGAAAATACCGCCGTTTACGGCGGATTTTTTACGTTTATATCCCGCAAAATTTTAGAGCCACAGCGGCGAAACCCTAATAAAAAAGTTTGGGATTCTTAAACCCTTTTCAAAGGGGTTAAGCCGCCGGAGGCGAAATTTTTAAATAAAAAGCGCGTTAGCGCATCATAATAAAATTTCAGGAGACAACCAACATGGCTAAAACCGTAACAAGATTCGCACCCAGCCCCACTGGGCACCTGCATATCGGCGGAGCACGCACCGCACTTTTCGCATGGCTTCTTGCCAAGCACGACGGCGGAGAGTTTGTGCTGCGCATCGAAGACACCGACCGTGAACGTTCCAAGCAGGAATACACTGACGCCATTCTAGATTCTATGAAATGGCTGGGCATGGACTGGAACGAAGATCCAGTCTACCAGAGCGACCGCTTCGACCTTTACAACGGCTACATCGACCAACTGCTGGATGAAGGCAAAGCTTACTGGTGCGACTGTACCTCCGAACAAGTTAATGCCATGCGCGAAAAGGCCATGAAGGAAAAACGCAAGCCAAAATATGACGGTTCCTGCCGCGAGAAAAATCTCGGCCCCGGCGAAAACAGGGTTGTACGTTTCAAAGCTCCCCTCGAAGGCCGCACCAATTTCACTGACATGATCAAAGGCCCCATCAGCGTTGAGAATGCTGAAATGGACGACATGATCCTGCGCCGCAGTGACGGCTCCCCCACCTACAACCTCGCAGTTGTAGTGGATGACCATACCATGGGCGTTACCAGCGTTCTGCGCGGTGATGACCACGTTAACAACACCCCGCGCCAGATCCAGCTCTATCAAGCTCTCGGCTGGGATGTACCCAAGTTCGGTCACGTGCCCATGATCCTCGGCCCGGACAAGAAAAAGCTTTCCAAGCGTCACGGTGCGCTTTCCGTTATGGAATACGAAAAAATGGGTTACCTGCCCGAAGCAGTGGTCAACTACCTCGTGCGCCTCGGCTGGTCCCACGGCGATCAGGAAATCTTCTCCCGTGAAGAATTGATCGAACTTTTCAATACCGACCATCTCGGCAATTCCCCGTCAGTATTCGATACCAAGAAACTGGATTGGGTAAACAGCGAGTACATCAAAGCCAAGGCTCCTGCGGACCTGATCCCCGGCATGCGTTCCTTCCTGCCCGAAGGTGTGGAAGCTGAAGATGCATACCTTGAAAAGATCATCCCCCTGCTTCAGCCCCGCTCCACCAATTACAAAGAAATGGCCGATATGTGCGATTTCTTCCTCGTGGACAGCGCGGCACTGGAATACGATGAAAAAGCTGTTGCCAAAGTATTCAAGCCCGAAGCAGTGGAAATCCTCAAGGAACTGACCGCGCGTATTGAAGCTGACCAAGAATACAGCCACGATTCCCTTGAAGCGGTCTGCAAAGGCTTTCTTGAAGAGAAAGAGTTTAAATTCAAGGCTATCGGCCAGCCCGTGCGTCTCGCGCTCTGCGGTCGTACTCAGTCTCCCGGCGGCCTTTACGACCTTATGCTCGTACTCGGCAAGGACGAGACCGTAGCCCGCATGAACCGCGCTGTAAGTCTGGTATAATTGCGCTTCGCGCGTTATTAAAATTACAAAAAAAGCTCCGTACATCGTTATGATGTGCGGAGCTTTTTTCATGTCTAAACAACTAATTTATCTGATCAGGCGGAAAATATTTATCCACTATTTTCTGCCACTCGCCGTTTCTCTTCAGTTCATCTAAGGCTTCCTGCCATTTTTGGACAACCTCGTCCGGTGTGTCCAATGCAAAGGCTATATAATTTGTAGTAAAAAAAACCGATGAACCGACCCGTTCAATTAGGTTGAAATCAAGTTCGGGGTTGCGCTTAAAAAAATGGGAAATGACTTTACGGCCCATGGGCACAAGATCCACCCGACCGTTAAGCAGTTTCATAAAATCACATGTAGGTGATGTGCTCAAATCAAGATTGGTATATCCCAGACTGGCCAGATTCAAATGAAAAATATCATATCTGGTAACCGAAATTTTATCGACGCTCTTAGCATCATCAATTCCTTTTAAATCGATACGGCTTCCTTTTTTCTTATAAAAATAAATATCATCCCAAAAAACAGGCCCTACAAACTTAAACATAACTGAACGTTCTGAGGTCATGCACATAGGAAAGAGAACATCGCCATCCCCGGACTGCAATTTCTTATATCCACGCGCCCATGGATAAAATTTAATTTTAGAAGATTCTTCGTCCAGCTTCTTTTGAATCTGCTGCACCAGTTCAACATAAACCCCCTTATCCTCACCATCCACCTGATAGCTGTATGGAGGGTACTCTTCCGCCATCAATCTTAGCCCGGAAGCATGAGCACAAACAGAGCTGAACAGCAGACATACCACCAACCCCAAAATACGATTAATTGTAACCATAATGTAACATTAGCCATAAACAATAAATAAATGCAATCAAGCCCCTTGAGGAGCTAAGCAGGCACAATTATTCCCCCTCAAACACTGCAACTAGAAACTTACAGCCCAACACAACACTGTTGCCTTTTACCTGCGATTGCTTCTACCATTGCGCAAAAAGTTCAACAATACAACCGGAGCAGCTTCAATGTCCCCTTATGAAATTTCCAGCCACAAGCAGCCTGAATTCATATTTAATTCACGCCGTTCCCCGGTCTACGCCACTAAAGGTATGGTTGCTTCAAGCCAGCCGCTGGCAACTGAAGCCGGACTGGAAATTTTGCGGGCCGGGGGCAATGCAGCAGACGCAGCCATCGCTGTTGCCGCGGCACTTGCCGTGATCGAACCATGCAGCACAGGGTTGGGTGGAGATGCATTCGCACTCTTTTACAATGCAGCTCATAAAAAAGTTTCCGCCCTGAACGGATCAGGTAAATCTGCGCAGGATATTTCCCTTGAAAAAATAACCGCTATGGGCATATCCGGCGAACTTCCCCTGCGCCATGCCATGATTGTAAACACCCCCGGTGCCCTCGCGCTCTGGGCGGATCTGGTAGAACAGCACGGAAGCCTTGAGCTTTCTGCGATTCTCAGTCCGGCAATCCGCTACGCCATGCAGGGGTTCCCGGTCAGTCCGGTAACAGCTCAACTATGGTCCGAAGGAACCGATATCTTAAAAAAAAGTCCCGGCGGGGAACAGCTGCTTCTAAACGGAAAAGCACCACGCTGCGGCGAAATCATGCTTAACCGCAATCTGGGTCTGCTCCTTGCCCGGCTGGCCGATTGTTCGCCCATGCAAGCTAAAAAGCTATTTTACCAAGGTGACATTGCAGAAAGAATCGTTAAAATTATCCGGAATAACGGCGGATTTCTGTCTAAAAGAGACATGTCTGAACATACCAGCCTGTTTCAGGACTCCATCAGTATTGATTACCATGGCTACGAAATTCACCAATGCCCGCCCAACGGACAAGGCTTAGCGGCCCTGCTGGCCCTGAACACACTTGCGGGCATTGATGTAGCTGGACTCGGCACGCCGGACTCCCCGGAACGCATACATCATATGATTGAAGCCATGCGGCTGGGATTTGCGGATGCAAGGCAACATGTGGCTGATCCGCAATATTACTTGTCCCCGCTAAATGAACTTCTTTCCCCTGCTTATGGAACCAAAAGAGCTGGTTTAATTATCCCGGACCGTGCCAACCCGAAAGCTAAATCAGGCGTTCCGGTTAACTCTTCGGACACAGTATATTTCTGCGTTGTAGACAAGGACGGCAACGGCTGCTCCATGGTCAATTCCGTTTACATGGGCTTCGGCACCGGAATCGTACCCGAAGGGCTTGGTTTTTCCCTGCAAAACCGGGGACACAACTTTTCCCTCGACCCGGCCCATCCTAACGCGCTTGCAGGGGGCAAACGTAGCTACCACACCATTATTCCCGGCATCTGCCTGCGCAAAGACAAATCACTGCACTCAACTTTCGGGGTCATGGGCGGATTCATGCAGCCACAAGGCCACATGCAGGTAATTTCAGCCATGCTGGATGACGGGGCCGATCCGCAGGAAGCCTTGAACAGGCTACGTTTCTGCATCGAACCGGGGGAAGCTGGAGGCAAGGTATGCCTTGAAGAAGGACTGCTCGACGAAACCGCAAAAAAACTGTCTTCCATGGGGCACGACATTGAAATGCGCAACGGGTATGAACGCACACTTTTCGGGCGGGGACAAATAATAGTCCGTGACCAAAACAAAGGAACTCTATGCTCCGGATGTGATCCACGCTCTGATGGATATGCTGCCGGACTGTGTTAAGAGAGGCGAAGAACGACTAACAAACAGTAACAACCAAAAAATCCAACATTTAAACACATTACAAATCATCACCGACACAACACACAATAATATTTATTACTTAAAATAAACCCCGCGCATTGATGTAAAACGCAAAAAATTATCTAATCTGGATTTTTTGTTCATTCTATACTATACCCCTTCCATAATCCATTGCTCTACATACTGCACACCAGCCAGATTAACATCAAAAAAACCGGAGGAAGAATGTTCAAGAAATTCTCGTGCCTCGTCTTGACCTGCATGCTCTGTCTTACCTTTACAGCCGCACCTTCACAGGCAAGTGACAAAAACCTGATCATTGCCACCGCCACCACAGGCGGAACCTACTACCCCGTTGGCGTTGCCATCGGCACACTGGTCAGCATCAAGCTTGCCAAGGCCGATAAAATCACCGCCACTGCCATCAACTCCGCAGGGTCCGGCGAAAACGTGCAGATGCTCAAGAATAAAGAAGCTGACCTCGCAATTCTTCAAGCTCTCTTCGGCCTCAACGCATACAAAGGCGAAGGGCCTTACAAGGGCAAAGCATTTAAGGATTTCCGTTCAATCACCATGCTCTGGGAAAATGTTGAACATTTCCCCCTGCTCAACAAATACGTAAAAAATGGTGACATCTCCGACCTCAAGGGACTGGACAAAAAATTTTCCATCGGCAAACGAGGCAGCGGCACCGAAGGTTCCGGACGCACTCTTCTCAAACTCATGGGTGTGGATGTCAAAAAGGATCTCGTACTTGAATTCCTCGGCTACACCCCTTCCGCACAGGCGATGATGGACGGACGTATTTCCGGGGCAAACATCCCCGCAGGACCTCCCGCAGCAGCCATCACCCAGCTTTACGCTCAACTCGGAGCGGATGATGTAACCGTGCTTGAATTCACCGATGCCCAGCTTGCAAAAATCCAGAAGGAATACCCCATCTGGAGCCGTTATGTGATCCCTGCAAAGACCTATCCTTCTCAGGACAAGGAAATCAGAACAATCGCCCAGCCCAACTTTCTGGCCTGCCGCGCTGACCTGCCCGACGAAGTGGTCTACAAGATCACCAAAACAATTTTCGAAAACCTGCCCTTCCTGAACAACATCCACAAGGCCACCAAGGCCATGTCGCTGGAGCGTGCAACCGCAGGACTGCCCGCGCCCCTGCATCCCGGTGCTGAAAAATTCTACCGTGAAGTCGGTGTTATAAAATAGAGTTTTATAGCCTCCGGCGGCCCTTTCGGGGAACCCTGCCGGGGGCTTTAAACCCTTTTGCAAAAGGGTTTAAAAATCCCAAAACCTTTTAATAGTTTTTAATCAATTCTTATAACGCAATTTTTCATAATCCACAGCGGCGAAGCCTTAACAAAAGTTTTAGGAGAGTCCAGAGAACCCTTTTCCAAAAGGGTTCTTTGGCCCTCGGAGAGCCGCCGGAGGCATCATATATGGCTGACACTACTTCCACTAAAGCGGCAGTCAAGAAAGACTCAGGCGGGGAAACCCTTGCGATCAAACGCGTGATCGAGGGGCGCACCGCACAGCTTTTATATGCCACGGGCATCATCTGTTCCCTGTTTCATCTCTGGGTAAACACCATCGGCATCATGCCGGAAATTCAGCGCAATGCTGTACACTACTCATTCATGCTCTTTATCGGATTCCTGCAATATCCGATGCTCAAACGACATGCCCGCGAGACTCTGCCTATTGACTATTTTCTGGCAATTTTATCGTTCGCCACCGGACTTTATCTCGTATTTTTCGAAGATGCTCTGCACATGCGCAATGAAGTACCGATTATGGCAGATCTCATTGCAGCAGGGTTAGCGATTGTTCTTTTAATGGAAATAACCCGGCGAACCACCGGGCTGCTCATCCCCTGTCTGGCTGCGATTTTTCTGTTCTACGGACTGGGCGGCGGGCAGTATCTGGACGGGCTCTGGCATTTTCCGGGCGTGACCGTACAGCGCATGCTTTACCGCATGTACTTTGCCCCGGACGGAATATTCGGAACCATTGCGACGATCTCAAGTACTTTTGTATTTTTATTCGTACTCTTTGCCTCGTTCCTGATCAAATCAGGAGCCGGGGAATTCATCATCAAGCTAGCTATGGCTAGTATGGGCCGCACCATCGGCGGGCCTGCCAAAATGGCGGTTTTTGCCTCCGGCTTTATGGGGTCGGTATCCGGCAGCGCGGTTGCAAACACAGTGGGCACCGGGTCCATCACAATTCCTATGATGAAAAAAACCGGATTCCCCAGCAAATTTGCCGGGGGAGTTGAAGCGGCAGCATCCACAGGCGGTCAGCTTATGCCGCCCATTATGGGAGCTGGTGCATTCATCATGAGCCAGTGGACCCAGATTCCCTACCTGACAATTGTAGGCGTGGCCTTCATTCCGGCGATCATGTATTTTGTCAGCGTAGCTTTCTTTGTCCATTTGCGGGCCAAAAAACTGGGTATCAAACCCATTCCCGAAAAAGACATTCCACGCATCGGTCAGGTTATGAAAGAGGGCTGGAACTTCTTCATACCCATCGGCGCGCTCATGGGGCTGCTCATGTACGGATTCACCCCGACCTTTGCGGCCTGCGGCGGAATAGCGGCTATCGTCGTTTCCAGCTGGCTCAACCCCAAAACCCGCATGTCCGGGCGAGACATCATGGACGCCCTTGCTTCCGGCGGTCAGAACATGGTCACCACCGGGGTCATCCTGCTCTGTTCCGGCATTGTGGTCGGCGTAGTACTCATGGTCGGCATGGGAATTAAATTTTCCATGCTCATTACCATGATTGCGGGCAACAGCTTGATGCTGACCATCGTCATGGTCGCCATAGCATCCCTCGTATTGGGCATGGGACTGCCTGTAACCGCCTCCTACATCGTTCTGGCGGTTCTGGCTGCCCCGGCCATGCAAATGCTCGGCACAAGCCTTATCGCGGCCCATATGCTGATTTTCTGGTACTCTCAGGATGCCAATGTGACCCCGCCGGTCTGCCTCGCGGCTTACAGTGCTTCGGGCATATCGGGATCAAAACCGCTGGAAACGGGCTTTGAGTCATGGAAAATAGCCAAGGGACTCTACATAATCCCCCTGCTTTTCTGCTACACCCCGATCCTTTTCGAAGGCCCGCTCTGGCAGGTTGCCGAAACAGTGATCACCGCCACAGCAGGTCTTTTCTGCTTCGCGGTATTCTTTGAAGGGTTCAACACCTACGCTTTGAACATAGGTCAACGGTTGCTCTACGCAGGCACAGCAACACTGCTGCTCTGGCCCGACATGCGGCTGCATGCTGCGGGTGCGGCTTTATTGATTGTAATGATGCTGCGTGAGAGGTCGGTGTTCAGGAAACAGGCCTTTGAAGCTGTATAGCCTTCGGCGACCCTGCCGGGATTCTTAAACCCTTTTGCAAAAGGGTTTAAGAATCCCAAAACCTTTTAATAAGCTTCGCAAATGTAAAGCCCACAATATAATAATGATGTTGTGGGCTTTTTAATTTAATACCAAAAAACAGGATACCGCCGATTCTTTGCCATATTATTCACCAGCACAGCAACAATCAACATAATAAACGCGCTAACTCCGACCGGGACCACGGCATACCAATAACCCAGCGCGTGCAGCTTGGGAGATCCGATCACCGCGATCAAGGCGGAAGCCCCTCCCGGAGGATGCAGGGTTTTGGTTATATGCATGACCGCGATTGCGGTTGCCACGGCCAGCGGGGCCGCCAACCAGAGCTGATCCGGAAACATTTTGTAGCAGGCCACCCCGATCAGGGCGGAAATGATATGACCTCCCATAAGGTTGCGGGGCTGAGCCAAAGGACTGGTCACCGCTCCATAAATTAACACTGCGGAAGCACCGAATGAGCCGATGATAAAAACCAGATCAGTCCCGGCAAAAATATTATAGTTCAATAATGCCACGGGCAGAATCCCGCAGAACGCCCCCAGCCATGACCAGAGAATTTCACTCAAACTGGTTCGCGGCGGACACTGGCCCCCGCCTTTCATTTTATCAAGATAATTCATTTTCCAATTCCGGTTCATGTTCAATTTTAATGACATAAAACAACTGTCTCTCTCGAATGAATTATCAATACTCCTGCTCAAAAAGCTTTCCTTGACCTGAGTCAGTTTTTGCTCACTCAGATGCAAATCAAAATTTTTGTCTTAAGAATTGCTTCTTCAATTTCTGCCCGAATGTGTTAGATTGGATGCAGGTTCTTTTGACAAAAAACCACAGGAGCTAAGCGATGATCACAATCATGAAAGAAAGCAGCGGCCCAATGCTGGCCGTAACTGCAACAGGCACGGTTTCAGGCGAAGATTATACTGAGATATGGATTCCGGCCCTGAAGAAGGCGATTGATGAATATGGCAAATGCAGATGTCTGCTCTACATGGATGAAAATTTCAAAGGCTGGGACTTAAAAGCCATGTGGGAAGATACTAAATTCGGATTCGCCCACCGTAACGATTTTGAAAAACTTGCTGTTGTCGGCGGCCCGTCATGGGTGGAATGGGGAACCAAAGTGGCCGGGATATTGGTCAGCGGCGAAGTGAAAACCTATTCTGCTGAAGAGCTTGATGCGGCCTTAAAATGGGTAGCTGAATAAAATTGCGCAAAAAAAGCCCCAGCCATAAACAAATATGACCGGGGCTTTTTACACGACGAGTCGTGCGAAAAATAAAAATAAGAACTAGCTTACTTTTTTGTTTGCTACGGGCTTGATAACAGCACCGGAGCGGATGCAGCGAGTACAAGCTTTAATGCTTTTTACTTCACCGCTGGGAAGCTGAGTGCGGACTTTCTGCAGGTTAGGCATGAAACGTCTCTTGGACTTGTTGTGAGCATGGGAAACGTTGTTGCCAGTCTGAGGACCTTTACCGCATATATCGCATACCTGGGACATGTTGTACCTCCTTAATGGTAATCACTTTTTTTAGATTGCCGGAAAGCGCGAATATCCGCAAGGGAAATTGCTCTGCCCGAACAAAAGAGGTATCATTTAAACGCTCGCTCTGGAAAATGCAAGCTCTTTTTCCTTGACATAAGAAAAAAAACTCATATAGGAAACCCTTCCGCGAGGAAAAATATGTCTGAACTATGGATTACATTAAATGACCTCCCTGAAGAGGGAGAAAATTTCGTTTTTGAGGACCAGAACTTCTGGTCTGACAAATGGAAACAGTATAAGGTGGCCGTCACCGCAGGCGCACCTCTGATCTCTAATGTCTATATCCTTCCGCAGGACAAAGGCTGTTTGATCAGGGGAGGAACCTCCGGGTCCGTAACATTTGCATGTGATAGATGTACGGCAGACTTCAAGCACCAAATTTCTACCGAGTTTGAGGAATATGAGCAGGTCGCAGAAAACGGGGATGACGAATTATCTCCTGTTGTAAAGACCAAAGAAGGCTTAAAACTCGATCTCGGTGCCCTCCTCTGGGAACATTTCGCAATGGCACTGCCCATCAAGCCACTTTGCAATGAAAATTGTAAAGGCTTGTGCGCCAAGTGTGGAGCCGACCTTAATAAAGGCGACTGCGAATGTGAGAAGGAAGAGGGAGACCCAAGGCTTGCGGTTTTCCGCAATCTTAAGATAAAGAACTAAATTCCAGTCTGTATGGACCGGTTTTAAAAAATAACTCTCAGGAGAATAGTCATGGCACAGCCGAAAAAGAAAACATCCAAATCCCGCAGAAACATGCGTCGTTCACACGACCACGTAGCAACCCCCAACGTAGTATACTGCGAGTGTGGTGAACCCATCATCCCTCACAGAGCTTGCTCTTCTTGCGGTACCTATAAAGGTCGTCAGGTAATCAATTCCGAAGATGCCTAACATAATACCCCGCATTGCCGTAGACGCCATGGGTGGCGATTACGGCCTTTCGGTTATTGTCCCGGCAGCGGTAAGTGCCGCTAAAACGGGACTCCCGATTACGCTGGTAGGTGATGAGCACATGATCCGGTCCGAGCTTGAAAAGCTTGATACCGGATCATGTGTTATTGATATTGTCCATGCTTCTCAGGTTGTCACAATGGAAGACAAGCCTGCCGACGCAATGCGTAAGAAGAAGGACTCATCAATTCAAGTCGCATGCAGACTGGTTAAGGAAGGCAAGGCCGACGGAGTCGTCAGTGCCGGTAATTCCGGCGCCACTGTTGCCTGCGGCATGTTCACCATCGGCCGGATCAAGGGCGTCCTGCGTCCGGGTATGGCCGGAATTCTGCCCACGGAAAAGAAACCCATGGTCCTGCTTGATGTAGGAGCCAATGTGGATTCCAAGCCAGAACACCTTTTCCAGTTCGGTCTCATGGCCGATGTACTGGCCCGTGACGTGCTGGGTTACGAAAAACCCCGCATAGGTCTTCTGACCATCGGTGAAGAGGAAGGCAAAGGCAACTCACTGGTAAAGACCACCTACGATATGCTCAAAAATTCTTCCCTGAATTTTGTCGGCAATATCGAAGGTCGCGATATTTTTACCGGGGATGTTGATATTGCCGTTTGTGACGGTTTTGTGGGCAACGTGGCACTCAAATTGGCCGAAGGACTGGCACACAGTTTCGGAAGCCTGCTGAAGGGCGAACTCAAACGAGATATTGTTTCCAAACTGGGAGCAATGCTCGCAATGAAAGCTTTCAAAAGATTCAGCAGACTGTTAGATAAATCCGAGTACGGCGGAGCTCCGGTTCTCGGATTGAAAGGAATTGTCCTTGTCTGCCACGGTAAAGCCGATTCCCGCGCAATGGAAAAAGCCATCGAAATGGCTGCCACCTTTGTCAAGAATGATGCTGTAGCCCATTTGAAAGAAGGGCTCGCCGCCCATAAGGAAATCACCGCACCTAAATTGTAGCGCATCCTCCTTAAAATAAATTAATTTTATTTTGAGAAAAAACTCAAATGCAAATTTGACGGACGCAACAAAAAAGTGCGGATCCCGGCACTACGGCCCGGGCAACTGAGGCATCATCCGGAATATCTGCTCCCTTTCCATCCTAAAACAGGAATGGCGTAATGAGTACTTTCTCGCACATCAGGGGCCTTGGTTTCCATGTCCCTGAGCGACTATACACCAATAGTGACCTTGAGAAATTCGTTGATACCAACGATGAATGGATAACCACCCGCACCGGAATCAAACAACGCCATGTTGTTGAAGACGAAACATGCCTGGACCTTGCTTATGAGGCTTCTCTGAAAGCACTCAAAGCCGCAGACATGAAAGCGGAAGAACTCACCCACGTAATCATCGCCACCTTCACCGGCGATATGCCTGTTCCCACCACATCCTGCCTGCTCATGGAGCGGCTGGGGATCAAAAACATAGCAGCCATGGACCTTTCCGCGGCCTGCTCTGGTTTTGTCTATGCTATAGAGGTGGCCCGGGCACTTATCAATCTCGATCCCACTGCGAAAATTCTGGTCTGCGGAGCTGAAGTTGTCACCAGCCGTGTAAACTGGGAAGACCGTTCCACCTGCGTGCTCTTCGGAGACGGTGCAGGCGCGGCAGTCATGACTGCCGGAACAGACGGTGAACCCGGAAAAGTACTCGATACCCTCGTACGCGCTAACGGCGGCCCCGGCATGAACCTGACCATCAAGGGCGCAGGTTCCGCCTATCCGTACAAAATGGGCGATACCGTAGGTGCCGAGAACTTCGTAGAAATGCAGGGACGCGAAATTTACAAGCACGCAGTCCGCTCCATGACCTCCATCTCCAATGAGATTCTTGAAAAACAGGGACTCACTACTGAAGATGTGGACGTGCTGCTGCCTCATCAGGCCAATATGCGCATCATTGAGGCCGTGGGTAAGAAGTTGAAAATCCCCCGCGAAAAAGTTTTTGCGAACGTGGACAAATACGGCAACACTTCCGCCGCATCCATTCCCATCGCACTTGCCGACGCAAAGGAATCCGGCTTTATCAAGGACGGTGATCTGGTCCTGCTGGCAACCTTCGGTGGCGGCCTGACCTGGGGATCTTCACTGATCCAGTTTTAATGTGGTGTTTTGCAAAATCCTGCTGTTTTTCACAGAATTTTACCAATACCGCTGTATAAAAGGGAAAAACAACATTGTGCAAACGCACATGTATGTTTAAACAAATTAATTTAGATTAAATTTGCAGTCAAAGCCGCTTTAGGCTATGAGACGCAGGACTAGATTAATTTAACATAGAGGGAAGTAAATGAGTGAACTGCCAAGCACCGCCCTTGTAACGGGCGGTTCCAGAGGAATCGGAGAAGCCTGCGCCAAAAGGCTCGCCAATGACGGCTTTGAAGTAATCATTACTTACGTAAGCCGCCCCGACGGAGCTGATAAAGTCTGCGCTGAAATTGAAGCAGCAGGCGGCAAGGCCCGCTCATTCAAACTTGATTCTTCTGACCGTGAGGCTGTGACCTCTTTCTTCAAGGAAGAGATCAAAGGTAAAGTGAAGCTGGACGTTCTGGTAAACAACGCCGGAATTACCCGCGACGGACTTCTGGTCCGCTTGAAGGATGAAGACTGGGACAAAGTTCTGGACATCAACCTTACCGGGGCTTTCACCTGCCTGCGTGAATCTGCAAAGATCATGATGAAGCAGCGTTACGGCAGAATCATCAACATTTCCTCTGTAGTTGGACAGGCCGGTAATGCCGGACAGGCCAACTACGCATCGGCCAAGGCCGGCCTTCTCGGGCTGACCAAGGCCAGCGCCATTGAGCTTGCTCCGCGCGGTGTCACAGTGAATGCCATTACACCGGGATTCATCCAGACTGACATGACCGCAGAACTGCCTGAAAAAGTCATGGCGCAGATGACGGATAGCATACCGCTGAAAAAACTCGGCACATCCGATGATATAGCGAACGCGGTTTCTTTCCTTGCCAAGGACGAATCCGGTTATATCACAGGCCAGACTCTCGCCGTTAACGGCGGGATGTACATGTAATCAAGAAACACTAAATAATGATTTGGAGGGGACTATGTCCGCAGCTGAAAAAGTAAAAGCAATTATCGTAGACCAGCTTGGCGTATCCGAAGACGAAATTAAAGACGAAGCATCTTTTGTTGAAGATCTCGGCGCTGACTCTCTCGACCTTACCGAACTCATCATGGCTATGGAAGAAGAGTTCGACGTTGAAATCGAAGACGAAGAAGCTCAGAAGATCCTCAAAGTCAAGGATGCAGTAGCATTCGTTGAAAGCAAGCAGTAGAACTGATTGCTTTACAGGGTTTTTAAAAGAGCGCCTTATTGCTCCTCACGGGCGTAAGGCGCTCCTTTTGTATGGCCCTCCAAAAAAATTAACCCCAACATATTTTACAGGTTTAAATATATGAACAGGGTAGTAGTAACAGGCGTTTCCGCCATCACCCCCCTTGGTAACGATGTGGATACCAGCTGGGACAACCTGCTTGCAGGCAAGTCCGGTATTGCTGAAGTTACCGCCTTTGATGCCAGCGAATACACCGCTCGCATCGCAGGTGAAGTCAAAGACTTTGACCCCAAAGAATTCATCCCCCACAAACAGGCCAAACGCATGGAAAGGTTCACACAGTTCGCTGTGGCAGCCAACCAGATGCTCATGGAGTCCACCGGACTCAAGCTTGAAGGGGATGACCGTGAACGTGCCGGAGTTGTTATCGGTGTAGGCCTCGGTGGTCTTGAGACCATTGAAAAGCAGCACGCCAAACTGGAAAAATCCGGTCCAAAAAAAATCACACCTTTTTTCATCCCGATCATCATCGGTAATATGGCAGCCGGACAGGTTTCCATCTTTGCCGAAGCGCAGGGCCCGAACCTGTGTATGTGTACAGCATGCGCATCCGGAACCCACGCCATCGGCGCAGCATACACCGACATCATGCTCGGCCGTGCCGATGTAATGATCTGCGGTGGTGCCGAATCCACCATCACTCCGCTGGGTTTTGCCGGATTCACCGCCATGAAAGCCCTCTCCACCCGCAATGACGATCCTGCTACCGCATCCCGTCCTTTCGACGCCGGACGCGACGGCTTTGTCATGGGTGAAGGCGCAGGTCTGCTGCTGCTGGAATCTCTTGAGCACGCCCAGAAACGCGGTGCTGAAATTCTGGCTGAAGTCGTTGGTTTCGGCGCATCTTCCGATGCCTACCACATGACCGCACCGCCGGAAGACGGCGCAGGCATGGCCCGAGCCATGAACGCAGCCATCCGTGAAGCAAAGATTGATCCTTCTGAAGTTGATCACATCAATGCACACGGTACCTCCACCAAGCTTAATGACTTCTGTGAAACCAAGGCTATTCATAAAGTCTTCGGTGACCATGCGAAGAACATTGCTATCAGTGCCAGCAAATCCCAGATCGGCCACCTCCTCGGTGGTGCGGGCGGTGTTGAAGCAGCTTTTGCTGTTAAAACACTTGCAACCGGAATCATCCCCGGAACCGCAAACCAGTTTGAAGCTGACCCCGACTGTGATCTCGATTACTGCAAAGACGGTAAACGTGAACAGCAGGTCAAATACGCACTCAGCAACTCGTTCGGCTTCGGCGGAACCAACGGCTGCATGCTGTTTAAAAAATTCGAAGAATAAGAATTAATATATTTGTTGCGGGGTAGCATGCTACCCCGCAACAAATAATAAATTTTAACAGGAGCTTGTCATGGAAGAACTGATGATGAAAGACCCGGCAGTAGCGGCTGCGATTGGACAGGAAGTAACCCGCCAGATGACCAAGCTGGAACTCATTGCTTCGGAGAACTTTACCTCCACAGCGGTCCGTCAGGCCATGGGCAGTGTAATGACCCACAAGTACGCAGAAGGTTACCCCGGCAAGCGTTACTACGGCGGTTGCGAATTCGTTGACCTTGCAGAAGACCTCGCCCGTGACCGTGCAAAAGAAATTTTCGGCTGCGAATACGTAAACGTACAGCCCCATTCCGGTTCTCAGGCCAACATGGCTGTCTACTTCGCGGCACTCCAGCCCGGCGACACCGTACTCGGCATGGACCTTTCCCACGGCGGTCACCTGACCCACGGTTCCCCGGTCAACTTTTCCGGCAAGCTCTTCGACATCAAATTCTACGGTGTTGATCCTGAGACCAAGACCATCAACTACGACAATGTTCTTGAGATTGCCAAAGAGTGCAAACCCAAGATGATCATTGCCGGTGCTTCCGCTTACCCCCGTGTAATCGACTTCGCACGCTTCCGCCAGATCGCTGATGAAGTTGGCGCAGTACTCATGGTGGACATGGCCCACATTGCAGGTCTCATCGCAGCAGGCGTACACCCCTCCTGCATTGAACACGCCCATTACACCACTACCACCACCCACAAGACCCTGCGCGGTCCCCGCGGCGGTATGATTCTTTCCACCGAAGAAAACAGCAAAAAACTGAATTCCAACATTTTCCCCGGTATTCAGGGCGGCCCGCTCATGCACGTTATCGCTGCTAAAGCTGTTGCTTTCGGTGAAGCACTCAGCCCTTCTTATGTTGAATACCAGAAGCAGGTTGTTGCCAACGCACAGGCTCTGGCTAAAAACCTCATGGACGCGGGTTTCGACCTCGTATCCGGCGGTACTGACAACCACCTGATGATGCTGGACCTGACCAACAAGGACATCACCGGTAAAGACGCTGAATTTGCTCTTGATGAAGCAGGTATCACCGTCAACAAAAACACCATTCCTTTTGAAACCCGTTCCCCGTTCGTGACTTCCGGCGTACGTATCGGTACCCCGGCCCTGACCACTCGCGGAATGAAAGAAGAAGAAATGGTAAAAGTCGCAGGCTGGATCACCGCCGCCCTCGATTCCGTTGGCAACGACACCAAACTGAACCAGATCAGCAAAGAAGTAGCTGAATTCGCAAAAGACTACCCGCTCTTCGCATACTAGGATCGCAATATTTGCCAAGTAAAGCGGCGAAGCCCTACTAAAAAAGTTTGGGATTCTTAAACCCTTTTTAAAGGGTTTAAGCCGCCGGAGGCAAAATGCTTTCATCATAGCGCGAAGCGCATCAAATCAATAAAAAACGGGCCCGAATATTCGGGTCCGTTTTCTCAGCTTCAAAGAAGGGAACAAATCCATGGATAACAGAATGCCTTGGCCGGACTACTTCATGCGCATCGCACACCTTGTTGCAGAGCGCGCCACCTGCACCCGCCGTAAAGTCGGTGCTGTTGCAGTGCTTGATAAACGCATCCTTGCCAGCGGTTACAACGGACCGCCCTCCGGCACCGCCCATTGCGCTGATGTCGGCTGCATCCGCGAAAAAATGGGTGTCCCTTCCGGTGAACGTCACGAACTCTGCCGCGGCCTGCATGCCGAGCAGAATGTCATCATTCAGTGCGCAACACACGGCGTATCCATGAAAGGTGCGGAAATCTACTGCACCACCCAGCCCTGTTTGATCTGCACAAAAATGCTGATCAATGCGGGAGTAAGCGCCATCTACTATTCCGAAAGCTACCCGGACGAACTTTCCGAACAGATGCTCAAAGAAGCCGGAGTGAAATTTGCTCTTCTTGAACTCGACATCTAACCCCGCAGAAGAGTTTATGGCCCGTGCAGTGGAACTTGCCATGCGCGGACGAAGCCGCACCGCCCCCAACCCTACAGTTGGCGCGGTAATGGTTTGTGACGGGCAAATCGTAGCTGAAGGCTATCATCAGTTCTGCGGCGGACTGCACGCCGAAAGGGAATGCATTGCCGATGCAAAGGCTAAAGGCGTGGACATGAGTAAATGCACCATGTTCGTGACTCTTGAACCATGCAACCATCACGGCAAGACTCCGCCCTGCACCGAGGGCATCCTTGAGGCGGGAATCCCGCATATTGTAGTCGGCACCCGCGACCCCAACCCCAAAGCTGCCGGGGGCATCGAATACCTTGAATCCAAGGGCGTAAAGGTTGATCAGGGTGTGTTGGAAGAGCAATGCAAAGACCTGATTTCCGATTTCCTGTGTTGGCAGTTCAAGGACCGGGCTTACTCCATCCTGAAGCTGGCCAGCACAATCGATGGGAAAATTGCCGGGGCTACCGGGGCGCAGGAAGCTGTTTCCTGCCCTGAATCTTTTCAGGATGTGCAGAAACTACGCTCCATGGTCGGGGCGGTGATTGTTGGCGGCAACACCCTGCGTGAAGATAACCCCAGCCTCAATTGCAGACTTAAGCCTCTGCCTGAGGGATTCAAACAGCCCAAGGCTGTGGTGGTTACCAATAATCTGCCGCAAAATCATGAAAATTACACACTGACTACAGTCAGGGCCGCTGAAACAATTTTCTGGACCAGCGAAGAACAGGCCGCTACAAAGACCGCCACGGAACTGAAAAGTAAAGGAATTGAGGTTCTACCTCTTCCCAGCAGCGAAAAAGGTCTTATACTTGAGAAAGGTTTCACAAGACTGCGCGAAAAACATGGTGTTTTGCGCACTCTCTGCGAAGGCGGAGGCAAGCTGGCCTGCTCACTGGCTGAACAGGGACTGGTGGATGAATTCGTCATGTATCAAGCACCCCGCATTCTGGGTAATGTGCAAGGCAGGCCGAATTTCGCAGGCTCTGAAAAGGTGCTTATCAGTGAAGCCACGGACCTGCGCATCAGCCGCGTGGAACAAAGCGGTCGTGATTTAAAAATAGTTTTCAAACCCGAAGGACAATAGCCGATGTTCACCGGACTGATTCAGGGAAAAGGACGTATTGAAAATGCTGAGAACCGGGGCAATGAAACCCGCTTCAAGGTAAGTGCGTCCAAGATCAAGGATTACGAAAAAGGCGAATCCATCGCTATAAACGGGGTTTGTCTCACTGTGGAAACCTACAGCGACAGCTGGTTTACCTGCTACGCCAGTAAAGAATCCATGTCAGTGACCAACCTCGGCAACCTTAAGCGCGGTTCCATGGTCAACTATGAACGCGCGCTGGCTATGGGTGACCGTCTGGGCGGGCATATTGTTTCCGGGCATGTAGACTGTCTGGGCGCAGTAGAATCTGTACGCCCTGCCGGTGAATCAAAAATTTACCGCATTAAATTTCCCATTGAGCACGGTAAATATGTGGTGCCCAAAGGCTCTGTAGCACTTGATGGTATCAGTCTAACTGTAAATGATTGCGGTGCTGATTATCTTGAAGTGAACATCATTCCCGAGACTCAGGAAGAGACCACCATCTCGCAGTGGACCCCGGGTTATGCGGTAAACATCGAGACTGACGTAATCGGAAAGTATGTTGAGCGCATGGTCGCACCATGGACCGGACAAAAAGCGACAGAAAAGCCCGAAAGCAAGCTCACAATGGATTTCCTGCGTGAAAACGGATTTTAAACACCTGAAATAAAACAACAAAAAAACATATTTCACCCTTTGTGCTTTTTGATGTATGAAGACAGACCTGTTTGTCAAAACAGACAGCGCTTTTTTTAAATAACTCTCCGCCCGGCGGAGCATGAGGATAACGAATATGCCTTTCTGCACTATCGAAGAAGCAATTGAGGACCTCCGCGAAGGTAAAATGGTCATCATGGTCGACGATGAAGACCGTGAAAATGAAGGTGATCTTGTCTGCGCCGCAGAAAAAGTGACCCCTGAAATCATTAACTTCATGGCTACTCACGGCAGAGGGCTTATCTGCCTCGCCATGTCCGGTGAAATGGTTGACCACCTTAAGCTCCCGCTTATGGCCCAGTCCAACGACTCCCAGTTCGGTACCAACTTCACAGTTTCCATTGAAGCACGTGAAGGCGTAACCACCGGTATCTCAGCAGCTGACCGCGCAACAACAATTCTTGCCGCTGTAGCTGATGAGTCCAAAGCCGAGGACATTGTCTCTCCCGGTCATATTTTTCCGCTCCGCGCCAAAGACGGCGGTGTTCTGGTCCGCGCCGGACAGACTGAAGGCAGCGTAGATCTTTCCCGTCTTGCCGGTCTCAAGCCCGCTGGCGTAATCTGCGAAATCATGAAGGACGACGGCACCATGGCCCGCCTTCCCGATCTCAAAGAATACGCAAAGCAGCATGACCTCAAGATCTGCTCCACCGAAGACCTGATCAAATATCGCATGAAATTCGGCAGCCACACCGTAACCCGCGAAGCTGACGCTGAACTGCCCACCCGCTGGGGCGATTTCAAGGCTTCCGCTTTCCATTCCAGCGAAGATGACCGCACTCATATTGCCCTGATCATGGGCGACATTGAACCGGGTGAGCCTGTGCTGGTCCGCGTTCATTCCGAATGTTTGACCGGCGACGTTTTCGGCTCCCAGCGTTGCGACTGCGGCGACCAGCTTGCTTCCGCAATGTGCATGATCCGCAATGAAGGTAAGGGTGTACTGCTTTACATGCGCCAGGAAGGACGCGGTATCGGCCTCGGCAACAAGATCAAGGCCTACCACTTGCAGGATCTCGGCTGCGACACTGTTGAAGCCAACGAAAGACTCGGTTTCAAAGCCGACCTTCGTGAATACGGCACCGGCGCACAGATTCTGGTCCAGCTCGGAATTTCCAAAATGAAACTCATGACCAACAACCCCAAAAAGATTGTCGGTCTTGAAGGTTACGGTCTTGAAGTTACTGAGCGTGTAGCCATTGAAATGGATGCCTGCGCAGCCAACCTCGATTACCTGAAAACCAAAAAAGATAAGATGGGCCACATGCTGGATCATCTTGAAGATAAAAAATAAAAGGGAGAAGCACCATGCCTCATATCAAAACCATTGAAGGTCAGCTCGATTCCAAGGGTCTGAAAATCGCATTCGTAGCCGGACGTTTCAACGATATCATCGTTGACAGACTGGTCGGCGGCGCGGTTGATTACCTCGCACGCCACGGCTGCGATAAGGAAAACATGACCCTGATCAAAGTACCCGGTGCTTTTGAAATTCCCGTGGTAACCAAGAAGCTCGCTGAATCCGGAAAATATGACGGCATCGTGGTTCTCGGTGCTGTTATCCGCGGCGCGACTCCCCACTTTGACTATGTCTGCAACGAGTGCGCAAAAGGCGTGGCCCAGGTAAGCATGGACAACGACCTGCCCATCGGTTTCGGTCTGCTGACCTGCGACACCATTGATCAGGCAGTTGAACGTGCCGGCTCCAAAGCAGGCAACAAGGGCGTTGAAGCAGCTTCCGCAATGCTGGAAACTGTACGCGTTCTGGAACAGATTTAACTAGAGTTTACAAATTCCGGCTTGTTTCACTGGAAACAACCAGAATTATTGAACATAATTTGAAGGCATATGGTCTCCGTCCCGCTGTTCGGAGACCATATGCCTGTTGTGTTGTTTAAATAACAATTTAGATGTATCTTGCGTTGCACGATAACTATAGCCAGCTATGGCCCGCAACCGCAGGATAGTGATGCAGATGTCCCAGACAAAAGGTTTACGCAGAAAAGGCCGCATACTAGCTTTTCAGGTACTTTACGGCCTGAGTTTTGTCCCTCCCCACGGCGGATGGACTTGTGAACGTATTTACAACCAGAGCCCAGCTGTTCTCAGGGAAACCGAAGAGGATCTGATCCTTTACGCCCGCGAACTGCTGCTCGGAATCTGGAGTTCACAGGAAGAACTAGACGAAGTTATCGGGAAATACTCCAAGCACTGGAAGATTGAAAGAATTGCAAAAGTAGAACTGGCGATCCTCAGACTCGCGGTATACGAACTGATGCACAAGCCCGATATCCCGCTCAAGGTGGGCATTAACGAAGGTATTGAACTGGCCAAGAAATTCGGCGACGGCAATTCCCGTAACTTCATCAACGGAATTCTAGACGCAGTTGCCCGTGACATCGACACCGGCAAATTCCAAGTGAAAAAGAATTTCTAATTGCCTCCGGCGGCCCTACCGGGAGTCCCTCCGGGGGCCAAAGACCCCTTTGAAAAGGGGTCTCTGGACTCTACCAAACTTTTTTAATAGGGCTTCGCCGTTTTGTATATCCAAACGGACTGTTAGCAAAAACGATGCGAAGCATAACTAAAACGTTTTGGGATTCTTAAACCCTTTTGAAAAAGGGTTTAAGGCCCCCGGCAGGACGCCCTGCGAGGCCGCCGGAGGCAATCCCTAATATAAGGATTTTCAAATGGGTTTTGGGAAATACGAACCGGAATTGATTGAAAACAAGTGGCAGAAGGAATGGACCGAGAAGGGTGCTTTCGATGTGGAAGCCGACGAGTCCCGCCCTAAGTACTATGTACTGGAAATGTTTCCCTACCCTTCCGGGAAAATCCACATGGGCCATGTGCGCAACTACTCCATCGGTGATGTTGTCGCCCGTTACAAACGCATGAAGGGTTTCAACGTGCTCCATCCCATGGGTTGGGACGCATTCGGCCTTCCTGCTGAAAACGCGGCCATCAAACACAACACCCACCCCGCTGAGTGGACCTACGCAAACATAGATGACATGCGTACCCAGCTCAAGCGCCTGGGTTACTCCTACGACTGGCGTCGTGAACTGGCGACCTGCCATCCCGGCTACTACAAGTGGGAACAGCAGTTTTTCCTTAAATTCCTTGAAAAGGGTCTGGTTTACCGTAAGAAATCCCCGGTTAACTGGTGTGAAACCTGCCATACCGTGCTGGCTAACGAACAGGTTGAAGACGGCCTGTGCTGGCGTTGTGACACTCAGGTGGAACAGAAAGAACTTTCCCAGTGGTTCCTGCGCATCACCGATTACGCCGAAGAACTGCTTGAAAGCTTAAGCGGGCTTGAAGGCGGCTGGCCTGAGCGCGTTATCACCATGCAGCGCAACTGGATCGGTAAATCAATCGGTGCGGAACTTGATTTCGAAGTTGAGAATTCCGATGAATCCATCAGTGTTTTTACCACCCGCCCGGACACCCTTTTCGGTGCAACTTTCATGTCTCTTGCTGCCGAGCATCCCATGGTGGAAAAGCTCATCGAAGGCAAGCCTGAAGCTGACAAGGTTCGCGAATTCGTGACCAAAGTTTCCAACATGGACCGCATTGTGCGCGGAGCGGATGACCTTGAGAAAGAAGGTGTTTTCACCGGTGCCTACTGCATCAACCCGCTTAACGGTCAGAAGATGCCCATTTACGTGGCAAACTTCGTACTCATGGGCTACGGTACCGGCGCAGTAATGGCTGTTCCCGCACATGACCAACGCGACTTTGAATTCGCCAAGAAATACGACCTGCCCATGCAGGTGGTTATCCAGCCTGAAGGTGAAACCCTCAAACTGGAAGAAATGGAAGAAGCGTACTCCGCTCCCGGCGTACTGACCAATTCCGGCGATTTTGATAACATGCCCAACGAAGATGCCAAAGGCGCAATCGTTGATTTCTTAGGCGAATCCGGCAAGGGCAAAAAGTCCATCAACTATCGTCTGCGTGACTGGAACATTTCCCGTCAGCGTTTCTGGGGTTCCCCCATTCCGGTAATCTACTGCGACGATTGCGGAATCGTGCCTGTTCCCGAACAGGACTTGCCCGTTGTACTGCCCGAAGATGCAGTCATGAACGAGGACGGACGCTCTCCGCTTCCGGATATGGAAAGTTTCCACAAAGTCACCTGCCCCAAGTGCGGCAAGATGGCCACCCGCGAAACCGATACCATGGATACCTTTGTGGAATCCTCATGGTACTTCATGCGCTATACCGATTCCCGCAAGGCTGATGCTCCTTTTGACAGCAACTCCCTTGAATACTGGTCCCCGGTTGACCAGTACATCGGCGGAATCGAACACGCCATTCTGCACCTGCTCTACGCAAGATTCTTCACCAAGATGTTGCGCGACGAGGGTTACACCAAGCTCAGCGAACCGTTCAAGAATCTGCTCACTCAGGGCATGGTCCTCAAAGACGGTGCCAAGATGTCCAAATCCAAGGGCAATGTGGTCGACCCCAATGCAATGATCAATAAGTATGGTGCGGACGCCACCAGACTGTTCATCCTCTTTGCCTCCCCGCCTGAAAAAGACCTCGAATGGTCTGATCAGGGTCTGGAAGGAGCGCATCGCTTCCTGAACAGGATCTGGAGACTGGCGGAAGAATTTGAAGGTAAGCTCAGTGCAACAGGCGCATGTGCCAAGCCTTGCATGGATCTCTCTTCTGATGCAAAGAAGCTGCGTCTCAAAGAACACGAGACCGTCAAGCGCGCCAGCCGTGACATGGAAAATAAATTCCAGTTCAACACTGTCATTGCTGCCTCCATGGAACTGGTCAACGAGATTTACTCTCTCAAAGACAAGCTCATGGAAAGCGAAGATGGACGTTTCGCGCTCTCTTCCGCATACAGCACCGTGCTGACCGTACTTGCTCCCATTGCCCCGCACCTCTGTGAGGAACTCTGGGCAACCATGGGTTACGAAGGCTACATTGCCGAAGTAGCATGGCCCGAGCATGACGAAGATGCACTGGTAACTGATGAAATCCTGATCATCATTCAGGTGAACGGCAAAATGCGCGGTAAACTTTCCGTGCCCGCTGCCGCTTCCAAGGAAGAAATTGAAAAAACAGCACTTGCCCACGAAAACGTGACCAAGCACACCGATGGCAAGACCATCCGCAAGGTTATCGTTGTTCCCGGCAAGTTGATTAATATTGTGGCGAACTAGGTTCGCTTGCCTCCGGCGGCTGGGGAAGGAAAAACTTTTGCAAAAGTTTTTCCTTCCCCAGACCCCATCCTTTTCAAAACCTTTTATTATGGCTTCGCCGCTTCGTATGTGCAGGCGTGCTACTCACCTTCAGGCAAAAACAAGGAGTTAGAGCTGTGGTTGTTATGAATTATGTTAAAAAGCTGATCCTGCTGCTGTGTATTGTTTTTGCTGTCTCTGCCTGCGGCTACCATAACTCTGAAACCGAACCTAACCGGGTCGGTAAACAATTCCGCGAAGTAGCCATTGCCAAGGTGGAAAACCCCACTCTTGAACGCTGGCTTGAGCCTAAGATTCGTTCCATGATGCGTGATGAAATTACCCGTCGCGGCCAATTGGTCTGGACTGACAAATCCAAAGCAGAAGCACTTTTCAATATCAGAATTCTGGAACTTTCTGACGGCAGCCGCATCCTCGGTGATCAGGATGTTACCCTGAAATACGACATGACCCTCAAGCTTCAGATGAAAGTCACCAGCGCAGCTGACGGTTCCCTGATCTGGAATTCCGGCCCCCTTGAAGTGACTGAATCCTACTATGTAGGTCAGGAAGATGCCACCCAACAGCTGATCACCAAGCTCATGGTCCGCCGTCTCGTAGACCGCATGAATCAGGCATACTAATGTCCAGACCCGGATACATGTTTCTCATCTGCCCCGATGCAGAACTGCTGCACGCCAGCATTAACGAGCTTCAGGAAAAGCACGGGGCTACAGATTACGAGAAAAAAGTATACTGGGCGGACGAAGACCTGCCCCAGCAATTCTGGGACGACCTGACTTTGCAAACTCTTTTCGGATCCAGCAAAGTTGTCATCCTGCGCCGCGCCCACAAGCTCAAAGTTGCGGTCTGGAAGAATATCGACAAGACAGTAGCTTCTCTTTCAGATTCGTCATTTCTTTTTATCTGCCTTGAAGGGCAATGGAAAAGCAAAACCCCGCCTGTTCCGGCAGTACTCAAAAAACGCCAATGCTGGAAATTCGCTGACAAGCAAAAATGGTTCTGGAAATCCGCCGGTCTTGACCAAAAATCAATTTCCGGATTTGTGGGTAAATGGGCCAGAAGCAATGATCTGCACATTGACAGCCCGGTTTTGAACGCCCTTTCGCAGGCCCTGCCCAAAGATGCCCGCGCCGCAAGACTGGAACTGGATAAGCTGGATCTCGCAGCCGGGCCGGATCGAAAGATTCTCATGGAGCACATCGCACTCATCGCCCATTCTGAAGAGATGGATTTCTTTGCCTTCATGCGCTCCATGTCTGAAGGCGGCGATCCAGTTGAGATATGGCGTAGAGTATTAACTAACCATAGCGAAAAAGACTCCATGATCTTCATGCTCACCGCATCCCTGACCCGTGAGGCCAGAGCCTTGTGGATGATGGTCCATGGTGAAGATTCAGAAGTCCGCTTGCCGCCTTTCGTCAAGAAACAGAAGCAGGGCCTTGCCCAACGCTTAGGTCCGGCCCGTATTGCCAGACTTTTTGACATTGTCATGGAAGCTGAAATCGGCATCAAAACCGGACAGCGCAAACCCGAACAGGCTCTTGAACTGCTGGTGGCCTCACTCACTTCCCTTTTTGCTCCCCCGCAACGCAGACGCTGATTCAAATTTAAACGTCACTCAAATCAAGTGTAAAAACCATCTTTTTACATTCTTTTTGTGTTTTTTTGCCTGTTTTACACCATTTCACATGTTAAACAGGTTGCTTTGCACATACATCCGGTTTATTCATCATAAAAATCATCCCGCTAAAGATCTCAGCTTTTTATCTGAATCAGGACCGGGTTTTAACTGTACTACTTGCCAAAGCATACTTACTATTTATTATGAAGGATAAACCTCATTACCACGGTCACCGCCAGCGGCTTAAAGAAAGGCTTGGAAAAAATCCGGCCGGACTTGCCGACTATGAAATACTGGAGCTGCTCCTCGGGCAGGTGCTGCCAAGGCGTGATACCAAACCCATTGCCAAGGAACTCCTGACTGAGTTCGGTTCTCTTGGCGGGGTTTTCAGGGCCCCCGAAGAACAACTCAAAAAGTTTAAAGGGATCGGGCCGGGGGTTTTGATATTTTTTACGCTTATGCGTGAATTTTGGACCAGAATTGCCGAAGAACCCATGAAGAATACGGAAACACTTTCTTCGGCTGAGGCTGTCCGCAAAGCGGCTATGGCCCGGATCGGCAATTTGTCCAAGGAAGAATTTTGGATTGCACTGGTCAATAACCGGAACAAAGTGATATGCTGGGAGAGGCTGTCAGAAGGCACTGTGGATAAGACCGCAGTATATCCGCGCGAGGTTGTGGCACTGGCCCTGCGCCACAATGCCAGCGGAGTGATTCTGACTCACAACCATCCCGGCGGGGACCCGTCTCCATCTCCTGAAGACACGGAGAGAACTATGGAAATAGCCGCTCTATGTCAGGACATGGAAATACGTCTGCTGGATCACGTTATCGTGACCGCGGACAGGTTCCACAGCTTCAAGGAAGCAGGATATTTGTAGTTCACCTCAACTTGAAAGGAGGGTCCTATGATCAGAAGCTATCATTGTGTTGTTACCGGTAAGGTGCAGGGAGTATTCTTCCGGGCCTGGGTTAATGATCAGGCTGTCGCGCTGAACCTGAGCGGTTGGGTGCGCAACCTTGATGAAGGCAAGATTGAAGTGCTGCTGCAAGGCGATGAAGCAAAAGTCGCTGAAATGAGAACCCGGCTGCTGGTCGGTCCTCCGCTTTCGCAGGTTTCCGATGTGAAATGCGAATGGATGGATTACGATACCGAGCATAAGGGATTTGAAATCCGCTAGTGTAAGCTACCCAAAATAAATTCTTATTTATTTTGGTAAAACTGACTGACAAGCTATCCGGCTCCGGCCTGAGCGGTATGGAGCCGGATATTTAATGCTTTTTTAATAGATAAAGACAACCACTTCTGAACTAAAGGATTTTGCGTTGAAGAAAAAAAAATCACCTATCAAACCGCTTAAGCTGAACAAAAAAGATAAAGCGGAAGTTCAAAAAAAAGCGCACCTGGAGCCTGAGTCCGATGCAGGCAATGATCAGGGACTTAACAAACCCCCGGTTTCTCCGCTGAACGTGCTCCACGATGCAGCTGACCTGCTGGATGACGCGGGCAGCATTCCCGATGATGCCCATATCGACATTCCCACCACCCTTCCGGTGCTGGCAGTGCGGGACATTGTTGTCTTCAATTATATGATTCTTCCGCTTTTTGTGGGCCGCGAAAAATCCGTCAATGCAGTGGAAGCAGCCATGACCAGCAACCGCTACGTCATGGTCGTGACCCAAAAAGATGAAAGCGTCGAAAATCCGGAACACGAAGACCTCTATCTGACCGGGACAGTGTGCATGATCATGCGCATGCTCAAAATGCCTGATGGTCGTTTAAAAGTATTGGTGCAGGGTGTCTCCCGCGCCAGAATCAAAAGATTCATCGGCTCCGAGCCTTTCCATATCGCTGAAATCGAAGCCATCCCCGAAGCTGAATCCGGGGATCTGGATGCCACTCAGGAAGCACTGGTCCGCTCCTCCCGTGAGCAGAGCGAAAAGATTCTCACCCTGCGCGGAATCTCCTCTGCTGATATCATGAGCGTGCTCAACAGTGTTGATGAACCGGGCCGACTTGCCGACCTCATCGCCTCAAACCTGCGCATGAAAGTTGATGTTGCCCAGTCCATCCTTGAATGCGGGGAACCTGTTGAACGGTTGACTCTGGTCAACACCCAGCTCACGCAGGAAGTGGAAGTTGCTTCCATGCAGAACAAGATCCAGTCCATGGCCAAAGAAGGAATGGACAAGGCCCAGAAAGATTTCTATCTGCGCGAGCAGCTTAAGGCCATCAAGAAAGAACTTGGTGAATCCACGGATGAAGCAGAAGAAGCAGAAGAAATCCGCACAGCCATCGCTAAAGCCAAGATGCCCAAGGACGTGCGCAAGGAAGCGGAGAAACAGCTCCGCCGCCTTGAAGCCATGCACCCCGAAGCATCCGAAGCAACCGTCATCCGCACCTATCTTGACTGGATGATCGAGATTCCGTGGTCCAAACAATCTCGCGACCGTCTCGATATCATTGATGCCAAGAAAATCCTTGATGAAGACCATTACGATCTTGAAAAGGTCAAGGAACGCATCCTTGAATATTTAAGTGTACGCAAACTGAACCCGTCCATGAAAGGCCCTATTCTCTGCTTTGTGGGCCCTCCGGGCGTCGGTAAAACTTCGCTGGGCCGCTCCATCGCGCGCAGTCTTAAACGCAAATTCCACCGCATGTCCCTTGGCGGAATGCGTGATGAAGCTGAGATTCGCGGTCACCGCCGCACCTACATCGGCTCCATGCCCGGACGTATCATTCAGGGCCTCAAGCAGTGCGGAACCCGCAACCCGGTAATCATGCTTGATGAAATCGACAAGCTAGGTTCTGATTTCCGCGGCGACCCATCTTCAGCACTGCTGGAAGTACTGGACCCGGAACAGAACAACTCTTTCACCGACCATTACCTGAACGTGCCTTACGATCTTTCCAAGGTCATGTTCATCTGCACCGCCAACGTGCTGGATTCCATCCCCCGTCCCCTGCTGGACCGCATGGAAGTAATCCGCATTCCCGGCTACACTGAATACGACAAAATCAATATTGCCAAGCGTTACATCCTCGGACGCCAGTGCACGGAAAACGGTCTCAAGGAAGACGAAATGATCATGGCTGATGATATCATCGGCAAAATCATCAAGGAATACACCCGCGAAGCCGGCCTGCGTAACCTTGAACGCGAAGTAGGTTCCGTATGCCGCAAACTGGCCCGTAAAAAGGCAGAAGGCGAGAAAGCCCCCTTTGAAGTGACCGCTGACAACCTGCATAAATATCTCGGTATTCCCAAGCATCTTGAAGATGAAAAGGAAAATGAACTCCCCGCAGGTGTAGCGCTGGGCCTTGCCTGGACTCCTGTCGGCGGCACAGTGCTGCACGTCGAAGTCTCAGCCATGCCCGGTAAGGGCAAGCAGCTGCTGACCGGGCAACTCGGCGATGTGATGAAGGAATCCGCACAGGCTGCGGTATCTTTTGCCCGCCGCCATGCGGATGAATACGGCATCAGCTCCAAGTTCCACGAAGAGCAGGATCTGCACATCCACGTTCCCGACGGGGCCACTCCCAAAGACGGTCCGTCTGCCGGCGTAACCTTGGTCACCGCCCTTGTTTCCGCTCTGACCGGAACCCCGGCGGACCCGGAACTGGCCATGACCGGGGAAATCTCCCTGCGCGGCCGTGTCCTTCCGGTTGGCGGCATCAAGGAAAAGATCCTCGCTGCCGTATCTCTGGGAATGAAACGGGTACTTATCCCCTCCCAGAACCAGAAGGATCTCGAAGATATTCCCGATGAACTTCTGGCAAAAATAGAAATTACTCCCATCGAACGTATCGATGAAGTCTGGCCCATTGCCAAGACTAAGTAAGTCGGTCAATAAAAAACTCCAATCCCCGCAAGTGTTATCGCTTGCGGGGATTTTTTTTTCTCAACCCGGACCTGATTTACCTGATTCAGGTCCGCCCAGCTCGATACCTTTAAAGTGAATGGGAAAAGGATTGCTTTGAATAATAGAAGTTCAGGGCATACTTCCGCAACTTTAACACAGGTAGCAAATAATGAACTTTTCTGATTACCGGATGGAACGCAGGTCCCGAAAAGAACTCACAACCGGACTGGTGCTTTACGGAGAAAACGAGCCAGCCGAGATGCAGATCGACAAT